>JAZOSK010000036.1:0-53685 GCA_045657145.1 Bacteroidales bacterium | reverse complement strand
ACAGAGCGTTTGTCAATTCATAATTCATAATGTATAATGTATAATGTATAATGTTTAATTATTTTAATTTTTCATTATTCATTGTTCATTTTTCATTTTTCATTGTTCATTATTCATTGTTCATTATTCATTTTTCATTAAAAAAGGAGCTAAGATAACTCCTAACTCCCAACTCCTAACTCCCAACTAGTTAGCAATAAACCCGAATATCACTACTGCCACAATAAAGGTAAACACAACATTAAAAGTCTGTGCTGTAAGGAATGCTTTCAGTGAGGCTCTGTTTTCTTTGTTGAAAATCTCTTTGATGCGTGTTTCGAGTCCGATGCAGACGAATGCTATCGAGAAGAATATTCCTTGGAAGTTCTTCGCCAGAGATTTATATTTAACCATATTACCGTCTATTTCCACGCCGCCGTTGAACCAAATGCTGAACACTGCTGAAGCAACTATCATTCCGAGGACGAATTTAGGGAAGCGATGCCATATCATCGTGCCTTTTGTTTCCATGACGCCATTGGTATCGCGCAGCGACCAGAACAATGATATTCCGAATGCGGCGAGTCCGAGTAATACGTTTTGCGACGCCTTGACGATGACGGCTGTGTCGCCAGCTATGTCGCCGAGGATTTCACCGGAAGCCGCAACAGCTGCCGTAGTGTCAATCGTGCCTCCAATCCAAGCGCCTGCCACTTGCTGAGCCGCGACGTTATCGTGTGGGAAAATCATAGGGAGAAGCCAGTTGCATAGCAGCGGCATGATATATAACATAGGTATAGCAACGACCATAACCAAAGAAATGACATAGCTGAGTTTCTTCTGGTTGCCTTTGATAGTGCCGCATGTCGCAATGGCAGCCGACACGCCGCAGATACTTACAGAACTCGCAATCATCGTCGACATCTCATCATCGACTTTAAATATCTTGCGGGAAAGCCAGAAAGCGAAGTACCAAACCACGAGAACGACCAACAATGCCTGCGCCAAACCGTATGCTCCAGATTTGACAATCTCTCCAAAGATGATGGTCGCACCTAAACAAATAATACCTATTTTTATATAGAACTCACTCTGTATCGCCGACCTCATCCATTCTGGCACGCCAAAGACATTGCTTATTATCAGTCCGAAAAGAACAGCAAACAACACCGACTCTATTCCATATTCCTTGCAGAATGGAAGACTCGCAAGAAACTGCGACAACATAGTGAGTACGAATATCACTACAAAAGAGAAAAAAACGCCCTTGGCATCTCGTTTCATGGCAAGGGTAGAAATCAAAATAATCAGAAATAAAAACACGAATGTATAAATGGTGTCAATCCAACCTGAAGTTGTATGTAAGGTTTCAACATTCAACATCTTGATGTGAACCATAAATGAAGGCACGAATGCTATCAGTGCCAAGACCACGAAGCCTAAAGCCACTATGAGCCAGTCCTCGTTAAGAAATAAAGCTTTAAGTTTTCTTGTTTTCATATTTAGTTTAAATTAGTTTTTCAAAGTTGAATGTAGAATGTTGAATGTAGAATGTTGAATGTTGAATGTAGAATGTAGAATGTTGAATGTAGAATGTAGAATTATTTTCATTCTTCATTCTTCATTCTTCATTTTTCATTCTTAATTCTTAATTCTTCATTATTCATTGCTCATTCTTCATTTTTCATTGTAAAAAAAAGGAGTCAAGAAAAGGTTTTTCCTAATTCCTAACTCCTAATTTCTAATTGTTAAAACTTAACTGAAAGTTGTGCTTGCCATAAGTTGCCCATATTGTCAAATCCTGGTTTGTCTTTCATTGTGTAGTTGACTAAAAGACGAAGGTTTTTGTATGGCCACCAGTCGATACCGACCATATAATATGTTGAATTCAACTCATGGTTATGAATATCTTGTCTGAAGAAATCGTAACGTGCTACAGGACGGATTCTTTGTTCTTTAATATTGAACCAATAACCTGCTGACACATAGAAACCATCAGATTCAAGGTTATATACTTCACCTAATTTATCAGCCATTTCTGTATCGCCCATGATGTATTCTGAACGTACTGTAAGTCTGCCTGTTTCATATTTACCGCCGAATGTGAGACGATTTCTGTTAGCATCGTTTTTATTTGCAGCAGCAAGATTATAATTACCGCCATAGTATGAAGCAGCGAGCATCAAGCCTTCAACGCCTGGACATACTTCGATGCTACCTGCGATGTCTTTCAATAAGTTAGCATCTTTGTTATTCATACCATTACCATTGAACACACCTAATTTATATGTAAGGATTGGTATTTCTTTTCCGTTTCTTTCAAATTTAAGGAAGTTACCGTAAATCATCAAACCGACATCACGACCGCCAGAATATGTTTTAACGCCTGACATATCGCTGTAGCCAGAAAGTTTGCTGATGACTTGTGCGTACTCAATACCTTCGAGAGTAAGAGGTGATTGAGGATTTTCGAATGTGAAAGGAATCTTGAACTGACCAGCTTGGATGTTAAAGCTTTTGTGTAATTTCACTTTAACAAAGCCATCGACTAATTTTGGAGTGCCAGCCAAGTCACCTTGAACGCGAAATTCAACGTTTTTGGTAATGTTGCCTTTGAAATCAAGACGAGCACGACGAACATTGAAAGTGTTGATTTGGTCCAATGTTGCTCCGTCGTTTTGCAACTGACTTTCATAATCATATTGGATGTTCATCCAACCGCTGATTGACAAATAGTCGCCGATTAATTTTTTCTTTTCTTGTGCATTGATTGTTGACAATGATGTCAATGCGAGCATCATCACGATTAAAAGTAAAGATTTTCTTTTCATCATCTTATTTTTTAAAAGATTTGCAAATATACGAAAAATAGTAAAAGGTTTTACTAATTATTTTATTAATTCAAAAATGTATAATGTATAATGTATAATGTATAATGTATAATTATTTTAATTCTTAATTCTTAATTCTTAATTGATTAGACGCTTCAATGTGTGTTCATATTTTCGGGAACATTGAAACGTCTCTACAATCGTCCTCAACTCCTAACTCCCAACTCCTAACTATTTATTATTCATCTGATTCATGGTTTGGTCGACGCCTTGTGTAACGAAGCTTTTTATAAAGTTAGCAGCGACTTCGAGGCGAGGGTTGATGATATCGAGTTCTGATGGTTTCCATTTCCCGAGCACGAAATCGATTTGTTTACCACGAGGGAAGTCGTCGCCAATTCCGAAGCGCAGTCTTGGAAACACGTTTGTGCCTAAGCTTTCAATGATATTTGCGAGTCCGTTATGTCCAGCATCGCTGCCTTTTTTTCTCATGCGCAATGTTCCGAGAGGAAGCGCGATTTCATCAAGGACAACAAGGACGTTCTCAATTGGAATCTTTTCCTGTTGCATCCAGTATTTAACGGCTTTTCCGCTGAGGTTCATATATGTCGTTGGCTTTATCACGACCATAGTGCGACCTTTATAACGCAACTCCGACACTTGCGCAAGACGCGACGTTGTAAAAGTTCCTTTTAAATCTTCATTAAGATAATCAGCGACTTTGAAGCCGATATTGTGTCGTGTATCATCATATTCGACACCTATATTTCCTAGACAAGCAATTAAATATTTCATGGTGCAAAGATAGGAAAAAGGCTAAAGGCTAAAGGCTAAAGGCTAAAGTTTTTTTTGCTGTTCAACTTTCGCCATTAGACTTTCGTCTTCAGCCTAAAAAAAAAGAGGAACCATTTCTAGTTCCTCTTTTTATATTGAGTAGTATTTTACACAAAGAATTATTCTTCTGTTTCTTCTGTGATAGCTGATTTCTTAGCTTTAACGTCGCAAACGATGTTGTTAGCAGCTACTAATGGAGTAACGTTTTCGATTGTGATGTCTTTAACTCTGATAGCTTGGTTAACATTTAATTCAGAGATGTTTACCATAACGTAAGCTGGAAGGTCTTTGATTAAACCTTTAACTTTAAGGCGTGGGATTCTAACTTTGAGTTTACCACCGCGCATAACGCCTGGAGATGTACCTTCTGTGCGAACTGGAAGAGTAACTGTGATAGGTTTTTCTTCTGTTACTTGTAAGAAGTCAGCGTGGAGAACTTCGTCTGTAAGTGGGTGATATTGGATATCTTGGAGAATTGTACGGTAAACTTTACCATCGATTGTGAAGTCAACGATGTAAGTTTCTGGAGTAAAGAGGATAGTTTTGAAGCTTTTTGCTTCTGTTGCGAAACGTACTTCTTCACCTTGACCGTAGATAACGCATGGAACTAAGCCATTAGCGCGTAATTGTTTAGCATCTTTTTTCCCTACGTTCTCACGAAGAGAACCGCTCAATGATACTGAATTCATAATTTAATTTAATTTGTTTGTTAATAATTTATTTATGGGCGTATGCGATACGCCCGTACTTTCATTTATTTATTTCTTGAATAAGTCGCTTAATGATTCGTAGTTTTCAACGCGTTTGATAACTTCTGCGAAGAGAGGAGCTGTTGAAAGAACGTGAATCTTGCTGCTTGGGTTTGTCAATGGGATTGTATCTGTTACGATAACTTCGTCGAATACAGAGTTTTCGATTCTTTCCATTGCGCTACCAGAGAAGATTGGGTGAGTTGCGACAGCGCGGACGCTACGAGCGCCACTATCTTTAATTAATTGACCTGCCTTTGTGATTGTGCCAGCTGTGTCGATCATGTCGTCGATGAGGATAACGTCTTTATCTTTAACGTCACCGATGAGCAACATTTGTTCGATAGCATTTGGTTTTGAACGTTGTTTGTGACAGATTGAGAATACTGTGTTCAACATCTTTGCGTAAGAAGCAGCGCGACGAGTACCGCCAGCGTCTGGAGAAGCTACCATTAAGTTTGGTAAGTTAAGGCTTTCGATATAAGGAACGAAAATCTTTGATGCGAAGATGTTATCAACAGGAACGTTGAAGAAACCTTGGATTTGGTCAGCGTGGATGTCCATAGTGATGATACGAGTAACACCAGCTGTTGTCAATAAGTCAGCCATCAATTTAGCTGCGATACTGATACGAGGACGGTCTTTTCTGTCTTGACGTGCGAAGCCGAAATAAGGGATAACGGCGATAATTCTACGTGCTGAAGCGCGTTTTGCAGCATCAACCATCAACAATAATTCCATCATGTTTTCTGTTGGTGGGAATGTTGATTGAATCAAAAAGACATCTCTTCCGCGGATATTTTCATCGAAACTTGGTTGGAATTCACCGTCGGCGAAAACCAAAACACTTGATTGTCCGAGTGGTTTGCCATAATGTTTAGCGATTTCATCTGCTAAATAGCGAGTGGCTCTACCTGAAAAAATTGATACTAAAGGCTCTTGCATGACGTTAATTTTAAGTGTGTTTTAAAATTTTTGCAAAAATAATAAAAATTTTCTTTGCCGTAACAAAAATTTTACTACTTTTGCACTCGCAAACCGATCATTGAAATTAATGCCTAGGTGGCGGAATTGGTAGACGCGTCGGTCTCAAAAACCGATGAGGTAACACTCGTGCCGGTTCGATCCCGGCCCTGGGTACAACGAAGGAGCTTCAGAAATTCTGAGGCTCTTTTTTTGTTTGGCTAAAGACAAAAGACTAATGACAAAAGACTAATGACAAAAGACTAAAGTCTAAAGTCTTAAAAAACCAACTCCTTAATTCCTTAGTTCCTCAATTCCTTAGTTCCTTAATCCCTCTATCCCTCTATCCCTCTGTTCCTCTATCCCTCTATCCCTCTATTCCTAATCAAAATAATTTGTTTTATTCCTAAAATGTCAAAAATAGGAATAATATATGTATATTTGTTGCATTAAAAATCACAAAATAGGAATGATATGAAATATATTAAAGTTTCGGAAGCAGCTGCTAAATGGGGAATCTCAGCAAGACGAGTAAGACTATTGTGCGAGCAAGGTCGCATTGCCGGAGTGGAGAGGAAAGGCAATCTGTATATGATTCCTGAAGATGCAGAACGACCTATAGATGCAAGGACTTATGCAAAGACAAGCCTCAAGAAATCATACACCCCTATTTTAGAACAGATCAATTCGTTTAAGAAAACTTTGGATTCATGCCGTCCATTGACTCCAGCAGAAGTTGAGGCAATTAAGGAAGTTTTCCTCATTGAACATACCTATAACAGCAATGCAATTGAAGGCAACACTCTCACTTTGCAAGAAACCGCCCTCGTACTTCAAGGTGTTACCATCGACAAAAAACCTCTGAAAGACCATTTGGAAGCAGTTGGTTACAAAGAAGCTTTCCAATATATTGAAGAACTCGCAAAGCAAGATAAAGACTTATCTGAATACGACATAAAGAGCATTCACAACTTGGTATTAGCAGACCGCCCTGAAGACAGAGGCACTTTCAGACGTGTCAATGTTCGCATAGCTGGAGCATTGACTAATCCAGTCCAACCTTACTTGATAGAACCAAAAATAGAGGAATTACTAAATAATTATAAGGAATGGAGTGAAACAATGCATATCGTTGAGCGTGTCGCAATTTTCCATTTACAATTCGAGAGCATACATCCATTTATTGACGGCAACGGCCGTACAGGCAGACTAATAATGAATCTTCAGCTTATAAAAGAAGGTTTGCCTGCTATCAATATAAAGTTTGCCGACAGAAGAAAATATTATGATGCCTTTGATGAATATTCAAGAACTGGCTCAACTGAAGCAATGATAAATTTAGTAGGAGAAGCTGTTATATCAAGATTAAGAGAGATGATTGAGATGATAAAATAACATTCTATCCAACACATATTTAAGTATTCATACAACATATCCGTCGTGTATTTTATCACAGCGGATATTTTTTTGATTTTAACGAAACAATGTCCCAAAGAGTGTTGTTCGTTTGAATTTTATTTATAAATTTGCGGTGCTATTGGATAAATAGCAGACATATTGAAAGTGTTTTCGCAGTCCTTGTTAGAAAATGTGGAAGTTTTCAAAGCTGAAGGATGTACGAACAGCACTCACTCCTTGTATAGCTATGTGGCTGTGCACTCTCCGTGCATATACCTCATACTGTTCAAGTGTGGGGCATTGTATCGTTTATTTCAGCTTAGGTCTTTCCACAACCTTCTAACAAATAAACGTGAAGCAACTCCACACTTTCTTTTT
Organism: Bacteroidales bacterium; assembly: GCA_045657145.1. Classification (GTDB taxonomy): domain Bacteria; phylum Bacteroidota; class Bacteroidia; order Bacteroidales; family F082; genus Limimorpha. Next base: position 46,553 of record JAZOSK010000036.1, on the reverse strand, counting down.
TTATAAACAGACATTTTGGAGTTGGATGTTGTAATTTAAATCTATCTATTATGAAAAAAACATTACTATTAGCAGTTGTTTTGCTATTTGCATTCCAACTGAAAGCACAAGAAAAAGTCAGTGAATATTCAATGAATTACTTTAACGACAAAAACTATAATATCGGGGCATCAGACGTAAAAGGCGAAGAATTTAGATATTACATTGATTGTGCATCATGGGAAGACGATACAGACGTTGTAGGCATCAGCTTTCAATCAACAAAAATTCAAGAATTCCAAAATAAAATGAATGAGATTAAGAATAAATATGTAGAATGGACTAATACTGCAAAACAAAACAAAGTAACAAATTTTGACAAAAACTTTGATATTAAATTACCAAAAGTTGATTGTTTTTTTAGATATGGAGATTATTGCTTTGATTTTTATAGAACACCTAATGCCTATTTCAAAGTTACAACAGATGGTGAATGTTATGCTATCATATCTATAAGAGACTTGCAAGCATCAGACAACCAATACATAAAACACGATGGTTTATTTATGATATTTTCTTCTGATGAAGAAATTGATGATTTTATCAATGCTATCGACAAAAAACATGTTATTGAGAAAGCAGAGAAAAAAACAAATACAGATGATTTATTTAAATAACTAATAACTACATACCCGTTTGAAGTTTTTAGTGTCTCTTATTGTAGATACTATTGATATGACAATTAGGCATTAATGAAAATATTTATACTTAAGTATCACACATTATCTAGAATAAATAACACCAAACAAGACTCTCGAGATTTTTTCGGGAGTCTTTGTTTTTGTGGCGTATTACTAAATCTCATCGCCCCACCGCGTTAGGGATTGAAGCGGCATCCTTTGCGAGCGCAGCGTAAGCGGAGCGAGCAAAGATATAGCGGAAAGCCCGACGGCGGAGCTGGAAGCGGAGCCGGAACGCCCAAATAACAAGCAATTAGCTGTCAGCGAAAAATCCAAGCAATAACAAATCTGGCAAACAATATTTCAAAGAATTTTAAAAAAACATTAAATTATTTGTTTTTATCTTTCAGAAAGATTAGATTTGTGCAAAATTTTACTAACATTTAAAACTAAAGCGTTATGAAAGATTTTAAAGAATTATTCAAATTTAGAGAAGACACAAAAGACAACCTTACAGAAGGCGGCATTTGTGTAGCACATCAAATCTTTTACGGATTATTCAAATCACCATATGTATTATGGAGAATGTCATGCAAGTATTTAAGAAATATTCGCAATGAGGCCTTTCTTGACATAGAGAAAATCGACAAACCGCTGCCATTCATTACATTCTTACTTAGATTTATATTTGACTTCTTGCTCCAAGCATTAACGTACATCTCTGTTCTTATCGCTCCTCTTGCAGCTATATATATGACAATCGATGGTATCGCTGACGCTAATTCATATGAATATTCTTATAAAATGGCTCATTTCCTAGCTGATTTTGTCGGAACATTTGCTATATTCTATTATGCTCCAATAGCACTAAGACTTGTCATTGAGTTATTGGTAATCGTACGCAAATATGGTCCTGTTATCCTTAGATACTTAGGATACTTATTCTTCCCTGTCATCGTATTTTTCAACTTCCTCAGATATCTTTCAAACAAGTGCAAGTATAAAGCTGAAAAATACGAGAAGAAAAGCAATGATCTTAACAAAGAATAAGGAATAATATATGTCACAGATATAACGACACAAAAATACTCCCGAAAATTCGGGAGTATTTTTGTTTTACATCTTTTTTGCTCAAAGCTCGCAGCTCATTGCTCATCGCCCCAATGCGTTAGGGATTGAAGCGGCATCCTTTTGGAGAGACGCAATATTTTGCGTCTATACATTAGCGGAAAGCCCGACGCGTAGCGGAACGCCCAAATTAGCTTTCAGCTTTCAGCTATCAGCAATTGAAAGTGGAAAGTTCAAAGTCAATTAAAAAAACTTTTTGCCTTTAGCCTTTTGTCTTTAGCCTTTTTATTATTTTTGTAAGCAAAATATCACATCATGAAAGCATTACTCGGTTTAACCTTAGCAGAAATACAGGAAATCGTCAATCAACATGGATTGCCTAAGTTCACAGCCAAGCAACTCACAGAATGGCTCTACAAAAAACACACAGGCAGCTTCGACGAAATGACAAACCTCTCTAAAGCAACACGTCAGCTTCTCTCCGAAAATTATACTACCGGCTACCGTAACTACGAAACAGTCCAAGAATCGAAAGACGGAACTAAGAAATATCTCTTCCCTGGCGCAGATAACTTCATCGAATCTGCATACATCCCTGATAAAGAACGTGCTACATTATGCGTCTCTTCTCAAGTAGGCTGCAAAATGAACTGCCTCTTCTGTCAGACTGGCAAACAGGGTTTCCAAGAGAATCTTCCTGCTAGCGATATCCTGAACCAAATACTCAACCTTCCTGAATACGAGAAACTTACCAACTACGTATTCATGGGAATGGGCGAACCGATGAACAACTACGACAATCTCATGCGCACGCTCAACGTGATGACATCCGACTGGGGCCTCGCCATGAGTCCGACTCGTATCACAGTATCAACAGTGGGCGTGATACCTTATATGAAACGTTTCCTCGACGAGTCGAAATGTAATCTCGCTGTCAGCCTCCACTCTCCTTTCCACGACGAGAGAATGAAAATCATGCCAGTGGAAAAAGCTTATCCAATTCGTGAAGTCATCCACGCTATCCGTCAGCACGACTGGAGCGGACAACGCCGCGTCTTCTTCGAATATATCGTATTCAAAGGTCTCAACGACACTTCCGACCATATCAAAGAACTCGCAAGACAACTCGGCAGCTTGCGTTGTAAAGTCAACCTCATCCGTTTCCACAGCATCCCTGGCATCAACCTTCAAAGCCCGACGATGGATGACATGGAACGCTTCCGCGACAGACTCAACGACAAAGGCATCATCGCTACTATCAGAGCATCACGCGGCCAAGACATCGACGCCGCCTGCGGATTGCTTTCAACGAAAAATAAATTGGTTTAAGGTTTAAGGTTTAAAGTTTAAGGTTTAAAGTTCATAAACTCATTGACTTATTTGACTTATTGACTTATTGACTCATAAAAAATGGCTGACAAAAATTTCGTGCGTTCGATGTTCAACAACATCGCTCCTACTTACGACAAACTGAATCATATTCTTTCTCTTAACATCGATAAGATTTGGAGGAAGAAAGCCGTCAAAAGCATTTGTAAAAATCTCAGTAACTCAGAGGCTCATGTTCTCGATGTGGCTTGCGGCACTGCGGATTCTAGCATCGCTTTGGCAAAAGCCGGAATTCCTTTCGTGACGGGCGTCGACATTTCTGAAGGTATGATTAAAGTTGGTGAAGAAAAAATCAAATTTTTGAACCTCAACAACATAAACCTTAAAGTGGAAGATTGCGAAAATCTCAGCTTCGAGGATAATAGTTTCGACTCTGCTTTTATCGCTTTCGGAATAAGAAATTTTGAAGACAAGAAAAAAGGATTGAATGAACTGCGTCGTGTCTTGAAAGACAACGGACACCTTCTTATATTAGAACTTTCTGTCCCTCAAAACAAGATTTTGCTTTCATTATATAAATTGTATTTCCTTCATATTCTTCCTTTTATCGGCAAGAAAATCTCTGGCGACAGCAAAGCTTACACTTATCTTCCTAATTCAGTGATGAACTTTCCAAAACCTAAAGAGTTTATGGCAATAATGGAAGAATGTGGATTCAAGAACGTAAAGCAAAAAGCATTGACATTCGGACTTTGCAGAATCTATGAAGGGTTTGTGATTAGTTAGGAGTTTGGAATTAGGAGTTAGGAGTTGTAGAGACGCGTCAATGTATCCTGCAAAAAATAAATAAACATTGATACGTCTATCAAATTAGGAATTATGTTAAAGAATATTAAGAAATGGTTTGAGATTATCAGGGCAAAGACTTTGTTAGTCTCGATGGCTTCTGTCATTATGGCGATTGCATTGGCATTTGAGAATGGCGGAAACAATTGGTTGCCAGCGATTTTATGTTTGTTATTCGCCATGTTAGCGCAGGCGACATCGAATGTTGTAAACGATTACGCCGACTACAAAACTGGATGCGACAATGAAAACAGCCTCGGCCCTGACAGAAAACTCGTCAGCGGCGAGGTAAGTATCAAAACCATAAAAAGAGCCATAATATTATTAGTCTCAATTTGTTTCTTAGTCGGATTTAGTTTGATTTATTGGGGCGGCTGGATATTATTACCATTCGGCTTATTGATAATCGCCGTCGCATTTTGTTATTCATTAGGTCCAATTCCATTATCATACAACGCATTAGGAGATGTAGCAGTGATATTATTCTTCGGAATTGTTCCAATAACATTCACCTATTATATATTAACAAAAGAAATAAACTGGGAAATAATCGCTGCTGGTTTTTCTATGGGACTCGTTGTAGATGAATTACTTATAGTTAACAACGTGCGTGACGAGATTGAAGACAAACAATTTAACAAAGTCACTACTGTAGGAATTTTCGGAAGTAATTTCATGAAAAAAGTATTTTTATTTAATCCTTTGATTGCTTGCGGATTAGGATTTTATTTCATGAAAGACATCTGCGATTATACAACATGGGCAATCGCGATAATTCCAATGCTGATTTATTCAGTCAGCGTTTATATCAAATTGGAAAAATATAAAGGCAAGCAACTCAATGCGTTATTAGGACAAGCATCGTTAGAAGCATTGATTTTCGCCTTGACGGTCGTTGCCGTTACATTATTATAATCATTCGTAAATCTCTGATTCTTCGACGAGATTATTAAGCAAAGCATAGACAGTAAGACCGGAAACAGATTTGATTCCGGTTTTTTTGACGATATTTTTACGGTGCGTTATCACAGTATGAACAGAGATATTCAGCATATCTGATATATCTTTGTTTGTCATACCTTTAGCCACGCAAACCAAGACATCGACCTCACGATTTGACAAGTCGACGCTTTCGTTTTGAGCAGAAGTCTCTTCGTTATTATTCTGAAGGTTAAGTATTTTATTGATAACCTTCTGCTTATTGTCGTTAAGTTCTATTACTTCCTTAAAATTCTTTAAGATATTTTTATCGACGTAAGAAGTCACAAGAGCCACACGACTTATGTTAGGATAATTTTGCGTCATCTGCTTAGCAAAAGCATTGACCATATAACCCAGCATCTGAGGATTGATTATCAGCACATCTGGGTTATGCACGATTATTTTATCCTGCAAATCTTCAATATTATCAACGACTGAGGCAACTGCAATTTGATTCATATCATTGAAAAATGAAGACAATCCGTTGCTTATTATTGGAGACGATTCTGCAATGATTATCTTTGTGACTTTCATAACATTAACCCTCCATCATTTCAACAAATGGAACAAGCACGCGTTCTTCAACTAAAGTATGACAGCTCAGGTCGGAAGTCACTTCCATAATGTCGAGAGATATTTCAATTCTCTCTTTTGGGAAGATATTTGCAGGAAGATATTTAATCAGGATATTCATCAAATCGTTGAGTTTATCTTCGATATTACTATGATTTGACTCGAATTCATGTATTGAAAAATTAGGAGTCAAAGCATTATTGCACAACGACTTAATATAAGGAAACACCACTTCTTCCTCATATTTGAAATGGTTTTCAACTTCATCTTTATATTCATTGAAGAAACGATTTATTGTGTTGCCGAATCTAGCAGGACAAGCCTCGACGATACGTTTGAGATGTGATTCGATGTGAGGCAGTCTTTCCTTCAAATAATACTTATGAGATTCTGAAAGATAAGACAATATCGCATTTGCATCTACAGACTTGATATCATCTTTGGTAGGAATAAATTCCGGATTGGAGTATAAGTTACAGATTAACAAGAAGAACGACGGCGACACTTTAGCTTTTTCGCATACCTCTTTGACATTTTGGTCGCCGAAGCCGAGTTCAATTCCAAATCGTGACAGTGTGAGCATCAGCGTTGGATTTGAAATCACCAACTCAGCCATTTTAGTATTTTCAGTAAAAAATGAGTTTGTATAGTTCATAATGTATAATGTATAATGTATAATGTATAATGTATAATGTATAATGTATAATGTATAATGTATAATGTATAATGTATAATGTATAATGTATAAATAAAAAATGAGTCAATATTCTATAAGCCAACTAGTGCTACTTATAGACTTATTGACTCATAGTCTTATAGTCTTTATTTTGAGCCACATGACGGACTCGAACCGTCGACCTACGCATTACGAATGCGTTGCTCTACCAACTGAGCTAAAGTGGCTTTTTGAGCTAAGAACCTAGAACTCTGAACCAAGAACCAGTTCTTAGTTCTTCGTTCAGGGTTCTTTGTTCAAGATGCAAAGATACGATTTTTTTCTTTTCAGAGATTACTTCTGAGGAAGTTGGAATGTATCTTTTAATGTGACTGTTCTGTTAAACACCAGATGTTCTGCTGTGCTTTCTTTATCTGCTGTGAAGTAACCTATTCTCTGGAATTGGAAGTGGTCGAGAGGCTTTGCATCAGCGAGGAACTTCTCTACATAACACTCTTTTCTAATTTCCAATGAGTTAGGATTTATCACTTGTTTCATTGCTTCGAGAGCCGAGCATTGTTGCTCTTCTTGGATAGCAGCGATGGCTTCGCGAGGATTTTCGCTCATCCACAATCTGTCGTACAATCTCACTTCTGCTTGGATGCAATGGTCGCAGCTCACCCAGTGCAAAGTTCCTTTAACCTTGCGGTTTGCGCCTGCCATGCCGCTTTTTGTTTCTGGGTCGTATTCTGCATAAACCTCAACGACATTGCCGTTTTCGTCTTTCTTGCAGCCTGTGCATTTCACGATGTAAGCGTTTTTCAAACGTACTTCGTTGCCTGGTGTCATGCGGAAATATTTCTTAGGAGCGTCTTCCATAAAGTCTTCGCGTTCAATCCACAATTCGCGAGAGAATGTGATGTTGTGTACGCCTGAGTTTTCATCTTCTGGATTATTGACAGCTTCCATTTCTTCTGACTGGCCTTCTGGATAGTTTGTGATAATGAGTTTCACTGGATTGATGACAGCAGAAACACGTGTTGCGCGAGCGTTCAAGTCTTCACGAATTGTGCTTTCCATAAGTGCGAAGTCGTTGACAGCTTCGTATGTTGTGTAACCGATTTTGTCGATTAATTTATGAATTGACTCTGGAGTGTAGCCGCGACGACGGAAACCGCAGATAGTTGGCATTCGTGGGTCGTCCCAACCGTTGACGAGGCCTTCCTTCACGAGGATGAGAAGGTTACGCTTGCTCAACAATGTATAGTTGAAGTTCAACTTATTGAATTCATATTGACGTGGACGATGGTCTTCGAGGTCTTTTTGTTCTTTAAGTTCGTCGATGAAATAATCATATAAAGGACGATGAACTACGAACTCGAGAGTACATAAAGAATGAGTAACGCCTTCGAAGTAGTCGCTTTCGCCGTGAGCGAAGTCATACATAGGATAAGCATACCATGTATTTCCTGTGCGATGATGAGGAGTTTTAACCACGCGATAGATGATAGGGTCGCGGAAGTGCATATTTGAGTTTGCCATATCAATCTTTGCGCGGAGCACCATCTTACCTTCTTCAACTTCGCCTCTGTTCATCTTTTGGAAAAGTTCCAACGACTCTTCAACAGGGCGATTGCGATAAGGACTTTCGATGCCAGGAACGGTAGGAGTTCCTTTTTGAGCAGCTATTTCTTCAGAGCTTTGCTCATCAATATAAGCCTTGCCTTCTTTTATGAGGCGGATAGCGAAATCCCAAAGCTGTTGAAAATAATCAGAAGCATAATACTCATTAGCCCATTGGAAACCGAGCCATTGAATATCTTCCTTAATAGAATCTACATATTCAACGTCTTCTTTTGTTGGGTTTGTATCATCGAAACGAAGGTTACATACGCCATTATATTTCTTTGCGATACCAAAATCCAAGCAGATAGCCTTAGCATGGCCTATATGAAGATAACCGTTAGGTTCTGGAGGGAATCGTGTTTGAACACGACCATCGTTTTTACCATTTTGCAAATCCTCTACAACCTTGGCTTCTATGAAGTTAAGAGATTTTTTTTCTTCTTTTTCAATTTCTTTGAAATCACTCATATCTTTAAAATTTATACTTGCAAAAATAAGAATAAAAATCGTGGTCTATGTTATTTTTTTGTAAAAAAATCATACGACAAAATACCTATCTTTGCATAGGTAAAAAAACATCAAAATGAAACGAATATTTCTCACCACAATACTTCTATTATCATTCATTTACGCTTATCCCTATTCTAGCAATGAGACAAGCAATCTAAATGGCATTCCCGAAACTCATACTCAATACGACAAACTTATTGATTTAGCGAAAACTTATTTCAGTAAAAACACAGAATACGCCTTTAACTGTGTCTATAAAGCTCATGCCATCGCAGAAGAAAAACACGACAACAAAAAATCAGCGGAATGCAACATAATAATGGGTGACATTTTCAAGGAAAATAATTCATTTCCAACTGCAATCAGTTATTACGAAAAGGCAATAGAAAACTTAATTGCTATCAAAGAATATCAAACCATCTACAAATTATACATCAAGATTGCAAAACTATATCAAAACAGCGAATTTGAAAACAAATGGAGCCTCGATGCATTGAACAACGCATTGAAATACACGGAAATCATCGACAATATCAATGCTTTCAACGACATCAACATGGCTTTTGGCGACATATATTCATCACAAAACGAATTCGGGTTGGCGATGCAATACTACAATAAGATATTAGAAAACAACATCGACAAAAGCACCATCGGTGCGATATCTTCAGCTCTAACAAATAAAGCGAATATCTTAATAAAACAAAATAAATATGAAGACGCACTTCACATGATTGATTCTTCTTTGTACTTATGCATCAGAGATTTCAACGACAGCCTGCAGGTCATCAACTATAATTACAAGGCACAGATATACGACTCTATCGCGGATTTTGAAACAGCAAGGAAATACTATCAGCAGTCAGCAAAACTGGCTTATTCAATAAAAGACTATTTAAACTGCAGCAAAAACATGTTCAGCTTAGCGAACTTATATCAAAAAAACGAAGACTACGACAATGCCATCGGCGTACTGAACATGATATGCGACAGCACTTTAAAATTCAAAATGTTTAACATTTGTTATCAGTCCTACTATCAACTATCCAAATGTTACGCTTCATTAGGACAATATGAAAAAGCCTACGATTTGTTCAACAAATATGACATTTATTACGATTCTTCATATACTGCAAATCAAGAAGAAAAGATACAAGAGCTCCGCAATAGTTATCTTTTATCATTAAATGTCAAGGAATTAAAAACAAGAGAAATAGAAGAGAAAAATATCAAAAACAATAAAAATGAATGGATATTATTCATTTTGCTCATCATCGTACTAGCTATGATATCTATCACATTCATTATTTTATATTCAAAAAACAAGGCTATGTTCCACAAAAATGAAGTCTCGACATACGAGCAACAACTCAAGATTGACAAAATCGAATACGACCTGATGGAATATCAGCTAAAAAACAATAGAGAACTGATAATCAAATTAGCTTTACAGCTTAAGTCTTATGTTGAAATCATAAATCCAATTAAGGAAGACTTAAAATCAGCAATAGAACTTCCTGAAAATGAACAAAAAAATAAAATCAAAAACTTATATCACAATATTCAGAACAATGTTCAGATTTTCCATAGCACCGAAAATTTAAACAAACAGATAAACGTCATTTACAAGGATTTCTTAGACAGATTAGAAGCAAAACATCCAGGTCTGACTAAAGCAGAGAAAAAACTATGCACAATGCTTTATATTAATATGTCAAGCAAGGAAATCGCAGCAATAACAAACACGACTATCAGAACCGTTGAGACCTCAAGATACAGATTAAGGAGAAAATTTGACATCTCCAGAGACGAAGATATCGTCAGTTTCTTACAAAAAATATAAAAAATAGCCAAAAATGGGGGGGGGTAAAAATACTACAATAATAAAATTGACCAAAAACTAAAAATAATCAAAAATGTAGTAGTTTATAAATTATTATTATTTTGACAATCAATATAAACACAATTATTTTATAGTATAAAATCAAAAAAAAATCAAGTTATAAAAAAGTCAAAAAATTCAAAATAATGAGTTTTATACCTCAGCACTATTGACAAATTTATAAAATCCTTATCTTTGCATATACAAGTACTAAACATTCTCTATAGCTTTGTAAGTAGTTTGGTTTATTAATGCAATTGGGCCCTCCCCGGGCCCTTTTTTTAATTCATAATTCATAATGCATAATTCATAATTTATGTTCAATATTAATTTAGATTGAACAATGGATAATTCCTATAATTAATTATATTTGCAAAGAGTTGTGAGCTATGAGCCATGAGCTTTTTTTGCAAACTCAATAATTAAAATAAAACATCTTATGAAAAGCTTTACTTACAAAACATTATTACTTATTTTATTACTTTCCACATCATTTTTTAAGGCTAATGCTCAATATGATGTACATTTCACTAATCAGCAGTTAAGAATCGACTATTACATATTCGGCAATTCCGACACATGCTATTATGCCTTAGACAAATACGTAATGGAGCCTGTTTGGGGTGGAACTAGAAATCATCTTGTCGATAGTCTAGGTTATGGTGATTATCTCGTAGAAGTACTTCTCCATGACTCAGATGTCGTGATTTATTCAAGAGGATACTGCAATCTTTTCGGCGAATGGCAAAGTACATCCGAAGCAGAATTCACAACAAAAGGATTCAACGAATCTGTCATTATACCTTATCCTAAAGAAATTGTTGACGTTGTATTTTATTTAAGAAATTATGACGGAATATTTATTGAAATGATGCGTCTCGTTGTAGACCCTGACGATTATTTCATTCAGGAAGCACCTCATACACAATATTCTATCTTGAATGTACATGGCAACTATGCTCCTGACAAGGCTGTTGACATCGTGATTCTGCCTGACGGCTACAGCGAAGAAGAAATGGGTAAATTCGTTATCGACTGCAACTTTTTCAAAGAGTGTCTTTTCTCTTACGAACCTTACAGTTCATACCAAGACCGATTCAATATCAGAGCCGTCATGGCTCCTTCCAAAGACTCAGGCATCACAATTCCTGCCGAAGACATCTGGAAGAACACCGCCGTCGGATGTTCATTCTACACCTTCGATTCTGAGCGTTATTGCATGACAACAAACAACCAAGCCATAAGAAATCTCGCAGGACTAGTCCCTTATGACCAAATATACATCTTAGCAAACACCTCGAAATACGGAGGTGGCGGAATCTATAATTTCTATTGCGTCAGTTCTACCGATGATAATTTATCTTCCGACGTCATCATTCATGAGTTCGGACATGGCTTTGCAGGATTAAGCGACGAATATTACGACGACTCCAACTCCTACGAATCATACTACAACCTCAGCATTGAGCCTTGGGAACCAAACATCACCACCTTGGTCGATTTCGACAGCAAATGGAAAGACATGTTAAAAAAGAAGACACCAGTGCCGACGCCTGCTGAAGAGAAATATATTAATGAAGTAGGTGTCTTTGAAGGCGGCGGCTACGAACCTAAGGGCATGTACCGCCCAAAAATGGATTGCCTCATGAAGACTTTCAAAGGAAATAAATACTGTGAAGTCTGCCACAAGGCAATCGAAAAGATGATTTTATACTATACGGAATAAATTTTAGAACTTTAGAATTTTAGAATTTTAGAATTTTAAAGTTCTTTAACATAGGCTTCTACCATATTATATGCTCCAGCGTATATGTCTTTTAACGTTGCTTCCAACATAAAACACGGTGTAGTGAATATCTTGTTTTTCAAGTCTGATGTCACCTCGCCGTTTTTTGTTGCTTGATGATGAGCTCCCATTTCAAGGATGTCTTTTGCTGGACCACACTCATCGTTACCGAGAGTAATTGTAATGTCTTTCAGTACATTAGCCAATAAAACTGGAGCGATACACATTGCAGCTATAGGCTTATTTTGTTGATACGTTGTGATAATTGCATCTTTAACTTCTGGCAATACAGACATCTGCATTCCATCTATAAAATATGTAAACAAGTTATTTGCGATGCCAGCGCCGCCAGGAATTGCAAGGCCGTCAAAGTCATTGGCGTTGAATTCTGTCAATGGCAAGATTTCACCGCGGACGATGCGAGCTGCTTCAACCATCATGTTGCGTTCTTCATTGACGACTTCGCCAGTGACATGATTTATAACTTGATATTGATTTCTATCTGGCGCAAAACATTGATATTTAACACCATGTTGATCTAATGCCAATAATAAAGTAACGGTTTCATTGATTTCAGAACCATCTCTAGTTCCGCAACCACCTAAGATAACAGCTATTTTTTTCATATATTTTCAATTTTTAGATTGTTACGCTTTTTTTGCAGCGAATGCAGCGAAGCATGTATTTGGATTAAGGTTTTCTGCAATTGAGCCTTTAACGACTTCATGATTTTTATAAAGCATATTAGCCAAAGATTCTGTATAAGTGTATAATACAGAACCATTTCTTAAATCTTTATTGATGAGATTTGTGAGGCCAAATATATTCATAATCATAATGATGATACTTGTAATGAGAGCGCCTTTTATCACTCCAAAGAAAAGTCCGCCAAGTTTATCAAGGAATCCGAGGCTGATGGCATGAACCAATTTGCTCACAAGACGACCAAGAAATCTTATTAAAACGACAAATATGATAAATGTCACTATAAATGCTATCACTGCAAGATATTCCTTAGCCACTTCAACGAAGCCTGCCATCCAATCTGCAACCATATCGGAGAAATACATCGCGCCGTAAATGCCGACGATAAACGACGCCAAATAAAAAGCCTCTATAATAAGACCTTTTCTCAAACCTGCTAATGCAAACAAAATCAAGATAATTCCAATGATTAAATCTAATACATTCATAATATTTATTTTAAATTGTTTTTATTCTTTTTGTCAATTCTGTAGAGAACAAGAAATCATTAAGTTCTTTATTATCAGTACTTAGGACTGATTTATTATCACCTTGCCACCATAATTTTCCCTTATAAAGAAAGTTTATCGTCTGACCGATTTTCAGCACTGAATTGATGTCGTGAGTATTGATGATTGTCGTTATGTCGTATTCCTCAGTGATCTCGCTGATGAGGTCGTCGATGAGTTCGGAAGTGACGGGGTCGAGGCCTGAATTAGGTTCGTCGCAGAACAAATATTTCGGGCTATTAGATATAGCGCGGGCAATGGCGACACGCTTCATCATACCGCCGCTCAGCTCCGAAGTGGCGAGCTTATTTATTCCATTGAGGTTCACTCTGTTAAGACAGAAATTCACTCTTTCAAGTTTTTCTTCATACGACATATCGGTGAACATATTAAGAGGAAACATCACATTTTCCTCTACGTTCATCGAGTCGAAGAGAGCGCCGCCTTGGAACAGCACGCCCATTTCCTTACGTATGTCAATCTTATGTTTTTCCTTAGTATTTGAAAACTTACGATTGTCGAAAGTAACAACACCATTGTCTGGTTCAAACAAACCGATACATATCTTCGTCAGTACCGTTTTTCCAGAACCACTTTGACCGATTATAAGATTCGTCTTTCCTCTTTCAAAAGTAGCGCTAATATCATCAAGGACAAGACGATTGCCGAAGCTTTTAGATATATTTTCTATTTTTATCATGTCAAAAGCATTTGTGTTAAGATTAAGTCAAAAATGATAATCGCGATGCTGCTTACGACAACGCTTTTGGTACTTGCCTTACCAACTTCCACCGAGCCTCCTTGTACGTTATAACCAATATAACTTGATATTGAAGTAATTAAAAAAGCGAAAACGACAGTCTTTATCATGGCGAAAGTAAGTGAAAAAGGCTCAAACCACGACCTCAAACCCACTACATAATTCGTTGGAGTGATAACGCCAGTAAACACACAAGCGAGCCAGCCACCCAAGATGCCAATTGCGATACTAAATACAATTAAGACTGGAATGAAGAAAAGGCATGAAATGATTTTTGGAAGAATGAGATAATTGGCAGGATTGATACCCATGACTTTAAGCGCATCTATCTGCTGTGTAACACGCATAGTCCCTAATTCAGAAGCAATTTGCGAACCCAGTTTTCCCGCAAGAATAAGACTTATCATAGTAGGAGAAAATTCCAATACTATCATCTGACGAGCTGAAAAACCTATAAGCTTCTCTGGAAGAAGCGGATTGTCAGTGTTATAAGCCACCAAAATAGTAGCGACAGCACCAACGAACACAGATAATATCAAAACGATACCTATGGATGTAAAACCAAGATTATAAAACTCATGCAGCAGTCTCTTCCTAAACACTAAAGCCTTGTCGGGTTTGGAAAAAGCCTGCCACATCAGAATCAAATAATCACCCAATTTTCTTAACATAAGCCTTTCTTTTTAAAGGTGTAAAATTACATTTTTTTTAATTATAAATATCATAACAATAAAACTTTTACGTTTTGCCTTTCGATAGAATAAAAATTTTATCTTTGCACGTAAATATCGTACGATGTATTCCGAAAATAAGTCAACAAAAAGAAGATTCGCAGGCTCGTATTTTGTCTCGCTGATTAGCATTGCTTTAGTGCTTTTCGTTGTGGGAATGTACGCATTCTTAATGATATACACCGACAGATTATTAAACCACGTCAAGGAAAACATCGGCTTTGAAGTAGTGATAAAAAGCAACGTCAAAGAAGCTTCCATCAAAAGTTTGAGAGACGAAATCAGCAAGAAAAAATACGTCAAATCAATAGAATACATCAGCAAGGAAGAAGCCACCAACAGACTCAAAGAGGACCTTGGCGACGACTTCTTGAAATGGCTCGGCGATGTTGAAAACCCATTGCTACCATCTATCGACATTCGTTTCGTTTCCGACTACGCCAACAACGACAGCATGGCGATGGTTGAGAAATGGCTCGGAAACAAAACTATAGTCAAAGAAGTGATTTATCAAAAAGGGCTGACGAACACCATCAACACAAACATCAAGAGAGTGAAATTCGCTCTTTTCATCATCAGTATAATCTTGATGCTCATCGCCATAGTCTTAATAAGCCACACCATACGACTCTCCGTATATTCTAAACGCTTCATCGTCAGAAGCATGCAACTCGTAGGCGCAACAGATGGCTTTATCATGAAACCTTTCCTAAAAACATTTATGTTACAAGGGCTCTTCGCGGCATTAGTAGCACTGTTATTCATGACATTATCATTATTTGAAATAAGACAATACATTCCTGATGCCGATTTGTTCCAAAACAATATGCACATATTCAAAGTTTACATTTCCACAATCGGCATAGGTCTTTTACTAACTATGTGTTCTACATTTTTCTCCATTAAGAAATATCTCAACGCCGACATCGACAAATTTTATGCGTAACAAATAAATCATTAGATATGAGTCAGTTAAACAACAAAAAAAACAAGATTGAGCAAAATAGCGACGAAAACAAAATGCCTTTTGGTCGCGACAATTATTTATGGGTTTTGATAGGAATAGCATTCCTTCTCATTGGATTTCTTTTAATGATAGGCGGCGGCTCCGACGACCCAGACGTGTTTAACGAAGCTATCTTCAGTTTCCGCAGAATCACATTAGCTCCAATTTTAGTACTGATTGGCTTTGGCATTGAGATTTACGCCATCATGAAAAAACCTAAAGACAAATAATCAACGATTAGATTATGAATTGGTTAGAAGCTTTATTATTAGGCATACTTCAAGGATTGACAGAGTTTCTGCCTGTCAGTAGCAGCGGTCACTTAACCATAGGTCAGGAATTATTAAACCTCAACACCTCTGCAGCCGACAACTTATTGTTCACCGTGACGGTACACGCAGCGACAGTGTTAAGTACCATCGTCATCCTTTGGAAAGAGATAGAAGGCTTGTTCAAAGGCACTTTCTTCACAACAAAATGGAACGACGACAAGACATACGTCGCGAAGATTTTATTGTCATGCATCCCAGTGATGATAGTAGGTTTGTTCTTCAAAGACCAAGTAGAAGCTATTTTCGGCAGCGGCTTGTTAGTCGTAGGATGCTGCCTCTTATTGACAGCTACATTATTGACATTCGCCTATTACGCAAAACCTCGTCAGAAAGAAACAATATCATATCGTGACGCTTTCATCATCGGACTCGGACAAGCCATCGCAGTGCTTCCTGGTCTCTCACGCTCTGGAACCACCATCGCCACAGGTCTTATCCTCGGAAACAAAAAAGAAAGCATCGCACAGTTCTCTTTCCTCATGGTGTTGATACCAATCTTAGGCGAGACATTCCTTAACGTCATCGACATCATCAAGGAACCTGCATTGTTAGGCGGCATCGGTTTCACACCTTTATTTATAGGATTCCTAGGAGCTTTCATCTCAGGATGCTTGGCATGTAAGTTCATGATTAACTTAGTCAAGAAAGGCAAGTTGATTTATTTCGCAATATATTGTGCCATCGTCGGCATCGCAACAATAATATTCGCTTTGTAATATGTTTCATTTTGAAGAAGGAGAAGTTTTTCTCATTGACAAGCCATTAGACTGGACATCATTCGATGCCGTCAACCTCATACGTGCCGTGATAAAACGTTATCACGGAATAAAAAAGATTAAAGTAGGACACGCTGGTACATTAGACCCTCTGGCGACAGGACTGCTCATCATCTGCACCGGAAGGATGACGAAACAAATCGACCATTTCCAGGCGCAGGAAAAAGTATATACTGGAACATTCTTGCTCGGACAGACAACTCCTAGCTACGACATGGAATGTGAACCCGATGCCTTCTTCCCTACCGACGGCATCACCGTAGAGATGATGGAAGAAGCCAGAAAACAATTCATAGGCGAGATATTACAACGTCCGCCTAAGTTTTCTGCAATAAAAATCAATGGCAAACGCGCCTTCGACTACGCACGCTCCGATAAGGAAATCGAGATGAAAGAACGACTCGTGACAATCGAAGACTTCAAACTAGACTACAGCGAATTCCCTAAGATAAACTTCGAGGTTAAATGCAGCAAGGGAACATACATCCGCTCGCTCGCACACGACTTCGGCAAGGCACTCGGCAACGGAGCATGTCTCATCTCATTGAGAAGAACTAAAATCGGCGACTTCGACGTTGCAAATGCAAGAGACCTCTTCGAACTCAAGAAAGAGATACAAGTTACAGGAACGGAATATAGGGAGGAAGTTGAAAGTTGAAAATTGAAAGTTGAAAGCTGGAATCTCAGAATCTCAAAAAAATCTTTTGGGGTTTTGAGATTTTTTTAATTTCTGAAGTTTTTCAAAAATAATTCCTAACTCCTAACTCCTAATTCCTAATTTTTATTATCTTTGTCGCTTATAAAAAAAATAATCAAAAGTTATAGATATATGAAAGGCTCGTATAAAGAGTATAAAAACTTGAACCTCACCAATATCGCTAAAGAGGTTCGTAAATACTGGGAAGACAACGACGTTTTCCAAAAGAGTTTAGACAACCGTAAAGATGGTCCAGCATTCGTATTCTACGAAGGTCCACCGTCAGCAAACGGAACTCCTGGTATTCACCACGTTATGGCTCGTACCATCAAAGACATCTTCTGCCGTTACCAAACTTTAAAAGGCAAGAAAGTTTCTCGTAAAGCTGGTTGGGACACTCACGGTCTCCCTGTAGAACTCGGCGTTGAAAAGAAACTCGGCATCACCAAAGAAGACATCGGCGTGAAAATCAGCGTCGACGAATACAACAAGGCTTGCCGCGAAGAAGTCATGAAATATAAAGACTTATGGGACGAACTCACACGCACCATGGGTTACTGGGTCAACCTCGACGATCCTTACATCACTTTCACAAATGAATATATCGAGACCTTATGGTACCTCTTATCAGTGATTTACAAGAAAGGTCTCCTCTATAAAGGTTACACAATCCAACCTTATTCACCAGCAGCTGGTACAGGTTTAAGCTCACACGAACTTAACATCCCTGGTTGCTACCGCGACGTCAAAGACCTCACATGTACAGCATTGTTCCGCGTTAAAGCTGAACAAACAACAGTGAAAGCTAATCCTTTCGGCGTTGACGTTCCTTTCAACAGCATCCAAATCGCTGCATGGACAACAACACCATGGACCTTGCCTTCAAACACAGCATTGTGCGTCGGCAACAGCATCGACTATAACCTCGTAAAGACTGTCAACCCAACAAGCGGCGAACTCGCTTACTTCGTATTGGCAACACCATTGATGGGCGCATTCTTCCCAAGCGAAGCTGAAAAACCTGCTTTCGAAGACTATAAAGTCGGCGACAAGAAACTTCCTTACGAAGTCCTCGGCACATGCAAAGGTAAAGACCTCGTCGGTTTGGAATACGAACAACTCATTCCATGGGTCAACCCAGGTGAAGGCGCATTCCGCGTCATCCACGGCGACTACGTCAGCACAGAAGACGGTACAGGTATCGTTCACATCGCTCCTACTTTCGGTGCAGACGACGACCGCGTAGCAAAACAAAGCGGCATCCCTCCACTCCAAATGATTGACAAAGACGGCAAAGCTCAGCCAATGGTTGACAAGACAGGTAAGTTCTTCCTCATCGAAGACCTCGACGCAGAATTCGTGAAGAACTGCATGGACGTAGAAGCTTATCGTCCTTACGCTGGTCAATACGTGAAGAACGCTTTCGATGCAACAAAAACAGAAAAAGACAAGTCATTAGACGTCGACATCGTTGTCTTGTTGAAAGAAGAAGGCAAACTCTTCAAGAGCGAAAAACATACTCACAACTATCCACACTGCTGGAGAACCGACAAACCTGTTCTCTATTATCCATTAGACAGCTGGTTCATCCGTAGCACTGCTTTGAAAGACAGAATGATAGAGCTCAACAAGACTATCAACTGGAAACCAGAAGCAACAGGTACAGGTCGTTTCGGCAACTGGCTCGAAAACCTCGTCGACTGGAACTTGTCACGTTCACGTTACTGGGGAACACCATTGCCAATCTGGCGCACTGAAGACGGCACAGAAGAAGTATGTATCGGCAGCGTCGCTGAACTCCGCGAGAGAATCGACGAGTCAGTGAAAGCAGGCTTCATGACAGAAAATCCTTACGCTTCAGAAGATTATACAAAATTCGACTTACACAGACCTTATATAGATAACGTCATCCTCGTCTCATCAGACGGAAGAAAGATGTTCCGTGAGCCAGACCTCATCGACGTATGGTTCGACTCAGGCGCAATGCCTTACGCACAAATCCATTACATGGGTGAAGAAGGCAAACTCAACGACGAGACATTCCCAGCTGACTTCATCGCAGAAGGCGTCGACCAAACACGTGGCTGGTTCTTCACATTACACGCTATCGCTACAATGATTTCTGACTCTGTATCTTACAAGACAGTTATCTCTAACGGCTTGGTATTAGACAAGAACGGCAACAAGATGTCGAAACGTCTCGGCAATGGCGTCGACCCATTTGAAGCAATAGAAAAATACGGCGCTGACGCAGTACGCTGGTACATGATTACCAACTCACAACCTTGGGATAACCTCAAGTTTGACGCAGAAGGCGTTGACGAAGTACGTCGTAAATTCTTCGGAACATTATACAACACATACGCATTCTTCGCATTGTATGCTAACATCGACAAGTTCGATTTCTCAGAAGCAGAAATTCCATACGAAGAACGCCCTGAAATCGACAGATGGATTTTATCAGAATTAAATTCATTGATTGAAGAAGTCGACAACGATTACAACAACTACGAGCCAACAAAAGCTGGCCGTGCTATAGCAGAATTCGTTGACGCACACTTGAGCAACTGGTACGTACGTCTCTCACGCCGTCGTTTCTGGAAGAGCGATGTCACATCAGACAAGACTTCAGCATATCAGACATTATACACATGTTTGAATGTTTTGGCTAAGATTTCAAGCCCTATCGCTCCATTCTTCGCAGAACGTTTATATCAAGACTTGAACGCAGCAACAGGACGCGAGGCAGCAGAATCTGTTCACCTCACCGACTTCCCTAAGGCAAATCAAGCTCTTATCAACAAAGACTTGGAAGAAAGAATGGAAATGGCACAACTCGCATCATCAATGGTATTGTCATTGAGAAAGAAAGCCAACATCCGCGTTCGTCAGCCATTATCAAAGATTATGATTCCTGTCAACTCAGAAAAAGAACTCGAACAATTCAAGAAAATCGAGCAACTCATCCTCTCTGAAGTTAACGTCAAGGAAATAGAATATTTGACAGCCGACAAGAACATCTTGGTTAAGAAGGTAAAACCAAACCTCAGAAACTTAGGCCGTCGTTATGGTAAGATGATAAAACAAATAACACAGTTCTTTGCTGAGATAGAACAAGAAACTATCAGAACATTCGAAAACGTAGGTTATTTGGACATCACATTAGACGGACAAGAATTGCATCTCGAACTTGATGACGCTATCATCACAACAGAGGACATTCCAGGCTGGGCAGTAACAACACAAGACGACTCAACAGTTGCTTTGGACATCACTGTCACACCAGAATTGGCAGAAGAAGGTTTGGCAAGAGAAATCGTCAACAGAATTCAAAACATGAGAAAAGACGGCGACTTCGAAGTAACAGACCACATCATTTTGACAATAGAAAAGAACGACAATATTAATAATGTTGTTGAAAAGTATAAAGAATACATCTGTTCAGAGACTTTAGCAACATTAAATATGGTCGATAACATTGGCGAAAATATTGAAGAATTAGAACTTATTGACAATATCTCTGTTAAGATAAAAATTAACAAGAATTAAGAAATAATTTCTTGTACTATACAATATTTATTATTAACTTTGACGGCGATAATTCAGAAAATCAAATAAAATTCGAGAGATATGGAAGATAATTTAAATAACGTTCCAGAAAAAGTCAGATATTCAGACGAGGAACTTGCTGAATTCAAGGAATTGATATTAGAAAGATTGGCAAGAGCACGTAAAGATCTTGAATTGTTAAATGAACATGTTGCCGGCAAAGGAAATAACGCTGATGACACGGCTCCTACTTTTAAGATTTTGGAAGAAGGTTCCAATGTCTTGTCAAAAGAAGAAAACAGCCAGTTGGCAGCACGTCAATACAAATACATTCAAAATTTAGAAAATGCGTTGATTCGCATTGAAAACAAGACTTATGGTGTATGTCGTATGACAGGCAAATTGATTCCTAAGGAAAGATTGCGTGCCGTACCACATGCAACCTTAAGTGTTGAAGCTAAAATGGGACAAAAGAAGTAATGAAGAAACCACTGATAGTCATTTTTCTTGTTTTACTCATTGACCAGATAAGTAAGTTCTGGATCAAGTTGAACATGACATTAGGCGAAAGTTTCTCTGTATTTGGAGATTGGTTTCAGATTTATTTTATAGAGAACAACGGCATGGCTTTTGGCTGGGAGTTCGGGGCGCAGTTCGGTAAAATGGCGCTCAGTATCTTCCGGATAATAGCCGTGGCGTTGTTATTTTATTTCATCTATTATCTCGTTAAGAAAAAAACCAAATTCGGACCTTTATTCGGCATCTCGCTCATCACAGCAGGCGCCTTGGGCAATATCATCGATGGAATGTTCTACGGAATGATATTCAGCGAGAGCTCCTTCTACCAAGTGGCTACATTATTCCCTGAAGGCGGAGGCTACGCAGGATTCCTGCAAGGAAAAGTCGTCGATATGCTCTACTTCCCATTGTTCACATTCCCTGAATGGATGCCATTATTCGGAGGACAGATATTCTTCAGCCCTATCTTTAACATAGCAGACAGCGCCATCACAATAGGATTCCTATATCTCCTCATATTCCAATGGGATTTCTTGAAAAACATTGATAAATTATGATTTGGATTGTAATGCCCATTCTAATAGTGCTGATGTTTTTATTAGGCACTGACTTAAACAAGAAATCTTTTACTGACGTAGCTCGTAATCCGCGTGCTGTGGTGATTGGAATGATAGGACAATTGATATTGTTGCCACTCATAGCTTTCGCTTTAGCATACGTCTTAAAATTACCTCCTGTCTATTTCATGGGCATAGTACTCATCGCTTGTTGTCCAGGCGGCAGCTCATCAAACGTGTTCTCTATGCTGGCAAAAGGCGACGTGGCTTTGTCAGTCACACTCACTGCCATAAGCAGCATTATAACATTATTTACAATTCCTATCATAATGGAATTTGTGGCTCGTTTCGTCTCAGAACAAAGCGGCGTGGAAGTGAACCTTCCTTTCGGAAAACTCATAGTGCAAAACATCGTGCTACTCTTCGTTCCGCTTTTCTTAGGAATATTATTCAGACATTATCTCCCTAAGCCAGCGGCAAAAGTTAATAAAGTGCTCAGCAAACTAGCATTTCCAGCTTTGATGACATTAGCTGGAATCTTCTTCATACAAAACACACAAGCCATCAAAGAAAACTTCGCAGTGCTAGGATTGACAATAACGATTTTGATATTAGCAGCTATGACATGCAGCTCTTTGCTCTCACGCATGACGAAATCGGGCACCGCGGTGAGAAGAACCATCGTCATTGAAGTAGGAATGCAAAACGCGGCGCAAGCTATCGCCATTGCGAGTTCTCCTTTCATATTCAACAGTGCTGAGATGGCGATACCAGCAATCATATACGCGTTGCTTATGAATGTGATTCTGCTGATTTATGTGGGAGTTATTTCATATGGCGAAAAGCACGACAAGTCTATTCATAATTGAAAATTGAAAGTTGAAAATTGAAAAAAGTGTAGAGTTATTTTTTAAAAAAAAGTCTTGGATTTTTGGAATAAAAACTTGAAATTTGTGAGTACAAAAAGAACAAACAACTTTAACTATTTTTTTGCTCTTTAACTAATAAAATTTCAGGTTATGTTAAAAAAAATTTTCACCTCTCTATTCTGTGTACTTTTATCACTCCTTTCCTTTGCACAGAACAACGAAATCAATGTTATCGAACCAGAAACTATTGTCTACGACTGGAATTTCAATGTGCTTCCTGACGGAACCGTCCTGACGGCATGGAATGGCCCTGGTGTAGAAAACAAAGGCATTGCTACTTATTTCAATGTTCATGACAAGGAAGGCAACTGCAAATTAACAGATGGCGCAATACTTGTCGATGAATTGGAATCGAAGTTATACACAACAGCGAAACAATTATCGCTTCTAGACAAGGACAACAACACCATCATCGCTTATCAAACGCTAAATAACGCTGCCAATGCAGGAATAACGAGCGATGTTAACGAAAACTATCGTTTATATAAAATATCCTCAACGGGAGAAATGCTCTGGGGAGAAAACGGAATAGACCTCAACAGAGGAGGATATTCAGAAGCAACACAGGGCTGTCTTTCTATGGTACAAATAGAAGACGGCTCTTTTTTTATCGCCTGGGTTGAATATGTCTGGTCTGGCGACTATGAAATCGGAACGATTCATCTAGAGAGAATTTCTAAAGATGGTGAGATGCTTTGGGACAAGCCAATGGTATTAGGCGACGGCACCACACCAATGACATTCCCTTACCTCGTCAATGCAGGCAACAACCAAGTCATCATGGTTTATGCTAAAGGCTCAGGACAAGAGCTTCACGCCAAGAAACTCGACTTCGACGGCTCTGAAGTATGGAGCAACGACACTAGAATCTACAGAGGCGGCTTCGGTTCCATACCAATCTGGACTTTCTTGAAAGTAGAATCCGATGGCGAAGGCGGCGTATTCGTAGGCTGGTGCGACGACCGTGACAACACCAATTATGAGAGAACTTATCTCGCACATATCTTGCCTGACGGCAAACACGGTTTCGCATCTGGCGAAGGCGGCGAGGCAATAGGCTACACCGAAGGAATGCGTAGCTTCTCACCTTCAATATATTACGATAAAGAAAACCAACATATCTATGTACTCAGACGCGAGACTTCTTTCGGAGGCAGTCATTGCAGACTAATGTTACAAAAACTCTCTATGTCGGGAGAACTGCTCTGGGACGCAGAAGGCGTGAAAGTATATCCCAACGATGATAGCGACATCATCTTAGGCTACGAAAATATCAGTGACGACGGCGAAGGCAACATCGCTGTGTTCTTCATGAGAAACGACAAAACTACCGACGAAGACAGAGTGTCTAACTTATTCACAAAAGTAAGCAAGGAAGACGGAAGTCTCGTTTTTGAAACACCAGTTGTATTCTCCCCATCTAACGACAATCGTGCAAATATGAAGGTCAGCCAGCTTATCAATGATGAATATTGGATTGCGATGTGGGAAGACAAGCGAATCTTAAACACTGACAATCCTGATGTAGACCCTACAGAACTGCCTAGCAGATTATATATGCAACGTATTCCAAAAGACGGAGTCATAGAGACACATTACGTAAGTACTAAAGCTGAGAACAAGAAAGTCTTGTTAGAAGAATTCACTGGAATACATTGCGGCAACTGTCCTGACGGACACGCCATGGCACATCAGCTTCAGATGGCGAAAGATGGCGAGGCATTCGTGATTGCGATACATGCGGGACATTATGCCGAGCCAGCACCAGACCAAGCTGACCTTCGCACCGAAGATGGAATCGCAATACACGACTTCTATGGCGCAAATAGTTATCCTTCAGGAATGATGAGCCGCAGACTTCGCGACAACGACTACATCATCGGAAGGTCTTTCTGGACAAGAATGGCAAGAGAAGCTAACTCAGAAATAGCTCCTGTTAATTTATGGCTCGACTGCCAATACGACGACTTCTACGAAGAGATAACTATCACAGTGGAAGGCTACTGGGTGGAAGACGCTCCTCACGACTCAACAAGATTATCGATAGCTCTCCTCCAAAACAATATTCAAGCTTATCAAGCTGGCAGCGGCGTCGGCGATGAATACATGCACCAACATGTCTTGCGCGATTATATCACAGAGGCTTTCGGCGACTCAATCCCAACATATAAAAAAGGTGAGTTCTTCACTGCTGAATATAAATATACTCTTCCAAAAGACTACAGAGGCGTGGCTGTAGTGCCAGAACAATTAGAACTCGTAGCTTTCGTGACAGAAAACGAATCTAATATCCTTAACGTGGCTGGCAAAAAACTGTCGCATCCTTCTTTCGAACTTCCAATGGAAGCTGAGATTTCAAAACCAAAGATTCCCGTAGGAAAAAACTACGTTTATTCTTTCCTTGAATTATATCTCGAAAATAAATCCACAAAACCAATAACATACGCAGCATTCAACGTAGAACTTAACGGCGTAGTGAAAGAAGTAGAATGGACTGGCAAAGTAAACGCCTTGTCGTTGAAAACGATTTCTATTCCAATCGATTGGAGCGCACAAACCGACGACAATGAATGGAAAGTTACCTTGACAAATATAAACAGAGAAGAATACCAAGGCAATAGCATAAAAGGAACATTCGGAGAAATTATGCAAGCTTCATCAAAAATAACTGTCAAAATCAAAACCGACAACTTCTCTGACGACAATCGTTATTTCATTAAAGATGTCGATGGCAATATCGTTGAAGAACTCAAAGGATTCACAAATGGAACTCAAGAAGAAAAAGAATTTGACGTGACTCTAGAAGAGGAAAAGACTTATTGCTTTGAAGTCACCGACGTATGGGGCGACGGCATCAAAACGCCACGCGGCTATGTAAAAATCTACGACAAAGATAACAATCTCATAACACAAAACATGGAAATATCAGGCTTCGGCTGGCGCACATTCTTCAACGTCATTAAAGATGAAAACGAAGACGAAGACGAAGACGACACAAATATCAACGAAATTGAACAAAATGAATTTAACATTGTTTATACAAATGATAATATAATCATTAACAATTGCCAAGACTTCAGCGTCAATATTTATGACGTAAGTGGCAGACGCGTTTTATCTTGCGAAAACCAAAACAATATCTCCACAGAAGATTTCAGCAATGGAGTTTATATTATCAATATCATCACTTCGAATTCAAATAAAACATTCAAAATAACTAAATAACTACGACTATGAAAAGGATATTTACACTCTTATTAGCATTAGTCACAGTGATCAATGCTTACGGACAATGGAACGAAGAACCTATCTCTATCGTTCTAGACGGAACATCAATGTACGACAACGAAGCCTACATTGGACCTGATGGCACTACATACTTCTTATATTATCATCCTAACGTAAAAGATGCTATCAATGAAGAAGATATCGACAATGTAATCTACGAATACCGTCTTCAAGCTATCGACAAAGACGGCAATAGAAAATTCGGCGACTTAGGCATTTTGATTTCAGACTATCCTAATCGTTCTTACTGCGTCTATAATGATTATATTTATGTAGACAAGAACGGTGACATCATCCTCACTATCACCGACGGTCGTGACTGTGAAGACGGCAAGAGTACTCTGGGCATGTATGTCTATAAAATCTCTCCTGAGGGCGAGATGCTTTGGGATGAAAACGGCATCACTCTCGACTGGGATGCCGACCTTATCGCATCTATGAAGACCATAGAACTTGCTGACGGAAGCTATGTCTTCGGATGGATGCGTAACACAAATATGGCCTCAATGGTGACAGCCATCAAACTTCAGAGAGTTTCATCTGACGGTCAATTACTATGGGACGAAGACGTGAAGTTGGAAGATAAAAACATCACATACCAATATCCATATCTCGTTGAAGCTGGCATGAATCAGTTTATCCTCGTTTATGCTAAGGGCAGCGCACAAGACCTCTACGCTCGTAAGATCGACTTCGACGGTACATCAGTATGGGGCGAAGACACTCGTATCTATAGAGGCGGCTGGGGCAGCATCCCATTATGGACAATACTAGACGTGCAGCCATCTGGCGACGGCGGCGTCATTTTAGGCTGGAACGACGATAGAGACTTCGACGATATTGAATCAGCGTATATATCATACGTCGCTGGCGACGGTAAGATTGGTTTCGCAGGCGCATCAGACGAAGGCGACGTGAAGTTAAGCTACGACGAATGGAAACATTTCAACTGTAAAATCATGGCAGACCCTGCTGGCGACGGATTCCTCGCTTTTTGGAGAGAGACAGACGGCGGACAAGGCTGGCAGAGAATGATGATACAAAAAGTATCTAAACAAGGTGAGTTGTTATACGGCGACGATGGCATCATGCTCTTCGACTTCGAACAAAATGCTTTCGGATATAACTCGATACAGCCAGGCAAAGACGGCGAAGCTGCTTTCTTCTATATGAAACAAAACTCAGGCTGGGGCGACGTCGACATCATATACGCTACATTAGATACTAAAGCTGGTGAACTGACAGGAAGAACAAAATTAAATGAAACTACATTAGAACGTTCATCTTTAACATCACACATCTGTAAAGATGGATTCTGGGTATTGAAATGGAAAGAAAGCTATAAAGATGAAAATGATGAAACACAAGACCGTCATATGGTTCAAAGAATCGACTTTGCTGAAAACGAAAATGAAGATGAGAATGAAGACGAGAACGAGGATGAAAACGAAAACGATACTACAAGTGTTGAGAAAAATACAATCTCCTTGAATAATGTATTTTATTCTAATGGTCAATTGATGATTGATATGGCAAATGACAATACAGCTCAAATTGAAATCTTCGACCTCGTTGGAAGAAAAATAACCGATATAAATAATGTAGAACTTGTCGCAGGTCAAAACACTATCGACTGGACTAGCGAAACTGGCTTATATATCGCTAAATTATCAATGAAAAACGAAGTGTTGACTCGCAAAATTTTTGTCGAATAATTTAAAAATAATTCTTGATTTTTTATAATCTAAACTCTAAATTTGTAGTGACCTTATCAGTAATGACTGAGGTCTTCATAAAAACAAAAAAATAATTAACAATAGTAATAACCTTAAAAATTATTGCGTATGAAAAAACTATTCTTACTTTTCACAATCTTGTGCGCAGGCATAGTCGCTAATGCACAAGTCGTTTCTGCCTACACTATGCAGGCTACTCAAGGCACTTATACCGAAATAACCGACGGCACTGTTATGGATTTGACAGGCTTAGACCTAAGCGCTGAAGAAGTGTTGACAGGAAAAGCTTGGTATCCTAGCGGCATCGTAAGTGAAGAAACAACAGCTGCTGGATTCCCTATCGGTTTCGATTTTATTTTCAACGACATCGCATGTAATCAATTCGTTATTGGTGCACATGGTTATATTGCTTTAGGCAAAGATGAAATCACCAATGACCCTTCTTGGGAGCAACACATCGCTATCCGTGAAACTGGTGCTGACAACCTCATCGGTGTCATGCCTAATGTTATGGGAGGTATTTGGGCTAGCGAGACTTCTGAGTTTAGCTATAAAGTCGTAGGCGAAGCTCCATATCGTACTCTCGTGGTCCAGTTCAAGGACTGGGCTCCTTGCTTCGGCTGGGATGCTGAAGATGTCGTCAGCATGGATATGCAATTACGTCTTAACGAAACAAGTAACACTATCGACTTTGTATTCGGCGACTTCATCTATGAAGGAACTGGGGCAAAAGGAACTCGTTTCACATTGCGTGGTTATTACGAAGACCAAGTTTCACTGGTAGAAGGTGAAGAAGAAGGTATGATAAACTGGACTTACATAGCAGGCGACGACCAGCCTTCACTCGGCGCTGGTATGATTACATCAGGTCTCACTTACACTTTCACTCCTCCAGCACCATGCGAAGAACCATCATATATCCAACTTCGCGAAGTTATCCCTGCGACATCTTCATTTATCATGCTATATGATTTTCCTGATGATGCAGACCACGCTCTGATTATAATATCAGAATCTTATCAACTCACACAAAACCCTCAAGATGGTGTATTCTATGCTGAAGGTGAAGACTTTGGAGGTGGAACTGTCTTAGCATATACAACAGATACTATATACGAAACACCTGAAGATATGATATTAAAGCCATCAACAGAATACTACCTTCATGTCTATGCAGCCAACTCATTCTGTTCAAATGGCCCATTATATGATGCTGGTATTTTAGGCACTTTCAACACTAAACCAGCAGCTCCTGCAAGCATAAATATTACAAATACAACTCTCAATACACTTACATTCGACGTAGAAAGCAATGGTACAGATAATGTATTAGTTATCATGACAGACTCTGTACGTACAAACCGTCCTTATACTAAAATAATAGAATTTGGCAAACCTATAGGCAACCACGAGATTGGAGATATGGTTGAAAATTTAGGCCGTGTTGTATATAAAGGACCTTCAGCTCAAAATATAGTAGTAGAAGGTCTTGAAGCAAGCACAGCATATTATCTCCGCGCACATAGCGTCGATGATGATAATAATTACTCAACAGAAGTCGTAGAAGATAAAAACGCAACAATAAATACAACCCCTTGGGCTCCAGATTTATCTATAGAAGACCTTAATGAGCTTCCAGTAGGCTGGTCACAAGAAGGTCAAGGTAACTATGGTGTCGGTGTAACTTATGTCGATTCTGAAGAAGACCTCGATGGCGATGGTAACAATGATATGCTTGAACACTACTTAATCATCTGTAACACCCAAGCTAATGCTGTTAATGGTGCTGTAAATACACTTTCATTTGGCAAGTTCTTTGTTGACCAACAAAATACTATTTTCTCATTCTCTTATAACTTCTATATTTGGCAACGTTATGGTGGTAATAAGCCATATAGTGATTGGGCTGAAGGCGATACTTTAGCAGTACAAGTATGTCGTGAAGATGGTGAATGGGAAAATGAAGTTCTTATCTTATCAACAAACAACCAAAAAATGGATACCGTTACTGATTTTATAGATGTAGAACTTGACCTTACAAAATATTTGAACGAGACTGTAGAAATTCGTCTTTACTGGAAAAACTTTGGCGATAAAGTCCGTGCTTATTTTGATAATTTCAAAACAGAAATTGTCGAAATTCCTGCAGTTCCAGAAGCTAAAGTTCAAGAGATCACTCACCTCTCAGCTAAGGTGACATGGCGTGGCGAACAAGAAAACTACGAACTTACATACGCTAAAGCTGACGCAGAATTCGATACAACAATTGTTGTTACAGGTGCTAGCGAATACGTTCTCACAGACCTTGAAGCTGAAACAGAATATCAAGTAAAGGTTCGTGGTATCGTTGAAGAAGGTGAATATTCTGATTGGTCAGAAATCGTTAAATTCACAACAACAGAATGGCCAGAATGCGACGCTCCAACCAACTTGGCAGTTCAATATAGTGAAGAACTCATTATCCTCACATGGCAAGGCACAGAAGACCATCTCTTATGGGAATTGAGATACCGTGAAGCTAACAGCACATCATGGGTCACAGTCGACAGCATTGAGTCTACAGTATGGGTTATCGAAGACCTCCCAGAAGATGGAACATACTTATGGAATGTACGCGCATTCTGTACTGCAGGCCGTGCAACTGCATGGTCAGCACAAGGCACATTCACAGTAGGTTCTGCAATACCAGTTGCTCCTGTAGTAACAGCAACAGCTTCAAACGACACAGTACGTCTCTTCTGGTTACCAGTTCATGGTGCTACTTCATACAAAGTGTACTATGGAGAACAAATGCTCAAGAATTTAGAAGAAACAGCACTCGATGTTCGAGTACCTGAAGTAGGCACTTATTGCTTCACTGTTACTGCTGTCAACGATTTAGGAGAATCACCTAAATCTGAAGAAGCTTGCGCCACAATAGAAGCAGACCCTGAATTGGAAGTTCCAGCAGTTCCTGTATTAGAAGCAAAATTGGCAAGCGACTCAGCATTGTTGACATGGAAAGCCGTTGAATTAGCAACATACTACAACGTATATTACATCACAACGGAAGGCGACAAACTCATTGGCGCATCAGAAGGAACAGAATTCAAAATCAAACTCTCAAATCCAGGTGAATACTGCTTCTACATCACAGCTGCTAACTTAGCAGGAGAATCTGAAAAATCAAATACAGATTGTGTTAAATATGAAGACAATGGCAATGATGACGATAATGAAAGCATAGAAGAATTATCTTCAGCTATCAACGTCTATCCAAATCCTGTCAGCGACAAATTATACATCGAGACAGAAACAGTTGTTAAAGAAGTTGTGATTTACGATGTTTATGGAAGACAACAAGAGCTATCAGCTATCAGCGGTCAGCAGTCAGTAATTGATGTTGCTAACTTGAATAGCGGTGTTTACTTCGTGAAAGTCGTTACAGAAAACGGTGAAATTGTAAAACGTTTCGTTAAGAAATAAACATAATTCACAATAATTTAAAAGTCGCTGCAAATTGCAGCGACTTTTTTTGTATAATTATACCAATTAAAAAGAGGCGTCATTATGACGCCTCTAACTCCTAACTCCTAATTCCTAACTCCTAACTATAAATCAAACTCTCTTTGGAGCTATCTTATTTCTAATGATGTTATAAAGCTCATCAGCGTTGACTCTGATTTGTTCCATAGTGTCGCGGTCGCGGACTGTCACTGTGTTGTCTTCTAATGTCTGGTTATCGATAGTGACACAGAGAGGAGTACCGATAGCGTCTTGTCTTCTGTAACGTTTTCCGATAGAGTCTTTTTCTTCGTATTGACACATGAAATCTGGTGTGAGTTGATTCATGATTTCGCGTGCTTTTTCTGGAAGACCGTCTTTCTTGACGAGAGGCAAGATAGCGACTTTATAAGGTGCCAAAGCTGCTGGGAATTTCATCACGACGCGTTCTGAGCCGTCTTCGAGTTTTTCTTCTGTATAAGCGTGGCTCAACATAGCGAGGAACATACGGTCCAAACCGATTGATGTCTCGATGACGTAAGGAACGTAGCTTTCGTTTGTCTCTGGGTCGAAGTATTGAAGCTTCTTGCCTGAGAACTTAGAATGGCTGCTGAGGTCGAAGTCGGTGCGGCTGTGGATACCTTCGAGTTCTTTGAAGCCGAATGGAAATTCGAATTCGATGTCGGTTGCTGCATTAGCGTAGTGAGCCAATTTTTCATGGTCGTGGTAACGATATTTTTCAGCTGGGATACCGAGTGAGAGATGCCATCTGAGACGTTCTTCTTTCCAGTGTTTGAACCATTCGAGTTCAGTGCCAGGGCGTACGAAAAACTGCATTTCCATCTGTTCGAACTCTCTCATTCTGAAGATAAACTGACGAGCCACGATTTCATTACGGAAAGCCTTACCTGTCTGAGCGATACCGAAAGGCACTTTCATTCTACCTGTCTTTTGGATGTTGAGGTAGTTGACGAAGATACCTTGAGCTGTCTCTGGACGGAGATAAATTTCGTTTGCGCCTTCTGCCAAAGAACCCATCTGTGTAGCGAACATAAGGTTGAATTGACGAACGTCGGTCCAGTTACGTGAACCTGAAATTGGACAAACGATGCCGAGGTCTTCGATGAGTTGTTTGATGCCAGCGAGGTCATTGTTTTCCATAGCTACATAAAGACGATGGCTGATGTCTTCAATCTCTTGTTTGTAACCGAGGACGCGGGCGTTAGTAGAAACGAATTGTTCTTTATCGAAAGCATCGCCGAAACGTTTCTTAGCTTTCTCTACTTCTTTATTGATTTTATCTTCAATCTTAGCGATGTGGTCTTCAACGAGAACGTCAGCGCGATAACGTTTCTTGCTGTCTTTATTATCAATCATTGGGTCGTTGAAAGCATCGACGTGACCTGAAGCTTTCCATACTGTTGGGTGCATGAAAATCGCAGCGTCAACGCCGACGATGTTTTCGTGCATCTGCACCATAGCTTTCCACCAATATTGGCGAATGTTATTCTTTAACTCAACGCCATTTTGACCGTAGTCATAAACAGCTGAAAGTCCGTCATAAATATCACTTGAAGGGAATACAAAACCGTATTCTTTAGCGTGAGCTGTTATCTTCTTGAAAAATTCTTCTTGATTCATTGTTTTTATTTTATGCTATGAGCTGTGAGCAATGAGCCTTGAGCTCAACACCACATTGTTAATTGTCAATTGTTAATTATAAAATAACTCCTAACTCCTAATTCCTAACTCCTAATTATAAAATGAGCATCGCGTCGCCGTATGTAAAGAAACGGTATTTCTCTGCGACGGCTGTCTTATAAGCCTTCATAAGCAACTCATAACCAGCGAATGCTGCTACTTCCATCATCATTGATGACTTAGGAAGGTGGAAGTTTGTGATGAGAGCGTCAGCTGTGTTGAAGTCGTAATGAGGGAATATGAATTTATTTGTCCAGCCTTTATAAGGATTTATCTGACCTGAGATAGTCACTGAAGTCTCGAGAGCCTTGAGTGATGTTGTACCCACAGCGAAAATCTTGTGACGTTCAGCTTTAGCAGCGTTGATGATGTCGCAAGCTTCTTGTGTGATTTCCATTTCTTCAGAGTCGGTCTTATGTTTTGTAAGGTCTTCTACTTCGATGTCGCGGAAGTTACCCACGCCAGTGTGGAGTGTGAGTTCAGCGAATTGCACGTCGCGGAGTTCGAGGTGTTTCATGAGCGACTTGCTGAAGTGCATGCCAGCTGTTGGAGCTGCCACTGCGCCTTCGTGTTTAGCGAAGACAGTCTGATAGTTTTCTGCGTCTTCTGGTTCCACTGGTCTTTGGATTTCCACAGGAAGTGGAGTATTTCCTAAATCTGTTATAGTCTTTTTAAATTCTTCATGAGTGCCGTCGAACAAGAAACGTAATGTTCTTCCGCGTGATGTAGTGTTGTCGATGACTTCAGCTACGAGGTCGTCGTTCTCACCGAAATATAATTTATTACCGATACGGATTTTACGAGCTGGATCCACGAGGACGTCCCAGAGACGGCTTTCGTGATTGAGTTCGCGAAGCAACATCACTTCGATTTTTGCACCAGTCTTTTCCTTTTCGCCATAGAGACGAGCTGGGAAAACCTTAGTGTTGTTAAGAACGAAAACGTCACCTGCGTTGACGTAATCCAAAATATCTTTAAAAGTACGATGTTCGATGGAACCATCTTTACGATTAACGACCATCAAACGTGATTCATCTCTGTTTTTTGCTGGATGTTGAGCAATGAGATCTGCAGGAAGGTTAAATTTGAATTGAGATAACTTCATTTATATAATGATTTTATGTTATTTTTTGCGAAAGTCACAAATATAATATCAGAATGAAGTTTTGTCAAGAGGTTTTTTGAAAAAATTAACAAAAAGACGCATCAACAATCCCTTTTTTATTTTCATCGGTATTGTCGACACGTCTCTACAGATTTTCAATTTTCCGTTTTCAACTTTCAATTTTCAAATCCCCTTCCCTAATCCATCCCATCTTTCTAAATATCTCGCCGAAAATCCAAGTCAGGATTGCTGGCAAGACGAAACAAATCAATAATATTCCGAGCCACATCTTAGTTCCGCCTTCTGGCATCGCTGTTATGACGCCGAAAGGTCCGACGAGTCCGCATGTTCCCATGCCAGCGCCTATAGGCACGTTTTCGAGTTGAAATACGCAAGTGGATATTGGTCCGGTGATGGCTGCTGCCAATGTTGGAGGAATCCATGTGAGAGGATTTTTTATGATGTTAGGCATCTGCAACATCGACGTTCCTAAGCCTTGAGAGATGAGTCCGCCCCAGCGATTTTCTTTAAACGACATCACTGCGAAACCCACCATCTGAGCGCAGCATCCTGCTGTGGCAGCACCAGCCGCTATTCCAGAAAGACCGATGGCGATACATAAGGCCGCGCTGCTGATTGGTAATGTCAGTGCCATTCCGACAGAAACGGAGACTATTATTCCCATGAGGAAAGGACGCAACTCGGTGGCGTTTTCGATGAATCGTCCGAAAGCCTCCATAAAGGCGTTGATGCCAGGACCTACGAACATAGCGAGTAGCACGCCGCTGATTATCACGACAGATGGAGTGACGAGGATGTCGACTTTAGTTTCTTTGGAGACGATTTTTCCGAGTTCGGTGCTTATCACTGTAGCGACATAAGCTCCGACGGGACCGCCTAATGCGTTGCCCGCGATGCCGCATACTGTTGCAGAGAACAACACCAGTGAAGGCGCATGGAGCGAATATGCTATCGCGACACCTATCGCGGCGCCGGTAGCCTGCTTCGCATATTTCGCGATTTCTAATAATATCGGGAGATTTAACTTATCACCTAAAGTGGTGAAAATAGTTCCTATCAATAATGAAGCGAACAGACCGAAAGCCATCGCGCCGAGAGCATCGAGGAAATAAGCCTTTGCTGTGATATTGACAGATTTTTTTTCAAGAAAAGATTTGAAATTCATATCATAAATATGATTTAAGACGCTCCTAACTCCTAACTCCTAACTGTTTAACGAACCTCTCATACCAGTCCTCGCCGAAACGACGTATCATAGGACCTTTCAAGAATTTATATAAAGGAATACCTTCTTTCTCGCCCTTACGTTTGGCTGGAACACAGACGCTCCATTCGTGGTAGTTGACATAAATGAAACCGTTTTTCTCTTCGAGGCGTATTGGATAAAGGTGGCAGCTTATTGGTTTCCAGAAATCTATCTTGCCTTCAAGATAAGCTTTTTCTATAGCGCATAATGCAGTGCCGTTTTCATGGAAATAGACGAAAGCACATTCTTCGTCGTTGATGAGACGTGTGACGAGAGCGCCTTTTTCGTCGTAGTCGTAGACGTCGTTATTCTCCACAGCCTCAATGCCTTCAGGACGCATATAAGGTTTTATCTCTTCAAGGTATTCCTCAATTAGACCTACTTCATCAGGTTCTAGGGGAGCGCCAGCGTCGCCGGCAATACAACATTCACCTTTGCATCTTGCGAGGTGACAACAAAAACGAGCATTGATGAACTCGTCAGTGACTATTACATTATCTACTATTACCATGTGGCAAAAATAATAAAAGACTAAAGACTAAAGACAAAAGACTAAAGTTTTTTTTAAACCTCAGAAATTCAAAACTTAAAAACTTCAAAATTTTCTAGAGTTCTAGAGAATATAGAGGAATATTTACCATCCAGCCTTGATCTGCGTATCCAAGCATTGAAAGTCTGACACCTTTTAACTCTGGATTATTTGTTATGAACTGTCTCAGTGAACGAGCTCTTACATTGACTTCAGCCTTGACTTCAATAGGGATGATTTTGTTGTCTTGCTGAATCACGAAATCAATCTCTGCAGGAGTTTTCTCACTGCTCCAATAATAAGGTTTTATATTCTGACATATAAGTTGCTGCATAACATATTGCTCAGCGAAGGCTCCTTTATACTCGACAAAAATATTATCACCGATAAGCATTTCTGACGCAGGAACATCGCACATACAAGCGAATAATCCCAAATCGAGAAGAAACAATTTGAAGGCAGAAAAATCCTCATAGAATTTCAACGGCATTCTTGCTTCTTTTATTCTATTGACTTTATGCACTATGCCGGCATCTATAAGCCATTGAATCGCCAACTCATATTCAGCAGCACGCGCACCATTTTTCAACACACCATAAATAAATTTCTTATTCTCCTTAGACAATTGCGACGGCAAAGAATCAAGCACTTGACCAATTTTGACCGACTCCGACTTCGTCGCATGTTTCGATATGTCGTTACGATAAGCTTTCAATATATTGGATTGTATCTCCCTGACTTGAGCCAAATCTCTATAATTACAATAAGAATATACGGCTTCTGGCATACCGCCTACATAATAATATTGTCTGAGAAATTCAATAAATTTCGTACTTAACGAATCTATCAGTTTCCAATCTTTGCTTTCTAAAATTTTCAGCAACGACTCTTGTCCCATCGCATCAAGAAATTCATTGAAACTCATAGGATGCATATCCAAGATATCGACCTTTCCGACTGGAAACGAAACACCTTGATTTAACGTAATTCCCAGAAGAGAACCAGCTACCATCACATGATAAGTAGGAGCTTCTTCGTAAAAATATTTCAACAGATGTAATCCACGAGGGACTTGTTGTATCTCATCGAAAATGATAAGGGTCTTGTCAGATTTGATATTAACACCCGAAATTGCCTGAAGTCCCAATAATATTCTATCAATGTTATAATCGTCAGATAACAGCGATTCTATTCTTTTTTCATTATCACAATTGACATATACCACATTCTCATACTCATTCTTTCCAAACTCACGCATTATCCAAGTCTTACCGACTTGTCTCGCTCCAGTAATTATCAATGGTTTACGATTAGGATTATCCTTCCACGACAACAACTTATTGTATATTTCTCTCTTCATGATATGATAATTATTTCTGCAAAAATACACTTTTTCGAAGATAAAACAAGCAATTACCTACATTTTTTCGAAGATAAAATAAGGTTATTATCACACTTTTTCGAAGATAAAACAACACTCCTAACTCCTAATTCCTAACTCCTAACTGAAAAGACGCATCAACGACATCTTGTTTATCTCATATGTGTCGTGTGATACGTCTCTACTTGGTGACTCGGCGTCTTGGTGTCTTGGTGTCTTAAATCTCCAGACATCTCAGCATTGAAACGCCGCCGTAATGTGTTATGTTGTCGTGAATCATTCGTGGGACGAGCAGCAAGGTCTTGCAATCGGATTTCTCGTGCCACACGAGATTATTCTCTTCTTTGTATTTGTAGGTCTGTTCAAGAGTCCAGCCTTTGGCTTTGGCGAGTGTGTCGAAAGCGAGATTATGCAACACCGAGCGTTCATTCTGTTGCAATCGCAGAAGCTCGTTGCGGCCGATGTCTTCATATTGCAGAACGACTTCCTCCCAAGCTAACTCATCAAATACAGGTTCGCCCTCTTTGAAAAGGATTCCGTTTTTAACTTTATATAAATCGAGGATTTTTTCCCATGTCATTCCGTCGGGATTGCTATACATATTCCTTTCCGGAACTAAGTTGTTATCTGGCATCCACAAAGAATTGCCTGCCTCTCCTGACCAGCGTCCGCCACTTCTCGGAATGTTGTTATAACCTTTGTTGGAATATTTTATCTCGAAGTAAGCGTCGAGACTGTTTTGCACAGAGACAGGGAAAGTATGAAATAGACAATCTTTCTCTTTTATCTCAGCTTCCGTATCATCAGAAGAGATAGCGACTATCTCAGCAATACGCTTGACAGCCGCTATCTTCTCTGAAATATAAGAATTGGTATTTGTTAAGGTCTTTAATAAGGATAACATTTATTATTATAAACCAATTTGTTCTTTTATCAGATTATAGTTAGCAATCTCATTAGGATGAATTTCTCCATCAACTTCTATCAACTTAACGATAAATTCTGATAAGACTTTCTTGATTTCTGCTTGTTCTACCTCATTAAAACCATCTAACAAATCTTTGGTCATTTGGATTATTGTCTCCAATGA
Source organism: Bacteroidales bacterium (assembly GCA_045657145.1). Classification (GTDB taxonomy): domain Bacteria; phylum Bacteroidota; class Bacteroidia; order Bacteroidales; family F082; genus Limimorpha. The sequence continues at coordinate 7,949 of JAZOSK010000036.1, read as the reverse complement.
TACTATTTCGTTTGTACTTTCCAAAATGATTTGTTTGATTTCTGGAGTCAAACCTTCACCTTGTTCTAAATTAGCGACAAAATTTTCAATAAACTCTTGTTCACGTGTTTCATAAACTCCGTCACAATTTGCAAAGAACACTCCAATCTTTGCACAAAGAACCTGCATTTGTTGTACTTTATCCATAATATTACTTTTTTGTTTTTATGTTATTTATTATTTAGCATTGCTGATAGCTTCTATACCAACTTTAGCTACGTATAAAACGCCAGCAAAAATACTTGTAGTAAGAATTACACTCATAATTTCAATTTTTTAAAGGTTATACAATTATTATTTATTTCCAGAAATAGGCTGTCCATTAATAGCCTGTATAGCTGCAATACCTACTCCTGCGACTGATGCAACTATTCCTGCGACTGCTATAAACATAACTTTAATTTTTAAATGTTAAACAATATTTATTTTACTTTCAAAACTTCCAAATCTGATGTGTTAAGTATATTTGCCTTAACGGCATCAATGCCATATATTCTCATAAAAGCATCCGCAACCAATTGTCCTCTATTGCTTGTCAAAGGATTAACACCTGTTGTTACAACTTCTACAGTCATATTAGGTTCTACCATTATCCCGTTGCAAATCTTTCTCCTTTTTGTCGTTATCCTCCATTGCGCCATGATGATTATATATTAACAAGATTCAACAATTTGTTTTTGCAAGAATAAGAAGAAAATTAGTTCATCAAAATTCCAATTCGTTCCAAATCATTCCAAATTATGCCACGAAAAACATACAACTTTTACACAATATTTTATTTGTTATTTTTGCAAAAAACAATAGCACTTGTGATGGGTAATGAATTTTATATCGAGAAATTAAGGCAAATGTTGAAGTCACAATTCGGCCGCGACATGGAAACTCCCGCCGATTTCTCCGATTTAAGTGACGATATTAGAGATAAACTGAAATGCAACACTATGAGCGCAACAACTTTAAAGCGCTTGTTCGGATATATCAAATACGACAAAGACATCAGTCTATCTTCTCTGTCACTCCTCGCTCGCTATCTCGGTTATTCCGGATGGAACGCTTTCTGTATGAACGACAAAAGCGAATCTGGCTTCATTTCTGAAGAAATAATATATTCCAAAAACCTTATAAAAGGCGACTCTGTCTTATTTGAATGGAACCCAAACCGCTCTTGCGTAGCTGAATTCCTCGGAAACGACAGATTCCTCGTAAAAAACGCTCAATATTGCAAACTGGAAATAGGAGACACTTTCACAACGACACAATTCATCTTAAACAATCCACTGATAATAACAGACCTTATTCAAGTCAGAATGCCAGGTGAACCTCCAAAGAAATATGTGGCTGGCAACAAAAGCGGATTGACGAAACTAAGAAAAGCGAAGAAAAACAAATGATAAGACTATCAAACTAAGGCTGTTGGCTATTGGCTGTTGAACTAAGCAGTGACAAAAGTTCTTGGTTCTTGGTTCTTAGTTCTTAGTAAAATATTCAAATATTTTGCTATACTTGCAGAATAAATTTTACAAAAGCAATGTTCGACTCCGACTTAAATTCTGGTTTCATAGAAGAAGATAACATAAATATCGCTAATCAGTTTTCTAACTTCGAGCTGATACATGACTCGAAAAACGGCTACAGCGAACTTTACAAGGCAAAACGCTATGGCAAGTGGTATGTCCTCAAACGCTTGACCGACAAAGAAAAAGACAATCCTCGTTATCAGTCGCTGCTCGAAAAAGAATTCGACATCGCAATACAGCTGTCGCATCAGAACGTAGTTCAGACAGTATCATTCGAAGAGATACCTCAGCTGGGGCTCTGCATCGTGCAGGAATTCATCGACGGCGTGACATGGAACGACTTCTTCTCCAAAAACAATATTTCAAAAAAAGATACCTTCAGAATACTCGGCGAACTCTGCGACGCCCTTACATATATTCACAACAAACAAATCGTCCATCGCGACATAAAACCAAACAACATCTTGATAACTCGCGACGGCCATCATGTGAAACTCATCGACTTCGGACTCGCCGATAAAGACGATTTCGATATATTGAAAGAACCAGCAGGAACAGCAGCGTTCGCTTCTCCTGAACAACAGAAAAGAAATAAAATCGATAACCGTTCCGACATCTACGCTCTCGGAAAAATCATTCAAGATGTTTCATATCAATCTCTTAAGATAAGAAAGATAATTAAAAGATGTCTGGAAGAAAATCCAGAAAAACGATTTCGTTCCGCTCTTGATGTAAAGAAAAAACTCAACAGCAAGACAGATATCATCATCTTTGTCATAACTCTATTGTTAATAATCTTCACGTTTTTTTCACTCATATTAGTAAATATGAAAAATAAAATTGAGACATTAGAGATAATGAATAATGAGATGGTTACGCAAGAGTTTTATGATTCCCTCAAAAAAGAAATCGCCATATTGGAAAACGAGAATCACAAGATAAAATCAGAATCAGACTCCATCAAGATTATATTGAAAAAGCAAAGCGAAACAGAAAATCTTTACAAATCCCTACATAAACAAGTAGTTTATTTTGCGGGGAAACAATGCCGTGAAATAGAGAAGACATTAGATTACAACAATATATATTCACTTTCTAATAGCAATAAGATAAGCAATCTGATTCTTAGCAGAGGAAAATTCCCTCAACAACTTATTGATTCAAATCTAAAAAAAGACTCACCTTACTATCACGAGTGGTTACATAATCTGAAAAAAGTCGAAGAAAACATTTATACAGATTTCAGCAGAAGTTTTTATGGAAGTTGATAATTTGAGGAACTGAGGAATAGAGGAACAGAGGAATAGAGGAATAGAGGGATAGAGGAATAGAGGAATAGAGGAATTAAGGAATTAAGGAGTTGGTTTTTTAAGACTTTAGACTTTAGACTTTAGACTTTGGTCTTTAGTCTTTAGTCTTTTGTCATTAGCCTTTAGCCTTTTGTCTTTAGCCTTTAGTCTTTTGTCATTAGCCTTTAGCCTTTTGTCATCACACCTTACAAATCGCCGCAATCAATTTCTTAGTGTAATCGTTTTGAGGATTATTGAAAAGCGCGTCGGCTTCGTTCATCTCTTGTATCTTGCCGTTATACATCACCACTACTCTATCGGACATGAAACGAACCACACTTAAATCGTGAGAGATGAAGATATATGTGAAATGAAATTCTTTCTTCAGTCTGTTAATAAGATTTAACACCTGTGCCTGCACCGAGACGTCGAGAGCCGACACCGACTCGTCGCAAATTATCAGTTTCGGATTGACAGCCAAAGCGCGTGCTATACATATGCGCTGTCTCTGGCCTCCGGAGAACTCGTGCGGATAACGCTGATAATGCGCAGCTTCCAACCCGACTTCCTCCAAGAGACGGCAGACGCGTTCTCTTCTTTTCTTGGCGTCTTTCTCAATGCCGTGAACCAACATCGGCTCTGCGATGGAGTCTCCGACACAGATACGCGGATTCAAGGAAGAATACGGGTCTTGAAAGACAATCTGTGCCTGCTTGCGATATTCTCTTAACTCTTTACTATTTAACTTCGTGATGTCTCTTCCTTCGAAGATGACATTACCCGAAGTAGGCTCGACAAGTCGTAAAATGCTACGTCCCAATGTAGTCTTTCCGCATCCCGACTCGCCCACAAGTCCGAGCGTCTCGCCTGGATAAACGTCGAAACTGACATCATCTACGGATTTTATGTAGTCGTAAGTACGACCGAAGACACCTTTTCGAAGCGGATACCAAGTCCTTAAGTTCTCAACCTTCAAAATAGGTTCCTGCGAATATAAAAGTTCATGTTGTTTCTGACGTTCTTCGTCAGTGATGAGCAACTCGTTCTTAACTTGATTGTTATCAATCCATTTTCCATCGAGGAATTCCTTCACGACAGGAAGTCGCTCCAGACGATAATCGAGCGGCGGGCGACAAGCGATGAGACCTTTAGTATAAGGATGCTGAGGATTATTTAAAATATCGTGTGTCTTGCCTTTTTCCACGATGACGCCTTTGTTCATCACGATGACATCGTCGGCTATTTCAGAAACCACGCCGAGGTCGTGAGTGATGAATATCATTCCCATTCCATTCTCACGCTGAAGCTCTTTGAGAAGCTTCAAAATCTCTTTCTGCACCGTGACATCGAGAGCCGTCGTTGGTTCGTCAGCGATGAGAACCTTAGGATTTGAAATGAGAGCCATAGCAATCATCACTCTCTGCTTCTGACCGCCAGAAAGCTCGTGAGGATATTTATCAAAAATAATCTCCGGATTTGGCAGCTTCACCTTTTCGAAAAGTTCTAGAACCTTTTCTTTAAGTTGCTGAGTTGTGGATGATGACTGTTGACCGTTGACTGTTGACTGTTGACTGCCTAAGGCTTCTAAAACCTGAAATCCGCATTTATAAACTGGATTCAAGGACGTCATCGGCTCCTGGAAAATCATCGCGATTTGTCTGCCGCGGACCTCCGACATCTGGTCCTCGTTATAATGTGAAATATCTTTGTCTTCCAATAAAATAGAATCTGCTTCTATCTTAGATTTACGTGTGTCGAGTAGCTGCATCACAGCAAGGTTACTCACCGACTTACCAGAACCCGACTCGCCGACGATACCTAAAGTCTTACCCTCAAACACTTCAAAGTCGACACCATGCACTGCTTCCTGCCACTGACTATCGCGGCAGAAAGAGATTCTAAGATTATTGACTTTCAGAAGTGGATTCATTTGATAAAGTTGAGAGTTTAGAGTTTAGAGTTTAGAGTTTAGGGTTTAGAGTTTAGAGTTAATAGTAGTTTTAGAGAGTATAGTTTAGAGTGGTTAGTGTATTTTAAGGTTTACAAAGATAGGAAAAAAAACTATCTTTGCCCAATATATTATTTCACATGAAAAACTTTCTCGAATTATTAAAAAGTAGACGTACATGTCGTCGTTTCACCGACGAAGTTATTGATAAAAAATCTTTAGAATATATTTTAGAAGCGGCGAAATTATCGCCATCCGGACATCGCATCAGACCTTGGGATTTCATCCTCGTTGAAGACAAAGAGACACTCAAAGCTTTGTCGGTCAGCAAGGCATCAGGAGCTGCGCTTATTGAAGGAGCAGCTGCTGCCATCGTAGTCGCTGCCGACACATCGAAAACCGATGTCTGGGTTGAAGACTGCTCCATCGCGACAATCATCATGCAACTCGCAGCAGAAGAACTCGGTCTCGGCAGCTGCTGGGTGCAAATCAGACTACGCAAAGACGCCGAAGGCAACGACGCCACCGACAACGTCAAGAGAATCCTCAACCTCCCAGAAAACTCCTCAGTCTTGTCGATAGTAGCGTTAGGACATAAGTTAAACTCTGACCATTGACTCTGACACTGACTTATTGACTTATTGACTTATTGACTCATTGACTCATTGACTTAGTGTCTCGGCAACTTAATCATCCCGCCGCGCACGCTGCTGTCGCGACGCTAATTTTTATGTCCGGAATTTGCGACAATGTCGTTCCAGCGGCTTTCAAAGTCGCGCCTGTCGTCAGCACGTCGTCTATTAATAAAATGTGTCGACCTTTCAGTCGCTCGCCGTTTTTCACGCCGAAAATGTCTTTCACGTTTTCCCAGCGTTCCTCGCGCGATTTCTTGGTCTGCGTCGCAGTAAACGTCTTCCTGTAAAGACAATCTCTCATTATAGGAATCGCTGTCTTTTCCTCCACGCCCTGCGCAATGACATAACTTTGATTATAGCCTCGGAGATGTTCTTTCTTCGGATGCAACGGAATCGGGATAATAAAATCAATTCCTCTAAAGAGCTCCGCGTTTTTTATGCTTTCTCCTAATTGTTGTCCGAGAAAAAAACCAGCGTCTTGGTTTCCTTCGTATTTCAGTTGATGAAGCAGATGCTGTACCTTGCCAGTCTTACTGAAGAAAAGCTCAGCCGTCACGGCATGAAAATCGACTTGTCCGTAAAACATCTGCGCCAGAGGATTGTCGGCGTTTTTCTCATATTCTGTCTTAGGAAGAAGATAACGACAAGAAAGGCATACGGTTTCTTCGTTACGCGTCAAGAGATTACCACAAGCAGAACACACCTGCGGATAGAATAAATTGATTAAGTGGTTTAAAAATCTTGGTTTCATTTTTAGTTTATTTGCTATGGGCAATTGGTCACTGAGCCTGTCGAAGTGCCATTGCGAACTTATGCCTTCGACGAGCTCAGGCACCGTTCTACGCTCAATGCAAAAATATAAACAAAATCTTTAAGTTATTTAAAATTAACACTTTTTAACATAGGTTAACAAATATTAACTTATTAAAAGAAGTCACGAATACAAACAAAAAAAGGACGCCATGATGACGTCCTTTAGTTTGAGGTACCAGACGGAGTCGAACCGCCGTACAAGGTTTTGCAGACCTCTGCCTAGCCACTCGGCCATGGTACCTTGTTTTGAGAGTGCAAAGATACAACTTTTTTTTAATGAACAAACATTAATTTAAAAAAATTAACAAAATGTTTTTTTAAACACTCAGTAGAGACGCGTCAACAATACCAATAATACAAAAAAGGAATTGTTGACACGTCTTTTTCATCTATTGTCAAAACAAGACGTGTCAATCACTATCTTATTTATTTTTTTGTGTGATTGACGCGTCTCTACAACTCCTAATTCCTAATTCTAAAGAAACAAACGCCATCTTGCCTCCCAAAGGCGGATTCATTTTTCTTATCTTCAACTGTGCATCTTTCACGTCAGGGAATCTTTCTTTTATCGTATTTAAGATTCTTCTTCCAACGTGTTCCAACAATTTTGAAGGAATCATCATCTGTTCTTTAACGACTTGATATACTGCTGAATAATCCACAGTGTCGTCAAGTTCATCAGAGAGTTCAGCCTTGCTTGTATCGACATCCATTGTCAAATCGAGACTGAACCAAGTGCCTATCTTCTGCTCCTCTTCAAAGTGACCATGATAGGCGTAGAATTCCATATTTTCTATTGTGATTTTTGACATACCTATGATTCTATATAAGACTACAAGACCACAAGACTACATGACTACAAGTAAGTTTTTGAACATTGTCATAAATACTTGTTGTCTTGTAGTCTTGTTGACTTTTAGGCTTAACCTAAAACAGTAACTCCTTTACCAATTCTCTTCACGGCTTCTTCTTTGCCGAGGAGTTCTAAAATTTCGTGGATATGTGGTCCTTTGCCAGCGCCGACGAGCATCAAACGAAGTCCGTTCATGACGAGTCCCATGCCGAGTTCGTTAGAGGTAATCCATTCGTTGAGAACCTTTTCTATGTTTTCTGCTGAGAAATCTTCGATGCCGTTAATGAGTTCTTTAGCTTTTAACATCAACTCTGCTGAGTTTTCTTTCCAACGTTTCTTAACAGTAACTTCGTCGTATGTTGTTGGTTCTTCAAAGAAGAAGAAACTTTGGTCCCATAATTCTTTCACGAAGTTGACGCGGTCTTTAACCAAACCTGCCACCTTAACAACATAATCTCTATCAGCTTTGATACCTTTTTCTGTCTCGAGCCATTGGAGATATTCTTCGCCGACTTCTTCTTTATCTTTCTTCAAGAGATATTCGTGGTTGAACCATTTTGTCTTATCAACATTGAAACGAGCTCCTGATTTTGTACAGTGTTCGAATGAGAAAGCTTCGATAAGTTCTTCCATTGAAAATATTTCTTGTTCTGTGCCAGGATTCCAGCCGAGGAGAGCCAACATATTGATGAAAGCTTCTGAGTAATATCCTGATTCTTTATAACCTGAAGAAACTTCTCCGCTCTTAGGGTCAACCCAACGAAGTGGGAACACTGGGAAACCGAGGCGGTCGCCGTCGCGTTTGCTGAGTTTGCCGTTGCCATCAGGTTTCAACAATAATGGAAGGTGAGCGAA
>JAZOSK010000035.1:0-1254 GCA_045657145.1 Bacteroidales bacterium | reverse complement strand
AACTCCTAACTCCTAACTCCTAACTAAAACTTGTTGTCTTTCACAAAAAATCATATCGTCACCAAACATTTTTGCGATTTTTTTATTAAATTTGCGGATAGTTATTTAATAAACTTAAGCAATAAAAATTAGACCAATGACCAAGATTTCTATTAGATTTTACAATGACCATGAGGTCAGAGCCCTTTGGGACGAAGATAATTCAAAATGGTGGTTTTCAGCTGTTGACATTATCTCTGCAATCACAGAAAGTCCTAATCCAAGAAAGTATTGGAGTGTAATGAAAACCAGACTTAAAAAGTCAAACAGCGAGTTGACTACAAATTGTAGTCAACTGAAACTTACTGCCGCAGACGGAAAGAAATACGCAACAGATTGCTTTATTCAAGATGATATAATCACATTGGTCAAAGCAATTCCTAGCAAAAGAGGAAACGATTTTCTCGATTGGTTTTTATACAGCGATAACACCATCGACGGACAAAGCAGAAAGAAAGCTTACACCTTGTTTGAAAGCGGTTTACTCGGCACATTGGAACCAGGCAGCATCAAGTGTCTGCAGCAGATACACGCATATCTATTCGGAGGACTTTATGAGTTTGCGGGGCAGATACGCAGCAAGAACATCAGCAAGGGCGGCTTCACCTTTGCTAACGCCTTACACTTCCCTACCATATTGCGTAGCATAGAGAATATGCCAGAAACGACATTCGATGAGATTGTTGACAAATACGTTGAGATGAATGTTGCGCATCCTTTTATGGAAGGCAACGGCCGCAGCACACGGATATGGCTCGACCTGATGTTCAGACGCTCAATGAAGAAATGCGTTGACTGGAGCAAAATTGACAAGAACGATTATCTCAACGCCATGCAGAAAAGCGTTGTTGACTCATCCGAAATCAAACGACTTCTACAATCGGCATTAACAGACAAGATTCACGACCGCGAGACCTTCATGAAAGGAATAGATTATTCGTATTATTACGAGCAAGAAGGTTGAACTAAGGCTATTGGCTGTTAGCTGTTTGCTATTGGCTATTGGCTGTTGAATTAAGAACCTTGGCGACTTGCTGACTTAAAAATTCCTCATACCCTCAGTTCCTCAACTACTGTGTTACGCTGAAAATAGTTGACACAATAAGTCAATAAAAATGAACAAAAAGAAAATTGGAACTAAGAATGGCGGCAAATGGGTAAGCCAGGAAGTAAAGATGGAAATTATTCGAGACTATCATCTGGAAGGTATAAACC
>JAZOSK010000034.1:0-4165 GCA_045657145.1 Bacteroidales bacterium | reverse complement strand
ATACCTAATATTAATACTGTGACAGGATTTGCCTTGCGTAATGGAGCTGTTAAAAGTTCTAAATTCTTACTCATTGTTTTTCAATATAAGGTAAATAAGATCCTAACACATTTTCAATCATATTATTAACTCCTTGTGAAGTTATAGTACCACCGCTGATAGCGTCAACAGAGTGTTTTTGAAGGTCAGCTGATAATTTAGCAACACCGCCTTTAACAACATCTACTGATACGAATTCGCCATTGCTGAAGATAGTCTTGCCTTGGAATTGGCTTCTGAATTTATCTGTTGTGATTTCAGCACCTAAACCTGGAGTTTCTGATTTGTGGTCGAAAACAACGCCTACAACATTTTGGAAGTCTGATGTCATGCCGATGTAGCCCCAGATAGGACCCCAAAGACCTGCACCTTGAAGAGGAAGAACGTTGACATTTTCTTTACCATTATTAATAACGATAACTGGTAATACGAAGTCTTGTCCGTTGTCTCTCTTATAAAGTTCATCTTTTAAGTTCAATGTGAAAGCTTCGAATTTTTGGTAGTTTTCTGTTGTTTCTTTAACAACTTCACCTTTACCATTTACGAGCATCATCTTAGCGCAGTCTTTATTGAAAAGATCTTGAACATTAGCACCTTCTTCAATGTTTACGTCGGCTGCTTGTAAGATGTTCATCATTTTTTCATTGTTGACATTTGCTTCTTGGAATGGTTGTAAAACCAATGCTGCTGCTGATAACAAAGCTGCAACTATCACTGTCAAGACTGTGATGTAAAAGAAAATATATCTATCTTTCATTTTGCACTCCTTTCTGCTTGTGCCCAGCGTTTTTTACGTTTACTGATATTCATTGCTACTACGCAGTAGTCGATCAATGGAGCGAATACGTTGAGTAACAAGATTGCGAGCATCATACCTTCTGGGTAACCAGGGTTAGCAACGCGGATCAATACTGCCATAGCACCGATGAGGAAACCGTAGATAATCTTACCGCAATTTGTCTGTGCTGCTGTAACAGGGTCTGTTGCCATAAAGATAGCACCGAACATGAAACCGCCCATTAAGTAATGATAATAGAATGGAACGTCAGAAACGCCGATTGCTGTGAATAACAAACCTAATGCTGCTGCGCCAACGAATGTTGAGATGATGACTCTCAAGCTTGCAACGCCTGTAACGATGAGGAATAATGCGCCTAATAAGATAGCGATTTTTGATGTTTCGCCAACGCTACCAGGAATTGTACCGATGAACATTTCCATCATGCTTGGAAGTTGTTCTACTCCACCGCCGTTCAATAATGTGCCGAGTGGTGTTGCACCTGAGTAAGCATCAGCTTTTTCAGCAATCCAGATGCTGTCGCCTGACATTTGTGATGGATATGAGAAGAACAAGAAAGCACGTGCCAAGAGTGCTGGGTTGACGACGTTCATACCGCTGCCGCCGAACACTTCTTTACCGATGATAACTGCGAAAGCTACTGCAATAGCAAGCATCCACAATGGCACATCAGCTGGCATGATTAAAGGAATGAGGAAGCCTGTTACGAAGAAACCTTCGTTGACTTCTTCTTTTCTGACTTGTGCAAAGATGATTTCAATGCCAAGACCTACAACATAACTCACGATGTATAAAGGTAAAATCTTCATCAAGCCGTAGCCGAAGTTTTGCCATAATGTTACTGTTTCACCATGAGAAAGGAAATGTTGATAACCAATGTTCCATGTTCCAAAGAGGAAGCAAGGAATAAGAGCGATGAGGACATAAATCATGTTACGTTTCATATCGACAGCGTCTCTTACGTGAGCGCCATTGATAGTGACTTTGTTAGGAACGTAGAAGAATGTCTCCATTGCATCGAAGAATGAGTGGAAGCAATAAAGTTTGCCGCCTTCTTCAAAGTTAGGTTTTATTTTATCTATAAATTTACGTAATCCCATAATATTGAATTCAATTAGTTCATTTCTTTGCGAAGCAATTCTAAACCTTCACGTACGATTTGTTGAATAGGTGTCTTCGATGGGTCGATGACTTCACACAATGCGAAATCTTCTGCATCGATTTCATAGATTCCGAGTTCTTCCATTTGGTCGATATCTTTGATGATACAAGCTTTGATGAGCTGCATTGGATAGATGTCGAATGGGAAGACCTTTTCGAAGTTGCCTGTCATAATCAAAGGACGGATGCCACCATTGAGGTTGGTGTCGAGAACCTTGCGGCTCTTCTTGCATAATGATGCGCCCATTGTGTTTGTTGAAGTGAACTTCTTGAAGTTAGGTGCCAACCAACCAAAGAGTTGATAGTGGTCGCCTTCTGGAATGACTGATATTTGTGAGTCGTAGAATCCCAAGAAGTTATCGCCGTTAATCTTCTTACCTGTCAATACGTTACCACTGATGATACGTACGTTTTCTGAAACGATGCCGTCATATAAACCTGACATATCAGCGCCGATTCTTGTTTGGTAATAAGCTGGCTCTTTAACTTCTGAACCTGTGAAAGCCACTACTCTATTGCTGTCGTAACTACCTGTAAGGAAGAGGTTTCCGATAGCTACGAGGTCTTGTGCGTATGTGTACCAAACTGTCTCGCCTTTGTTGATTGGTGACAAGACGTTGAGTTGTGTACTTACGTTACCTGCAGGGTGTGGGCCTTGGAATTCGTTGACTGAAATATTCTTTGCTGAGAAGTTCAATGCTTCGAGAGCTTTCTTTGTCTCTGAAGAATTGACGTTAAGATAAACCATGCCGTTTGTCAATTTAGCGAGAGCTTCGACGCCAGCTTTGATTGATTCCATTTTTCCAGCAACGATGAAGTTGTTATCTGGAGCCATTGGAGCTGTGTCGAACATTGATACGACAACACATTTAGGTTCATCTTGTGGGTTAGCGATTGTTGAATAAGGACGTTGACGGAGCATTGTCCATGTTCCGCTTTGTACCATTTTTTCTATCACCTCATTGCGTGTGAGTGTTGATGGCTCTGCTTTACCGAAGTCGATGGCTTCATATTTTCCATCTGATTCGACGACGACTTGAAGGATGACGCGTTTTTCACCACGGACGATAGCTTTCACTTTTCCTGATACTGGAGATGTGAAGAAGATGCCTTCGTTTTTCTTGTCGTGGAAAAGAACGGTACCGACTTTCACGTCATCACCTTCTGCGACGTGCATCTTTGGCACTACTCCGATAAAATCGAGAGGTTTGATAGCATAAAGAGCAGGTTCATAGCCCTTCATCTCTTTCTTTGCTTCGCCAACAAGGTGAATATCAATACCTTTTTTAATTTTAATCATAATAAGTTGTTTATTTTTAAAAAAGTAAATATATACTTTAGATAAGGATTTACAACTGTACTTTTAAAAACGACAAAAGGATGGCATCAAAAGATACCATCCGTTTTGAAATTTATCTTAAATTAGAGCATAATTCTCTTTGTTGACATTGCGTCTTCGATTTGTTCTTCTGTTAACAAACCTTGTTCTCTTACGAGATCCATAACGCCTCTGCCTGTTTCGATAGCTTCTTTAGCAAGTTTTGTACATGGTTTGTAACCGATGACAGGAACTAAAGCTGTGATAACGCCAACGCTGTTTTCAACTAATTCTTTGCAACGTTTTTCGTTTGCTACGATACCGTCGATACAGAGTGTACGTAATACGTCGAAGCCGTTTTGCATCAATTCGATTGATTCTAACAATGCGTAAACCATAACTGGTTCCATAACATTGAGTTCTAATTGAGCGTTGTTAGCGCCTAACATGATGCAGTGGTCGTTACCCATAACGCGGTAGCAGATTTGGTTAACTACTTCTGGGATAACTGGGTTAACTTTACCTGGCATGATTGATGAACCTGGTTGTAATGCTGGGAGGCTGATTTCGCCTAAACCGCAACGTGGACCTGAGCTCATTAAACGTAAGTCGTTACATACTTTGCATAAGCTTGTGCAGAGTGTTCTCAATGCGCTTGAGTAAACTAACATTGGAGTAGCGTCTGATGTAGCTTGTACGAAGTCTTTTGCTAATTGGATGTCCCAACCTGTGATTTCGCGTAAAGCGCGGAGACATACTTCTCTATATTCTAATGTTGAACAGATACCTGTACCGATAGCTGTTGCACCCATGTTGCTATATAATAATTCTTTAGCTGCTTCAAGAAG
>JAZOSK010000033.1:0-43871 GCA_045657145.1 Bacteroidales bacterium | reverse complement strand
CATTCTCAGCTAAGAAATTACAATCAATGATTGGCTTGGAAGTAAGCGGCTGGAATCAAGCTAAGGAAACAGTTTTATTGAACGAAAACGCTACTATAGGCGAAGTTGAATTGTTATTCACAAAAGTCGAAGACGAGACAGTGGCTGCTCAAGTCAATAAATTGGAAGAGACAAAGAAACAAAACGAACTCAACGCATGGGCTCCAAATCCAATCAAGCCTAACACTAACATCGATGAATTCGGCAAGATGGACATCAGAGTCGGTACTGTTTTAGAATGCGTTAAAGTTCCAAAAGCAGACAAGTTATTACAATTCTTGATTGACGACGGTATGAACAAACGTACTATCGTTTCAGGAATCGCAAAATATTATCCAAATCCTGAAGAATTAGTCGGCAAGCAAGTATGCTTCATCGCCAACTTCGAGCCTCGTAAGTTGAAAGGCATCGTCAGCGAAGGCATGATTTTATCAGCTGAAGACAAAGACGGAAGATTGGTTGTCATGTCACCAAGTCAGCCTGTTGCTCCAGGAAGTTCAGTAGGATAATTGACTAAAGGCTAATGACGAAAGTCTAAAGGTAAAGACTTTATCCATTAGACTTTTGTCTTTCGTCTATTTAAGAGAAGGATAGAATGCATCTTCAATGTGTTCTATCCTTTTTTTATTTTAATGTCAAAATAGGATTGTTTAATAAAGTATCTATTATTTGATGATAAACGTGATTTTCATTAACTTTAGAAATGCTCATAATTTTATTGCCAGCGTCTTTTGAAGAAGCACCGCAATGATATATTTGTTCATTTTTATCATTATAATCAAGAATAATATATCTATCATGAAAAATACCACAAGTCTTGCGAAAGGTAATAGATATTTTAGGATATTGCTTGCAAAAATCTATAAATTCTTTTTGGTGTAAACCATAACCGATATTGTCACTAAAAATAGTAACAGATATATTACAATCTATATTTTTAAGCATCACAAGAGTTTTTAATCCTATGTAATTATCAATTATATAGATTTTATTTTTTGCGGTTTTATATATGCTGTCATAAGCTAAGTTTGCTTCGATTGTCTCACCGTTTAAAATCAGATATTCTTTTTTAATTTGAAGACTTGAGAAATCATTAATTATATCTAATAGTTCATCTTTATTAATCATTGTATTTTTCAGGTAAGCGATGTCAGCTGTATTTTTAGATGTCTGAATTGCAATCTGAAGTAATTCATTATTCCCGATAAGATTGTTATTTTCGATTATAAAATCTTTCATCTCCTTAAAAGCTCTAATCAATGCTTTACTTTGTTTTACAGCAAGTTCTCCTTTTAAAACAGTCATAAGCATATAAACACCTTGTTCTGTAAATGCGAAAGGTAACTTTCTGGTTCCGCCCCAATTTGATGTCAAATTTTTTGACATCAAGATTTTTTCATATTCTTCTTTTGTTAATTGGAAACGAAAGTCTTCATCAAATTTTTCAATATTGTTTTTTACCTGTTGGTTAAAATTTCTTGTTTGATAACCATATATTTTAGCAAGATCAGAATCCAGCATAACTTTTATACCTCGAATAGTATAAATAAGATTTTTAATATCAAGTACTATTTCCATAACAATTTCTTATTTATAACTTCTGACTGAAGGATAGAATGCATCTTCAATGTGTTCTATCCTTTTTTCGTTGTTTTTGTCGATGACGATAGCGATGATATCGAATCGTACGTCGTTGTCGTATTGATAACGGTTGACATAGGAATTTGCAGCCCAGATGAGATGTCGCTGCTTATAAACATCGACAGTCGCTTCCGGTTCGACGAGGCAGGTGCTGTGACGTGTCTTCACTTCGACAAAGACGATGGTGTCGCCGTCTTTTGCAATGATGTCGACTTCTTTATGTCCGCACACCCAATTCTTTTCTAAAATCTGATACTTACGCTCGAGAAGATACTCCAGAGCGATTTGTTCGCCTAAGGCGCCAATTTCATTGTGAGTTGCCATAAATTTTGGTTTTTTTTAAGAATCCTAAAATCCTAAAATTCTAGAATTCTAAAATTTTAAAATTTTAAAGTTTTTTCAACAAGTTCACATATAATGTGTCCTATCATGATGTGGCTTTCTTGTATGCGAGGCGTGTCGGTAGAAGGCACATTAATTAATATGCCGCCGAAGTCTTTCATCAAGCCGCCTGTTGCACCAGTGAGAGAAATTATTTTTATATCTTTTTCTTTACATACTTTATAAGCTTCAATTATGTTACGGCTGTTGCCACTTGTCGAGATTCCTACAAGCACATCGCCTTGTCGTGCCGATGCTGTGAGAAGTCTGCTGTAAACAAAGTCGTAGCCGTAGTCGTTGCTGACAGCCGTCATATATGAGGTGTTACAATGCAGAGCTTCTGCGTTGAGAGGCTGACGGTCGAGATAAAAGCGGCCACTGAGTTCCGAGGCCAGATGCTGTGCGTCGGCAGCGCTGCCTCCATTGCCGCAGAAATGAATCTTGCCACCATTACGCAGACTTTCAACAATGACATCAACAGCAGATTCAATAGATTGCAACAACTTCTCATCAGATAAAATCTTGTTCTTTACCTCGATGCTTTGCTCAATAGACTCTTTTATTCTGTTCATAACTTAACTTTTGCTTATTGCAAAGTTACAGATAATTTGTTGAAATAGGGGAGGATTTTACAGGAATTTTTTAAAGTCACCAAGTTATAAACTCTCCACTCTAAACTCTCCACCCTAAACCCTAAACTCTAAACCCTAAACTCTCCACTCTAAACTCTAAACTTTTTTCACTATCTTTGCACAAATTGAAATCAATCAAAATTTTATCAATATGAAAAAAATCTTTTTATCATTATTTATCGTGATGTCGGTTGTTATGAATGTAAGAGCCGATGAAGGAATGTGGATTCCTATGTTGTTGCAAAACAACGAACAAGAGATGCAAGAAATGGGAATGAACATCACCGTTGAAGACATCTATTCTATCAATAACAGCAGTATGAAAGACGCTGTCGTTTTGTTCGGCGGCGGTTGTACTGGTGAAATCGTCAGCGACCAAGGTCTTCTCTTCACAAACCATCACTGCGGTTTCGACTGGATTCAACATCACAGCACTGTAGAACACGATTACCTCACAGACGGTTTCTGGGCTATGAGCTTCGAAGAAGAACTTCCTTGTCCTGGCTTGACAGCTGTTATGTTAAAGAAAATGGAAGACGTCACAGAGCGCGTTCTCGAAGGTGTTGAGAAAAGCACAACAGTAGAAGAAAGAGCAGAAATCGTTAAGAATAACATCGCAAAAATAATAGAAGAGACTTCTGCTACAACAGACTACGAACTCGAAATCAAGTCTTTCTATCACGGAAATAAATATTATATGATTTATAACGAGGTGTTTAAAGACGTCCGTATGGTCGGCACTCCTCCTTCAAACATCGGTAAGTTCGGCGGCGACACCGACAACTGGGTTTGGCCTCGTCACACCGGCGACTTCTCAATCTTCCGTATCTATGTCTCTCCAGAAGGCAAAGCCGTTGAATATAGCGAAGACAACGTCCCTTACAAACCAGCTTATCATTTCCCAATCTCATTGAAAGGCGTTGAAGAAGGCGACTTCACTTTCGTATTCGGTTATCCAGCTCGCACTAACGAATATCTTCCTTCAGTAGCTGTAAATCAAGAAGCTAACGTCATTTATCCTGTCAGCGTCGACCTCCGTGGCAAGATTCTCGACATCTATAATAAATATCAAGAAAAAGACCCTAAAGTTAGAATTCAATATGCTTCAAAACATGCTCACCTCGGCAACGGATGGAAAAAATGGATGGGCGTGATTGAAGGTATCAACAACTTCAAAGGCGTTGAGAAGAAACACGCTTTCGATAAGGCTTTCTCAAAATGGGCTTACCAAAGCCGTTCAAGAGGCGCATATCTCGAACTCATCAAAGACTTCGACAGAGTGTATGCTGAATACGAACCTTATCGTTTAGCAACGACTTATCTCTCTGAGACAGCTCTTCAAATTGAAGTCTTGACATTCGCTGCTAACTTTAACAAACTCGCTCAGGTGACAAAAGACACTCCTCAAGAAGAAATCGACGCTCTCATCGCTGAAGCAAGAGAAGCAGCAAAAGTGTTCTTCAAAGATTATCATCAGCCAATAGACCAAGAAGTCGCTGCTATGGTTCTTCAAGAATATATAAACAACCAGCCAGCCGACTTCCGTCCAGAGCTTCTCAACACTATCGTTGAAAAATATGATAACGTTCAAGCTTATGTTGATGAATTGTTCGCAAAGACAATGTTCGCTTCAGAGGAAAATGTTAATAATTTATTAGATAATTTCAAGGCTGCAAAAGCAAAGAAGATAGCTAAAGACCCAGCATTGATGGCATATAAGAACGTGATGGATTTCTATTTTGCAAACGTAAGACCTAATGTTGCAAAGATTAGCAATGAAATCTCTGAGTTACAAAGAATATTCATGCGCGGACAAATGGAGTTCCATGCAGAACAAAATCCTGACAAGATGATGTATCCAGATGCTAACTTCTCATTGCGCGTCACTTACGGTAAAGTAGGCGGTTTCTCACCAAGAGACGCTGTTCGTTATAAACATTTCACAACATTAGACGGCATCATGCAAAAGGAAAATCCAGAGATTTATGATTATGTTGTTACAGACCGTTTACGCGAGCTTTACGAAACAAAAGATTATGGTCGTTATGCTGATGAAGACGGCAGCATGCACGTTGCTTTCATCGCTGGCAACCACACAACAGGCGGCAACTCAGGAAGTCCAATCTTAAATGCCGACGGTCATCTTCTTGGTCTCAACTTCGACCGCACATGGGAAGGTACGATGAGCGATTTGATTTATGACCCATCAATCTGTAAGAATATCTCTGTCGACGTCCGTTATGTCTTGTTCATCATCGACAAATACGCTGGCGCAACAAGATTGATTGACGAAATGACAATCGTTGAATAATTCATAATTCACAATTCATAATGCATAATTAGGGTGTCACGATGAAGTGGCATCCTTTTTTTTATGAGCTAAGAACTAAGAGCTAAGAACTAAGAGCTAAGAACTGACTGCTGATAGCTAATAGCTTATCTCTGGGCGTTCCGCTACGCGTCGGGCTTTCCGCTATATCTTTGCTCGCACACTCGCAAAGGATGCCGCTCCAATCCCTAACGCATTGGCGGCGATTAATACTATATTGCGAGCTCAAAACAATAAATCCTAACTAATAAGGCGTTGCCTTATTCTATATTTGTTTCGCCCTTTCAGGGCTTAACTACATCTAGTTTTCATTGTGTTTCCTAAGATTTTAACGAAGCTTTTGTTTTCATAACAGCTATTTTGTAGAATAAAAAAGCCGTCACTTCATAGAAGCAACGGCTTTAATTATGAATTATGCATTAAGCATTATGAATTACTTAATGACGATTTTCTTAGTTTGCATTGTGTTTCCTAAGATTTTAACGAAGTAGATACCGCTTGAGAGGTCAGAGACATCGATGCTTCTGCTGCCGTCGAAGGTGAATCTTCTAACTTCCTGACCTTGTGAGTTAACGATGAGAACGCTTAACTTGCCATATTCATAATCTGAAGAGAAGTTAAGTGTAGACTTTGCAGGGTTAGGGAAGATGTCGACATTGAATGTTTCTTTTTCAACGATAGTAGGAACTTCTGTCAAAATATTCACTTGATTACTCAAAGAAACGACTTTACCAGAAACTCTTAAGACAGGGTTGTCAGGTGCGTCACATTTTGTACAAGTGAATCCATCGATGCAGTCTGGATGATTAGGATGACATTCGTCGAGGTATGTTGGGTCGAATTCATAGAATAAGTCAGCATATCCTGTTGTCAGATATGGAGTCAAGTCGAAGTCCCAAGTCATTGCGATGCTACCTGGGCACCAGCCAGAGCGATTATGTTGCCAAGTACCAGCTTGAGGTTGGCATCCAGCAGGATTAGGGTTGCAGTTTCTCCACAGATGTTGTTCGTAAGCTTTTTCACCATTGATATTTATATTGTGTGTTGCTTCATAGAACTCAGCAGCGTTACCTGTGTTATTAGTATTGTTAGCTCCGCTAGTCCAGTTGTGGCCTGTTGTAGTGAGTTTCAACTTAGCGTTTTCTGTGTTAGGGGTGAAGAAATATTTTACTTTTGGAACAGGTTGTTGTTTTTTATAGTCGCCGAATGGGTATATGTCGAACCATAATTCTTCCACGTTAGCGTAGTCGTATTCTGGGTCGCCCTTAGTCATGTTGAAAGTAAGAGTTGGGCAATAACCGTCTCCGTTCCATGACTCGAAGTAGAGTTCAAATTCAACGAGACCTTGGAGTACTGATGTGAAGTCAGTCACATCGATATTATCTTCGCATTCTCCGCCGAAAGGAGTTGTATAGCGGAAGAGTTCCATCCATTCGCCGCGGTAGTTTCTTACTTTAATGCCACCAACGCGGTCATAAGTGTCACATCTTTGATTGATACAGTTGTGGTCGTAATGAGCATTGATTTTATTGAATGCGCCTACGTGAGTTGGCATTACATAATTACCTTTTGCTGAGAATATGCTAGGAGTACATTGGAGGTCTCCATTTAAAGTAACAACATCAAGGTCTTCATATTCGTTGGTGATGGTGAATTTTGAAGATTTTTCAGTTACGTTGCCGCCTGTTGTTGTTACAGATATTGTCATATTATGTTCACCGTATGTTGAAGGAGTCCAGTAGCAGTAGTAGTAGCCGTTTTCTGGATCGTCAGGGTATATAGTGTTTAATGTGCTTTCTTCGCCATTGATGGTACATGTTACTTCTTCGAAGTGAAGAGCGTCGGCGTGTTCAACTTTGAGGCTAGTGCTTATGACTATGGTTTTCAATTCTGGAAGGTAAACGAATGTTGAGTCATAAGGACGACGTATTGTGATGTCTGTTGGGTAAGCAGTATGGTCGATTACTTCGAAAGTTTTTATTACGTCAGGAGCTGCGAGCCAAGTGTCGTCGCCAGCTTGAGAAGCTTTCAATGTGACGGTACCGGTTTCGCCAGTGAGTGTCAAGATGTTTCCTTCTATTGTTGCAGGGCCACTGATGAGTTCGAAGGAGACAGGAAGACCTGATGTTGTTGTTGCGGATAATGTATAAGGAGGGTTTATTGTCAATTGTTTTGGAACGTCAGGCATGTTGATATATTGTACGTTGCCTTCTGGCATTTGGCGTACCAAGATATTATCGAAGCCGCCGGTGCCGCCTTGGCAGTGGAGGAAGATGCCGTCCCATACTTTATAGTCGCGCATGTTGCCAGAACCAGGAGTCATGCCCATATTGAGTTCTGTAGCTTCTGACAATTGGCTCCATTCTCCCCAGTTTGTGCCGTCGAAGTCTTTGACGAATACTGTTAAAGAGCCAGCGCCGTCGTAAGCTGCGAAGTTGAAAGACATTTTGTATCTAGCCCAGCTTTCTTGTCTGTAGTTTTTGATTACGATGTCGTTTCCATTAGGGAGAACGATGTTAGGGTGGCGGTCGTTGCCAGAGCCAGCGATGCGGAGATATACGCCGCCGTCGCCTTCTGTCATGCCTTGAAGGATATGACCGTCTTTGTTAGCGTCGAAGCCAACGCCTACATAGTCGCCCCACCAAGCTGGGATGATGTCGAATTCGAGGTCGATGATGCCGCCATTTTTGAAGTTGAAACCGAAGTTTTCTGAAGCTTTACGTGTTGCTGTTCTACCGACGCCAGCACCGCCGTAAGGATAGAAAAGAGCTACTGATTCATCTGGTGATAACAAACCATCGGCAGTATAGTCAACATCAAAGTCTTGTGATGTGCCTGCTGTTTGGAAGTGTGTTACCCAGTTGTCTTGTCCGTTAAGACATTGTTCACCTGTTTTATAATCGTTAAAATTGATGATGTATTCTTCTTGAGCTACGAGGGCTGTCAAGCATAACATCAATGATAATGTTAAAAATAATTTTTTCATATTTAATAGATTAAGATACATGTTATTAATTCATCCACCATACTTTGGTTTGTCTTGTATCACCGAATTCCATCTTTTTGATTTGTTCTTGGTAATTCTCGTTATTGTAAGTTATTTCAGATTGAGGATAAGGCAATCTGTAAGAAACGAGTTTTTTATGGTCGATGGTTGTTGGCGTTTTGAATGTACGGCGTGCCAATGACCAAGCTTCGTTAGCCTGACGGAAGAGATCAATCCAACGTTGTTGATAGATTAATTCCAGATATTCGTCTTGGCTTCCTGAGAAGTCGGTATTGTAAGTATGTTCATTCATAATTTTTGCTGCATAAGCATAAGATGTTGAATACAAGTCTCCATTTTTCAATATTTCTTGGAGTTCGCTATATACATATTTATATGTAGCATCAGTTCCGTAGATAGGGAGTTGTAACCATAAGTTCAAAGATAATTCTATACCTTTATTTAATAGTCCTTCAGCGCCGGAAGGGCCGCTGATGCCGCCAGGTACGATACCTTTCACGAGCATTTCAGCTTTGACGAAGCATATTTCTGCTGGGCTTACTAATATTTGTGGTACGAATACGTGGTCGCGGATGAGGTAGAAATTGAATGGAGAGTACAAGCATGATGGGTTTTTGAAGCCATAGTTTTTGTCTCTTGCAGATGAATAAGGTGCGCCACCTTCGGTAGGAGTGTTGGCGTCTCTGATTTGAGGGAATGCTCTCCATGCTCCTTCTGGATATTCTGCTGTCTTGTTGTTGGTGTCGAAGAACACGAATACTCTAGGGTCGAAGATGTCGTTGTCTGCTGTTCCGTTGGCCTTTGACATTTGTGCGAATATTGTTTCGCCCATTCTCAAGTTTTTATGTTCACGGAAAGCCCAGCCTTCATCGCCTAAGTTTTGTCCAAGATATTGTGGCCATAATGCGAAAGCACCGTTGCCGCTGTAATAATAGTCGTCGATGACTGGTTTGTTGAATGCTTCTGTCAAGATTGGTTTAGCGAATTCTACATCTTTGTCGTACATTCTCAAACCGTGACGTAAAATCAATGAGTTAGCAATCTTAGCCCATTTGTAATAATCGTTGTGATATAATACGTCATAAGCACCTAATGAGTAATAAGCATTGCCTGATTCTGTCTTGGCTTTACCGTTGCTTAAGACATTTCTTGCCCAAACGAGTTCATTTAATAATGTCTTGTAGATAGATTCTTGTGAGTCGTATTTTGGTTTTCTGTTTTCTACTGTATTGTACCAGATATAGCCAGCTTCTGAGTAAGGGATATCGCCGAACATATCTGTCACTTTGAATGTTTTGAAAGCTTCGATGACGGTAAGTTGAGCTCTTACTTTATCGTCAATTTGCTCGTCGCTTGTTGATTCGCACATTTCGTCGAGGCGTTTGTCTATTTCGTGAATGTTTGCCAAAGCCATGTAATAGTTATTCCACACGGCGTCGACGCCGATATTGACGTTACCCCAAGCTTCTGATGTGAGAGCACCGAGTTCTGTTTCTGGATAGAATATTTCATTCCATAAGTAGAATTGTTCGTTGCTGTTTGCTGCGAGGCTGCTAACAACGCCATTGAATAATGGACCTATATCTGTTGTTGTTGGATTCATCTGGTTCTTATTCATATCTTCAGGGATACAAGAGCTGAAAGAAAGACCTACCAACACTGTTGTTGCCAACAATATATTTTTGATATTTATTATATTCTTTTTCATATTTTTTCTCCTTTCATTAATTAAAGACCGAATCTGAGTGAGAAGATAAATGAACGTGTCATTGGGAATGAGCCATATTCAAGGCCTTGAGCGTTACCTGTTCCGAGAGTACCTTCTGGGTTGATGTTGTCAGGTAATGATTTGTAGAAGTAGAACAAGTCACGGCCTGTCACTGAGATAGAAGCGTTTTGGAACACTTTGAGTTTTTCAAGTATTCTGCTAGGGAAGTTGTAGCTCAATGTAATTTCACGCATTTTAATCCATGTGTTGTTGACGATGCCTGGTGTTGTGAGGTAGTTGCCCCAACCGCCATAGTTAGGCATATATTTGTAGTAGTAGTGTACTACTTGTTCATTTTCTGTCACTTCGCCTGTTTCAGGATTTACCTGAACGCCTGGCAATACGACGCCGTAGTTACCTAGGAAGTTGCCTTCTCCGTCGTAGAGTGGGAGGCCGTTGCCTTCGCGTTCGTATAATGACTCGTTGCTTTGACCTGTTTGCATAGCGATGACATAAGAACCGCAGTAGATTTCGCCGCCGAGTTTAGCATCGATTAAAGCATATAATGAGAGGTTTTTATAGCTGTATTTGAGGTTGATACCGCCTGTTACAGCAGGAGCGCAGTTGCCAACAGGAACGCGTTGGTTTGTCTTGAGGTATTCTGTGCCTTCAGCATTGAGGACAGGACGCATGTTGCCATTAGCGTCTTCTGCATAGACATAGTCCCAACCGTAGATTGTACCATATTGTTCGCCTTCTTGGACTGCGATAGCAGGACCATTGTCGCCCCATACTTCTGACAAGATATACATGTCAGCACCGCCCAAGTCAACGATGCGGTTTGTATTTCTTGCGAGGTTCAAACCTAATTGAAGGTAGCTGTCGGCTTTTTGGAATACGTTATAGTTGACAATAGCTTCTATACCTTTGTTTGTGACAATACCAGTGTTGATACGAGCGCTGCTTGAACCTGATGATACAGCCATTGGTGAAGCGAGGATTTGATCCCATGAGTAAATGTCGTAATATGTAATGTCCATATTGACTTTATCCCACAATCCGATGTCAAGACCTACTTCAAATGAACGTTGACGTTGTGGTTTTAATTGGAGAGGTGGAACTTGTGTAGGAAGTGTTGATGTGAGTTGTCCACCGAAAGAACCTGTTGTATAAGTGAAATCTAATTGGTAAGGAAGGTCATCGCTAGCAGTTGTAGCAGCAGAACCTCTTACTTTCAAGAAGCTGATAGGGCCCCAGTTGATTTTGAAAGCTTCTGTAGCGATGAAGCTTAATGTTGCTGATGGATAGAAGTAGCTGTTATTATCCAAAGGCAATGTTGAAGACCAGTCATTTCTTCCTGTGAAGTCCATGAAGAGGAAGTTTTTATAAGAGATGTTCAAGAAACCATATAATGAGTTCACTTGTTTTTCATAACGAGACTCGCCTGGAAGCATGTTTGTTGTAAGAGGGTTTGAACCACCGCTTAAGTAGTTGTAGAATGTATATAAATCTTCATAAGCCCATGTGCCTGTGCCAGCCCATAATCCGTAGGTATTTCTGTAGTAACGTTCACCACCGAAAGAGAGGCGTGCATTAAATAAAGAACCGAAGATAAAGTCTTTATGAGCAGTGAAGAGGAAGTCAGCGTCGAGAGTGTAGTCTCTTGTTAAGCTTTGTTTGTAATAGCCGCCTGTCATTCCGTCAACAGCAGTAGGTTTGTTCTTTGTCTCGTATTGGTCTAAGCTGAAGTCGAGGGCTGCTTTACCAGCGAATGTCAACCAGTCTGTGATGTCGTATGTGAGACGGAGAGAACCGTAAGCCTTGTCGCGGTCGAGGGTTGTGTTGTTGTTATAGAATGACCAGAATGTGTTTGCGTTGATATATTGGAAAGGATATGTTCCCCATTCTGTCATTGTTCCGTCTGCTTGTTCGTATGTTGTCGACTCGATGCCTTTCCAGCTTCTTGGCCAGCTGTAGAGAAGACCCTTGTTGAAGTTGGTGTAAGACTCGCCAAGGACTGGTGAGTTGAGACGATGATAGTCGAAGTATGTGAATGAAACGTCAGCTTTTATTTTTTCAGAGATGTTCAGCATAGAACCGACGTTGAATGTTGTCTGGCTTAAGTTACAGTTGTCGATGATAGCGTCGGAGCGGTCGTCTGTTACAGAAACTCTCACAGAACCGAAGTCGCCAGCATTTTGGAAGGAGACGTTGTTTGTGAATGAATGAGCGTTTTTGTACAACATGCTGAGGTTGTCAGGCTGTGGAGTGTAGTCTCTCATGACGCTGTCCCACCATAACATTGTTGTTCCGTCCATGACAGGACCCCATGACACAGCACCGCCGTAGTAACCGAAAGTGGTGTTGGTTGGTTCGCCTTCTGGACCTAAGTCGGCACTATATCCGTTGACGTCATAGACGTAGTTGCCGTTAGCGTCTTGTTTTAATGTTGGTGTTGAGAATGACAAAGGTCCGCCAGCACCATATTTGTTTTGAACGTCGCGGTATCCGTAAGGATTTGTCAACTTGTATGTTGATGAGAAGTTAAGACCGAGACCTTGTTGTTTCTTACCTTTCTTTGTTGTGATGAGCACCACGCCGTTACCGCCTCGTGAACCGTAAAGAGCTGCTGCGGTAGGTCCTTTCAAGATGTTGAGGTCTTCGATGTCTTCTTGGTTGATATTGTTAAGAGCAGTACCCCAGTCTTGTCCGCCGTCCCATCCTGTTACGCCACCTTCGTTGGTCATAGGGACACCATCGACGACGATGAGTGGCTGGTTATCACCGAAGATACTGTTATTACCACGGATGACGATACGTGATGAACCGCCTGCGACACCGTCGCTAGTGATGATCTGAACACCGGCAGCACGACCGCTCAATGAGTTGATGACGTTGTCGCTACCAGAACGTGTCAAGTCTTCACCGCTGATGTCTTCAGTGGCATAACCTAACTCTCTCTTCTGACGTTTGATGCCTAAAGCTGTGACGACAACATTGTCTAACAACATGGCGTCGGTCTTCATTACAACGTCAATTTTTGTCTTTCCTTCCACAGGAATCTCTTGTGATTGATATCCTACGTATGAAAATTGTAATACGTCATTGGAATTAACTTTGATGGTATAGTCTCCGTCAATGCCAGTTACTTCACCTCTTGTTGTGCCTTTGACTTGAATAGTTACACCAGGTAATCCCCAACCGTCTTCTGCAGAAGTGACTATACCTGTGACTGTGACTTCTTGCGCATTAAGACCGAAGCCTAAAGCAAGAAAAATAATTAAGAAAAAGTAAAACTTCCTCATATCAAATAATTTTAAATTTTTTCAAAAAAGTTCTACAAAATTATAATAAATAATAATATAAGTCAACGTAAGTTTTTAGTATTTTTGTATGAAAATAAAAATAATTGTTATGGCAAAAATTAAGACTGTTTTTTATTGTAAAGAGTGTGGTAATGAATCGCCTAAATGGATCGGTCATTGCCCTGGATGTGGAGCATGGAATAGTTATGTGGAAGAGAGTGTTGCTTTGGGGAAAGATAATAAGTCTGCCAAGAATTCTTTTTTGCCTGAGATGAAATCTAAGCCTGTTCCGGTATTGGAGATAAACGCAGCTAAAGAAGCTCGTATCGACATGGGGTGTGGTGAGTTGAATCGTGTTTTAGGCGGCGGCCTCGTCCCAGGCTCTCTCATCTTACTCGGCGGCGAACCTGGAATAGGAAAATCGACGCTTTTGTTGCAAGTGGCTCTTAACCTTAAAGATAAGAAAGTGCTTTACGTCTCTGGTGAGGAAAGCGCGCAACAAATCAAGATGCGTGCCGAGCGCATAGGCGTGCGTAATGAGAGCTGCTTGATTTTAACAGAAACCAATACTTCCGACATCTCAAAACACATCGAAGATGTAAAACCTGACATCGTTGTCATCGACTCTATCCAGACTCTCGAGTCGGCGGCAGTCGACTCAACGGCGGGTAGCATAAGTCAGATTCGTGAGACTGCCGCCGAGATGAACAAGGTGGCAAAATCGCTACATATCCCGACATTTCTAATCGGTCATATCACCAAAGACGGCAGCATCGCTGGACCGAAAATCCTTGAACATATCGTCGATACCGTCATTCAATTCGAGGGCGACCGTCACTATGGTTTCCGCGTGCTTCGCACCATAAAAAACCGCTTCGGTTCTTCGTCTGAACTCGGTATCTTTGAGATGAATGCCAATGGCTTACGCGAGGTGTCGAACCCAAGCGAAATCTTGCTCTCGCAACGCGACGAGAACGTCAGCGGTATCAGCATCGCTGCTACTCTTGAGGGGCTACGTCCTATGATGATAGAGACGCAGGCTCTGGTCAGCACCGCTGCCTACGGAACGCCTCAACGTAGCTGTACCGGCTTCGACACTCGTCGACTTAATATGCTACTCGCAGTGCTGGAGAAAAGAGCGGGATTCCGTCTCTCCACAAAAGACGTCTTCCTTAACATTGCCGGCGGAATACGCGTCGACGACCCTGCCATCGACCTCGCTGTCGTGGCCGCGATATTGTCGTCGAATGAAGACGTAGAAATCAGTAACAGATACGCCTTCGCAGCAGAAGTCGGACTCTCTGGCGAGATACGCTCCGTCAACAGAATAGAAGCCCGCATCGCCGAAGCCGACAAACTCGGAATGGAAAAGATTTTCGTCTCGAAATACAACTGCCGAGGCCTCGACGTGTCGAAGTTCAATGTTGAAGTGGTGCCACTAGCGACGATAGGGAATTTGTTTAAGGAGGTTTTTTAAGTCAATAAGTCAATAAGTCAATAAGTCTATGAGTCTATGAGTTTTTTTGGGGGGAAGGAGTATTAACCAATTAAAAATAAAATTTATGGACCGTAGTATAGAAAATTTATTTATATGGAGTGAATCAAGAGCTGTAGTGAATGACATTTACACAATGATGAATGTTTGTAAAGATTATAGTTTTAAGGATCAACTTCAGCGGGCAGCAATTAGCATAATGAACAACATTGCGGAGGGCGCAGAGTCAGGAAGTGATGCTAAATTCATTTCATTTTTAAAAATAGCAAGAGGCAGTTGCTCGGAAGTACGTTCTATGTTATATCTCTGTGAGGACTTTAATTATTGTAATAAAGAAGAAAGAATCATAATTCAAAATCGAATAAAAACAATTACAGTAGGAGCTTTTAAACTAATAAAAAATTTAAGTAACAAATAATTCGAAACTTATTTAAACTTTCCTCCAAATTCTCATAGACTTATAGACTTATTGACTCATAGACTTATAGACTCTAACTCCCCACACCCAAATCCACGACATCACCCATCTCGACAGTAGCATCCAGAGGTATGCTCCGCCGGCAGCGGTGAATAATAAAAGGTCTTCTAAGTTGCTGTGTGATATCCCGATATGACAATTTAAAAGGTCGTTTTCTTCTTTGGTGGTCTCGCCTTTTTCGGCTTCTTCTATCATGATGCCAGCACCATAGGCAAGTCCTAAGGTGTTGGAAACTAACCATAAAAATGCGGTTTTCTGTGGCAATCCGAAGAATGTCATCACTGGTTTCAGAAATCTTGAGATGTATTCTATGATGCCGTATTCTGTCAGTATCTTTTGTAATGCTGTTAAAAGATAAACGATGACAGCCATCATCATGACGTTTTTTATCGTTCGTAAAGCCCAGTCTTTCAGCATTATCATAAATGTAAGTTCTTCTTGGATGTTGTTTGTGACAGAAGACGATTCAAAACTTCCGGGCATGATTTTATTTAAAACAAATCCTAATATAAATGCTGATAAAGTCCTTATTATTACTATTTTGATGATGGGAGAACCAGTCTTGTGCTGTACCGTTGTTTCTAAAATCATATTATGAGAACAGAGCACCATTACGGATAATATTGTCGCTGCTCGTGTGCTTAAATCCAATGTTGTCATCACGGCGATGGCTGAATAACAATTGACGAAATAACCTGATACATAAGCTAGTGCCGCTTCACCAGGAAGTCCGAAGTGAGAAAACAAAGGCGTGAGCCACAATGATATCCATTCAATGATGCCAAAGTATTGTAATAACATTATGGTAAAAGACAAAAGAACCATTATTTTGGTCAGCCACCAAATGGTTTTGAATGCGCTTGGCTGAGCTGTCTTGATGCAATTCAATAAACGTTTAGCTTTGAACATCGAATGTTTAATTTTATTAGTGAGTTTGCAAAATTATATCTTTTTGATGTAAAATGTTAAAAAATATTGGGAATAATTCTTAATTTTTTATTCATAATTCATTGATTTTTAATAAATAAAAATTTTTTTTCAAAAAAATGTCAGATTTACAATTTTTATTGTAGTAATTTTGCACGCGAGAAACGTTATAGTTTCGTTCCTGTTTTTTGAAATTAAACACATTATATATATGGTAAAAAACTTAGTAATTGTCGAGTCTCCTGCAAAAGCAAAAACTATAGAAGGATTTTTGGGTAAGGATTATGTGGTGAAGTCGAGCTATGGTCATGTGAGAGACTTGAACAAATCGAATTTGAGTTTAGATATGAATGCTGGATTTCAGCCTTTATATGAGATTCCAGCGGATAAGAAAGCATTAGTAGCAGAACTGAAGAAAATAGCTGAGGACGCCGAGATGGTGTGGCTCGCATCCGATGAAGACCGCGAAGGAGAATCAATTTCTTGGCATCTTTTCGAGACATTAGGTTTGAAAGACGACAAATATCGTCGTATTGTTTTCCATGAAATCACCAAGACAGCTATCGCTCATGCTATCGACAATCCTCGTAAGATTGATATGGACTTGGTTTCAGCGCAACAAGCTCGCCGCGTCCTCGACCGCGTTGTAGGTTATGAGTTGTCTCCACTTCTCTGGAAAAAGGTAAAACCATCATTATCAGCGGGTCGCGTACAGTCGGTCGTCGTTCGTCTTATTGTTGAATGTGAAGAAGAAATCAAAAACTTCAAACAGACAAGCGCCTTCCGCGTAACAGCTATATTCACTTTCACTATCGATAATCGTGAATATTCTCTCTCAGCAGAACTCCCTTATCGTTTTGAAACAGAAGAAGACGCACATGCTTTCTTGCAAAACTGCAAAGAGGCTTCATATAAAATCAAAGCTGTTGAAAAGAAACCTATCTCTAAATTGCCAGCACCTCCTTTTACAACATCAACATTGCAACAGGAAGCAGGTCGTAAATTGGGTTTCTCTGTCAGCAACACAATGCGAATCGCACAGCAACTCTATGAGTCAGGAAAGATTACTTACATGCGTACCGACTCTGTCAACTTGTCGCAGTTCGCTCTTATGTCAGCAAAAAAAGAAATCGAGAATATCTACGGTGCAGAATATGTTAAAAACCGTCAGTTCTCAACAAAATCAAAGGGCGCACAAGAAGCTCACGAAGCTATTCGTCCAACATATCTCGACCAACAAACCATAAAAGGAACCGCTGACGAACGTAAACTTTACGAACTCATCTGGAAACGTACTATCGCTTCTCAAATGGCTGAAGCTCAAATAGAGAAGACAAATGTCAATATTGAAATATCTAATTCAGACAAGGAGTTTACAGCAAGTGGTGAAGTCGTTTTATTCGATGGTTTCTTGAAAGTTTATACAGAGAGTTCTAATGACGAACAAGGCGAAACAACAAACGGAATGTTGCCTCCTCTCGTCGTCGGTCAAGCTCTTGAACTTGAGAAAATGGAAGCGCAACAACGTTTTACTCGCCACACACCTCGCTATACAGAGTCGAGTTTAGTTAAGAAAATGGAAGAGCTCGGCATCGGTCGTCCTTCAACATATGCTCCAACGATTTCAACAATACAAAAACGCGGCTATGTTGAAAAGAAAGACATCCAAGGTGAAGTTCGTAATTATAAAGTCTTGACACTTAAGAAAAATAAGATTACTGAAAAGATAGGTAAAGAAAATATCGGTAACGAAAAAGGTAAACTCGTTCCAACAGATATCGGCGTATTGGTAAACAGATTCTTATTGCAATATTTCGATAATATCATCGACTATAACTTCACTGCTAATGTTGAAAAAGAATTCGATAAAATCGCTGAAGGCGAATGCAAATGGAATAGCATGATTAGCGATTTCTATAAAGATTTCCATAAACAAATCGAAGATACATCAGACAACTCTGGCAAGTTCAGTGGTGAGAAACTACTAGGTGTAGATCCTGCTTCAGGTAAGAATGTTTACGTGAAAATCGGTCGTTTTGGCCCTGTGGCACAAATCGGTGATACAGATTCTGAAGAGAAACCTAAATTTGCTGGTCTTAACAAAAATCAAAGTATTGAAACAATCACTTTGGAAGAAGTCCTTGACTTGTTTGCTTTCCCTCGTATCCTCGGTGATTATGAAGGTGCCGAAATACAAATAGCTATAGGTCGTTTCGGTCCTTATATCAAACATAATAATGTATTCTACGGATTGACAAAACTCGATGATCCTGCTATGGTGTCTTATGAACGAGCTGTGGAAATCATAGAGTCAAAACGTAAGTCGGATTTGGATAATGTGGTGTCAACATATCCAGAAAATGAGGACTTAAAAGTGTTGAAAGGTCGTTTTGGTATATATATTAGCTTGAATAAACAGAATTATAAGATACCAAAAACATATGACGCAACAGCTCTGAGTTATCAGGATTGTATGGATATTATCAACGATCCGAATAATGCTTCAAAGAAAAGAAGTAAAAAATCTTAAATATTTTTCTTTAAAACTTTTTATTTATCAAAATAATACTTATTTTTGCCAGTTGAAAAAAAAGTTTTTATAGAGAGTCATGAAGAAGATTGTTTTAGCATTAGCATTCTTGTCTTTGTTAGTATTTGGCAGTGACGCTATTTACGCCCAAAGTCGAGCATCTGATAAGTTCTTTGAGTCAACTTATGAGATGTATCGTGAAGATGATGAAAATTGGGGTGACATGCCATTATTACCAACAACGCACGGATCTACATATGATTTCTCAGCCGAGGTACCTGTAGGCTCTGGTTTGTTGCTTTTAGGTATCATGAGTGTTGGTTATCTTGCAGTTAGAAAGAAAGATTGATATATTTTTTGAAGCTTAATGCGCTTCTAACCAGTTGTCTCCGGTATTGATATTAACTACTATTGGGACATCTAGTTGGAGCGCATTAATCATTTTATCCTTTACAAGTTCGCTTAAGACCTCAAGTTCTTCTTTATAAACGTCAAAAACCAATTCATCGTGAACTTGCAATATCATTTTAGATTTTAAATCTCTGTTTTTCATTTCGTTGTAGATATTAGTCATGGCGATTTTAATCATATCGGCCGAGCTGCCTTGTATTGGCGCATTGATGGCGTTTCTCTCTGCAAAGTTCCTCACCACGCTATTCCCAGAGTTGATGTCGCGGAGGTAGCGGCGTCTTCCTAACATGGTTTCAACGTATCCATACTGTTTTGCAAATTCAACTTGTTTGTCAATATATTCTTGAATGCCAACGTATTCCCTGAAGTAATTCTTTATAATCTCTGAGGCCTCACTTCTTGAAATCTTTAAACGTTCAGCTAATCCGAAAGCCGACATTCCGTAAATGATTCCAAAGTTGACAGCTTTTGCATTACGACGCATTTCGTTTGTAACATCTTTTATGTCAATACCATAAACACGAGATGCAGTGTCAGCATGAATGTCTAACCCTTTACGGAAAGCAGATTGCATAGCTTGGTCACCGCTGAGATGGGCTATTATTCTAAGTTCAATCTGCGAATAATCAGCAGCAAATAATATATGATTGTTGTCGCGAGGAACAAAAGCCTTCCTTATTTCACGGCCCTTGTCGGTCCTGACTGGAATGTTTTGAAGGTTAGGGTTATTCGAACTTAATCGTCCTGTAGCTGTAACAGCCTGATTAAAAGAGGTATGTATAAGTCCGTCGCGAGAGCTTACCAACGATGGTAATGCGTCAACATAAGTCGACTTCAATTTCGTTAAAGAACGATAGTCGAGTATGTTTTGTACGATAGGACTCTCGTTTATAATCTTTTGGAGTATCTCTTCTCCCGTAGGATATTGTCCAGTCTTTGTCTTCTTAGCAGGAGCTTTGATGTTTAATTTGTCAAAAAGAATTTCGCCTAATTGTCTTGGCGAACCGATGTTAAATGAAGTTCCTGCTATCTCATAGATGCGACTTTCAATATTGGCAATTTCCTTAGACTGTTCTTCGCTAATCTGTCTTAATCCTTCAATGTCGATTTTAACACCATTGGATTCCATTTGAGCAAGGACTCTAACTAATGGCATTTCAATTTGATAGAAAAGATTATCTAATTTATTTTCAGTCAATAAACTATTAAACTTATTGTAAAGTTGCCATCTGACATCAGTGCTTTCTTTTGCATAAATGTCGCTGAGATAATCTAAACTGTGATTCAGTTCAGGCTCAATGAGGTAATGAGCTATCATGCTGTCCCACAATTTGTTCTCTATTTCAATGCCATATTTGTTAAGAAATGAAATCTCTGCTTTTATGTTATGACCGATTATTGTTTTTTCCTTGTCGTTAAAGATTGTGCTGAATTTTGTTAATAAGTCATTACATTTTTCTTCGTCAACGGGAAGTTCTATTTTGTAAATGTCATCAGGATTGACAGCAAACGTCATTTCTCTTGCCTCGATATGGAATGAGAAAATATTGCTTTTTTTAAGATTATCAATAAGTTCATTGATTTGATTATCGTTTTGTACAATGATAAATTCTGTCTTTTTAACAGGAACTACAACTTCTTCCTCGAAGCTGCTGAAAAGATCTAGTTGACTTTGACTCTGACCCTGACTCTGACCCTGACTATTGACTTTGACTATTTGTGTCTGTGTCTGTGTCAATGTCTGTGTCTGTTGACCTTTAAACCTCGTCAAGAATGTTCTGAATTCTAGTTCTTCGAATAATTCTGTAAGGTATTGTATGTTAGGGTCTTTTATTTTTAATTCTTCTTCATTGAAGTTGATAGGGACATTAGTATCTATTGTAGCGAGTTTTTTAGATAACAATCCTTGTTGAGCGAAGTTTGTTACATTTTCGCGCATTTTGCCTTTGAGTTTATCGGCATTAGCGATGAGATTTTCGACTGAGTCGAATTCCGCTATGAGTTTAGAAGCGTTTTTTTCGCCTATTCCTGGGATTCCAGGTATGTTATCGGAGGCGTCGCCCCAGAGTCCAAGGATGTCGATAACTTGTTCTGGGCGAGCGATATTATATTTTTCGCATACTTCTTTAGGTCCTAGAATCTTTGCAGGTTCGCCGCCTTTTGCAGGTTTATATATGAAAATATTTTCACTTACGAGTTGCCCGAAGTCTTTGTCGGGAGTCATCATAAATGTTGTAAAAGCTTCTTTTTCAGCTTTTTTAGCAAGAGTTCCTATTATATCATCGGCTTCATAGCCTTCGCGTTCGAATATAGGAATGTTAAAAGCTTTTATGATTTCCTTGATATAAGGTACAGAAATTTTGATGTCGGGAGGAGTTTCTTCGCGATTAGCTTTATACGCTGAGAAGTCGTCGGTGCGTAATGTAGGAGCTCCCAAATCGAAAGCGACGCCGATGTGAGTTGGCTTTTCATTTTTCAAGACTTCATATAAGGTATTCAAAAATCCCATAATCGCAGAGGTGTTAAGACCTTTTGAATTGATTCTAGGATTCTTGTTTAAAGCAAAATAAGCTCTATATATCAATGCGTAAGCATCAAGTAAAAATAACTTTTTCATTGTAAAAATTTTATATGTAAAGATAGAAAAAACATTTAAGTCTAAAGGTAAAAAAGTTAAAATAATTTTTTGTGTAAAATGTTGATTATCAACAATAGGGTTTGAAGGGTGTCAAAATAATCAAAAAAAAGTGTTTATGTTTAAAAAAATGGTTTAACTTTGCAACAAAGTTTTTTCTTGAGCAGAAAATATTATTAACTTAAATTTTTAAAATCATGGCAGACATTAAAGAAAAAGTTGTGTCAATTATCGTTGATAAATTAGGTGTTAATCCTGAAGACGTAGTAGAAACAGCAAGTTTTACAAATGATTTAGGCGCTGATTCACTTGACACAGTTGAGTTAATCATGGAATTTGAGAAAGAATTTAATGTTACAATTCCAGACGATCAAGCAGAAAAAATCTCTACAGTGGGTGATGCTTTGAAATATATCGAAGAAAATATTGGATAAATTTAAGAATATATGGAATTGAGACGTGTAGTTGTAACAGGATTAGGAGCTATCACGCCGATAGGTAATACTGTTTCTGAGTTTTGGGATGGATTATGTAATGGTGTTAATGGAGCTGGTCCTATAACACGTTTTGATTCTTCGAAATTTAAGACTCGCATAGCTTGTGAGGTTAAGAATTTCGACTCACTGCAATTCTTTGATCGTAAAGAAGCAAGAAAATTGGATTTGTATGAGCAGTTTGCAATCGTTGCATCTGATCAGGCTATTCAAGATTCAAAAATTACTAAAGACAATACTGACTTTAATGAGGTCGGTGTTGTCTTTAGTTCTGGTATAGGTGGCATAAATAGTTTTTATGAAGAGATAATGTCTCATGCCGCCGGAGATGGAACTCCTCGTTTCAATCCATTTATAATTCCAAAATTATTGCCAGATTTAGCAGGTGGACATATTTCCATAAAGAATGGTTTTTTAGGGCCTAATTATTCTACAGTATCAGCATGTGCATCATCGGCGAATGCTATAGTAGAGGGTTTTAATTATATCCATTATGGCATGTTCCCTGTAATTGTTGTCGGTGGCTCAGAAGCTGCTGTTTCAGTTCCTGCAATGGCAGGCTTTGAATCGATGCGCGCCATGACGACTCGTAATGATGATCCAATGACAGCGTCGCGACCTTTCGACAGAGACCGTGATGGTTTCCTTATGGGTGAAGGTTGTGGATGTTTGGTATTAGAAGATTTGGAACATGCGCTTGCTCGCGGAGCTAAAATATATGGCGAAATAGTAGGCTGCGGATTGTCGAGCGATGCTTATCATATCACAGCACCGCATCCTGAAGGCAGAGGCGCTATGTTATGTATGGACCGCGCACTTAAATCTGCAGGCTTGAAACCAACCGACATCGACCATATCAATACTCATGGAACATCAACACCGGCAGGCGATACCTCCGAGGTGATGGCTATAAGCCAATTGTTTGGAGAACATGTCGCAAATATGCCAATCAATTCTATTAAATCAATGACAGGTCATTTGCTCGGTGGTTCTAGCGCTATTGAGGCAATAGCTACTTTATTGTCGTTGCGCGATGGTATTATACCTCCGACAATCAATCACTTTAACGATGACCCTTCAATAGACTCTAATCTCGATATTGTTTATTGGGAAGCCCGTAAAAAAGATATGACATACGCCTTGAGCAATGCTTTCGGATTCGGAGGTCATAACGTAAGTGTAATATTTAAAAAATATCAATAATTTAGGCTTTGTCTTTACTTACCTTCTTTAGATATAGAAATAAATCGGATAGATCTCTGGCTACATCTATCTACAACATATTTGGATTTTATCCTAAAAATATAGAATTATATAAATTGGCTTTTACTCATAAGTCAATGTCAATAAAAGCTACGGGATATAGCATTAGTAATGAACGTCTTGAATTTTTAGGAGATGCAGTGTTGAGTACAATAGTGGCTCAATTCCTCTTTAAAAAATTCCCGACGAGACAAGAAGGATTCATGACAGAAATGCGCTCTAAAATCGTAAGTCGTGCATCATTGAATAAATTATCCCAAAAATTTGGTCTCGAAAATTTAATTAATTATGCAAAATCGAATGAACAAGGCAAGTCGAAATCAATGGGCGGAAACGCATTTGAGGCTTTCACTGGCGCTTTGTTTCTCGACTATGGCTACGAATTCGCATATAAAATAATGGTGAATCGTGTCATAAAAATGCATATCGACCTCGATGAATTAGAGAAAAACGAAACCAATTACAAAAGCAAACTCCTCGAATGGGCTCAACGACAAAAACGTCGCGTGGTGTTTAATCAAGTGGCTGTCAAAGGAGCTGGCTACGACCGCCTTTATCATATTCAAGTTACTATCGATGACCAAGAATACGGCAAAGCTGCCGACCATTCAATAAAAGGCGCAGAACAACTTGCTGCTGAAAAAACTTGGTTGATGATGAATGAACAAATATCTCAATGAAGAAAAAAACAAAATTCGTCGTTGAACCTTTTGATGATATCAGAATAATTGGTATCAATACTGGAATGGTTGATTATCAGTTGGCTTGGAATATTAATAAAGCTGCTAAACTGAACCTCGTGAAGTATAAAGACATTTGTTCTGAAGACGAGAATTTCTTTTCTTTTTATCTTTATGATGCTGGTGAAAACTCTAACACCTTTAACCTTGTAGCTTTATCTAATGAGGAAGGTCGATGGGTGTCATTTTCTCCGCAGACGGATTATCTTTTGATAATAAGAAATTATATCAAAGATTCAGATTTTCAGGCTTTTCTGAGCAAGATAAAGTCAATACCTAATGTGCTTTATGCTTATTCAGTTGATCTTGCTAAAAATGCTAAGATTGATACCATCTTAGAGGATATTGAAATGCATGAGATGGATATTGTTGATGAAATGAATAAGAGATATTAAAAAACGTCACTTCTAAAAGTGACGTTTTTTTTATTCAATTGCCTTGTTTTAATTGCAAGTTATGCTTGTTCAAATTGTTTCAAGAATCTTACGTCGTTTTCGAAGTAAAGGCGTAAGTCGTTGACTTGATATTTAAGCATTGCGATACGTTCTACGCCCATACCGAAGGCGAAGCCTGTATATACTTCAGGGTCGATATTGCAAGCTTTCAAGATATTAGGGTCGCAGATGCCGCATCCTAAGATTTCCAACCAGCCAGTATGTTTGCAGATATTACATCCTTTACCACCGCAGATGTTACATGAGATGTCCATTTCGGCAGATGTTTCTGTGAATGGGAAGTAAGAAGGGCGGAAACGCACTTTTGTTTCTTCTCCGAAATATTCTTTCACGAAGTGGAATAATGTCTGTTTTAAGTCAGCGAAAGAAACGTCTTTGTCGATGTATAAGCCTTCGATTTGATGGAAGATACAGTGAGCGCGAGCTGATATAGCTTCGTTACGGAACACTCTTCCAGGAGCGATGATACGGATAGGAGGTTCACCTTGTTCCATGGCGCGTACCTGAACGCTTGAAGTGTGAGTTCTTAATAGGACGTCTGGGTCTTTGCTGATGAAGAATGTGTCTTGCATATCGCGAGCAGGATGGTCTGGAGGGAAGTTCAATGCTGTGAAGCAGTGAAAATCGTCTTCAATTTCAGGGCCTTCGCTGATAACAAAGCCCAATCTCTCAAATATATTGTTGATTTCTTCTCTTACTATTGACAATGGGTGACGAGCGCCTTTCATTGCATCTACAGGGAGAGACAAATCTTGGTCGTTAGTAGCGACATTTTGTGTCTCGAACTGTTGCATTTGTTCGTCAAAGATTTCTTGAGCTCTGTTTTTTAACTCGTTAAGTTTTATACCGAGTTCTTTGCGCATTTCAGGAGCGACTTGTTTAAAGTCGGCGAACAATGCAGGAATCGCACCTTTTTTGCTGATATAAGCAACTCTGAAGTTTTCTAAAGCCTCTTTGCTTTCTGCTTTAAAAGAGTTGATTTCACTTAATATTTGAGCTATTTTTTCGATCATCTTTTTTTATTTTTGGGATGGTGAACAGTGAACTGTGGGCAGAGAGCAATGCTCAAAACTCATAGCTCGCGGCTCATTGCTATAATATTATTTCAAAATTTCTATTGTCATTGTAACAGTTTCGACTGGAACGTCCATGTAGCCAGTTTTAACTTTAGCGATTTTGTCGATAACATCGAGACCTTCAACGACTTCACCGAATACTGTATATTCGCCGTCTAAGTGTGGTGTTCCGCCAACTGTTGTATAAACTTCGATTTGTTCTTGTGTGAATGTCAAGCCCATGCGTTGTTGATACATTTGGATGTGAGCTGGTGTCAATACTTGACCTTGGACGATATAGAACTGACATCCGCTAGAAGCTTTTTTAGGATTTACTTGGTCGCCTTGACGAGCTGCTGCAAGAGCACCTTTTTTATGGATATGATTTGAGCGGAATTCTGCTGGAATTGTGTAACCTGGGTCAACGCGACCGTCTTGGTTGTGACCGCCTTGAATCATGAAGTTGTTGATAACACGATGGAATGGTGAGTTGTTGTACCAACCTTCGTTAATAAGTTTTATGAAATTATCTCTGTGTAATGGAGTGTCGTTGTATAATTTAACAGTGATGTCACCTAATGAAGTCTTGATTAAGACCAATGTTTCTTTTTCTTGCGCTTGTGTTGTCATGCCTAATAATATACAAATGATTAAACAAATTTTTTTCATAATTAATCGTCTATTTTTGAATATATAATTTCTAATTTAATTCTGCTTGTTGTGTCTTGGCTGTCAGGTCCGTGGAAGACCCAGCGTTTTGCATTGTTTGCACCTGAATAAGTGTATAAGAATAAGCCGTAGTCTTCTGACTTGAATGTGCTGTCTTCTTTAGCGCGTTTTGCTTCTAAGACCAAATCTTGAACATATTCTGAAATTCTAAACCAAACTTGATCTGTTTTGGAATCATACATGCCGTTATAATAAGATGTTCCGACTAATTGGTCTGGCAAGATGCTGTAAGAGCCGTCTTCTTTTGCTTTAACGACAATAAGTTGATCTGGTTGTGAGAACATTGCTGTGTCGTTGTTGACGCCATTTATCATTCCGTTAGCTCCAGTCATGATGAGTTTGGCTTCATTGATAAGAACGTTTGTATTCATATCATTTGCCCATTTTGCGAGATTAGGGAATGTTAATCTTGATCTTACACCTGCTGTTGATTGTACGTACAAATATTGGCTATTTGTTGTGTCGTTGAATGTTATCGGTGCTGAAGCTGTATTGTAATTGTGTTCGAAGTGATTGAAGCGTATGTATTTATCACTTACGTTGAAATCGTAGAATGTGGTGTCGTAGTTGTTATGATAATAAACTCTTAAATACGATTTTGTATTTAATAAGTTAAAGTAGCAAATAGAACCAGTTCCATTAGTAGGTTCACAAGAAACGTATAAACCATTGAAATACTTCATGAAGTTTGCGTTTGATGTGAACTGGCTTTCGTTGCTGATGAATTTTTCTCCGAGAGAGTTGTTGATAGGTATTCTTACTACTGCGACAGAGAGAGAGTCGTCTATATTGCTAAGAGTTCTTGGTTTTGGTGAGAACGTATAGTTTGCCAATTCTTCTCCATGAGCGAAAGTAGTGTTGGAGTAATAAGTCATAGAATCGCCTGATAGGCTTTCTGTCACTTCATGTACTTTGATTGTCAATGGCGTCAATGTGTCACCGTAGAATCCTGAGTAAATCATTTGCAGTACGATAGAGTCTATTGATGCGCCTTCTCCCCATTTGGTGCTATTGCTAGTGAGTCCTAGTTGTGTGTAGAAACTCAGGTTGGAATTGCCGAAGATAGGGTCGTTGAGGTCGCCGACAAGAGAACGAGACGCTGCTTTGGTGCTGAGCGAGTCTATTTTTTCTATTTCGGCAACGATGTCGTGTTTGTCAGAAAAAGCTGCTTTGATATAAGAGCTGCCCGGTTGCAAGGTGTTGCCTATGTCAGGAACCTTCTTGCAAGACGCAAAGATCAATAGTACTGCAAAAAATAATAATAAACGTTTTGTTTTCAATGTAACTACTTATTTAAGATTATCGTAAAAATCATTATAAGCATCAACGTAAGTTTCCGGAGATTGGTATTCAAGTATAGGCTTTTTCAACGATTTTGCATATTCTTCAAGCTCTGGATTGATTTTTTCACTTCCAAAGATGATGCCGTCAGAGAAATCCATGGCTGTCTTCATAAGATTTACGTAATCGGTGTCCTTAAGAAACTTGACATCTTTAGGAGCTATTCCTTGAAGCTTCATCTTCTTGTCGAAGCCATTGCGGAACATCTCAGAAAAATCGTCATCGTAGATAGAATACACTATCTTGGAATCGCTGAAAAGTGGGTTGTCTTTGAAAACTTTTTTGATATATATCGGTATAAGAGCCGACATCCAGCCGTGACAGTGAATGATGTCTGGTGGCCAGTTAAGTTTGCGTATCGTTTCAATTACGCCACGAGAGAAAAATATTGTGCGGTCGTCATTGTCTTCAAAGAACACGCCGTTTTTGTCGGCAATCGTTGACTTGCGCTTTGTGAAAAAGTCGTCGTTGTCAATGAAATATATCTGCATTCTTGCTTTCTGGATAGAAGCAACCTTGATAATCAAAGGATGGTCGGTATCGTTGATGATTAAGTTCATGCCAGAGAGACGAATCACTTCGTGTAATTGGTTCCTGCGTTCGTTGATATTGCCGAAACGAGGCATGAAAATTCTAATCTCTTTACCTTTCATTTGGATGCCTTCAGGGAGATTTCTTCCTACTAAAGATATCGGATTTTCATCCAAATAAGGTGTTATTTCTTGATGAACAAAAAGTACTTTTGTTTTTTCCATAGAGGCATATTTTGTATGTCATTAAAAGAAATACAAAATTAAGCAAAAATTTTTGAATTAAGGAAGAAAAAAATCCGATTTTTTGAAAAAATAACAAAAAAAGCGAGGAATATGTTCCTCGCTTTCGTACTCCCTCAGGGACTCGAACCCTGGACCCATTGATTAAGAGTCAATTGCTCTACCAACTGAGCTAAGGAAGCATTTTTGAGACTGCAAAAGTACAACTTTTTTTGAATATACAAAACTTTTTTTTGAAAAAATAATAATCGAACTAAGAACCCTGAACTTTAAACTTTGATACCAATCGCTGACCGCTGACCGCTGATAGCTGATAGCTAATTTTCAACTTTCAATTTTCAATTTTCAATTTCTTTTTTATATCTTTGCCACTATGGAATTACAAGAGCATTTTGAAAATCAAAAACACGAGTGGGAGTCGGCTTTGCAAGTGAACGCTCCTGCTGAAGAGCCTGTGCAGGTTAATCCTAAGGCGTTGGAACGTATGATGGCAAAACGTCAGAAGTTGATGCCGCTCGATTATTATGTCGATGGCATTCTTCAAGGTGACATTGTCGTTTTGAGTAAGGCTATAACTTTGGTGGAGAGTGCGTTGCCTGAGCATCAGA
This sequence comes from Bacteroidales bacterium, assembly GCA_045657145.1. Taxonomy (GTDB): domain Bacteria; phylum Bacteroidota; class Bacteroidia; order Bacteroidales; family F082; genus Limimorpha. The sequence goes on along the minus strand of JAZOSK010000033.1, from coordinate 14,895 downwards.
AGATGGCGCAGGAAATCATCGCGGCTTGTCTGCCTCATTCTGGTAATGCCATTCGTCTTGGCATCACTGGTGTTCCTGGTGCTGGCAAAAGTACTTTTATCGAGGCTCTTGGAATGGAACTCAGCCGTAGTGGTCACAAGCTTGCGGTGCTTGCCATCGACCCTAGCAGCCAGCGCTCCAAAGGTAGTATCCTCGGCGACAAGACTCGTATGGAGGAACTCTCGCAGCAACGTAATGTTTACATCCGACCTTCGGCTTCGGCTTGCACTCTCGGCGGCGTGGCGCGTAAGACTCGTGAAGCTATAATCCTCTGTGAAGCTGCTGGTTTCGACACTATTTTTGTTGAGACTGTTGGCGTTGGTCAATCGGAGATAGCGGTATATTCCATGGTCGATTTCTTTCTCTTGGTGCTGATTGGCGGTGCCGGCGACGAGCTGCAGGGTATCAAACGTGGCATTATGGAAATGGCAGACGGCATCATCGTCAATAAAGCCGACGGCGATAATGTACAAAGAGCCAACCGTGCCATGACAGAAGTGAAAAACGCAGTGCATCTGTTCCCTCTAGCTGAATCGGGACAGCCTGTTAAGGTGATGACATGTTCTGCATTGACACATCATAATATTCCTGAAGTGTGGGAAATGGTGACCGAACATGTTGAGAATATTCGTAAGTCGGGTTATCTCGCAAAGAAAAGAGCCAAGCAAGATGTACAGACAATGTACGATAGTATAGAACAAACCCTTAAAGATACATTCTATCAAAACTCATTGATAAAGGATATGATAGCTTTGATGGAATCGGATGTAAAGGAGAAAAGGACTTCGGCATATACAGCAGCGCAGAAGCTTTTTGAAATGTATTTTAAGTCAATAAGACAATAAGTCGATAAGTTGCTGAGAAGGCTTAGCAACTCAGTAACTCAGTAACTCAGTAACTCAGACACTCAGTGCCTTTTTGAAGGAAACATCTTTCTTAATCTCAATAAAATTTTACCGAGTTTGTCTCCTGCGACAACGAATGTCACGGAGGTGATGACTAGAATCAGTCCGATTAATATGCGTGTCGTTATGACTTCGTGAAAGACGACGATGCCGAAGAATACTGCTGTCACTGGTTCCAAGACACCTAATATTGCTGTTGGCGTCGAACCGATATATTGTATTGCTTCTGTTGTGCAAATCAAAGAAATTACTGTAGGAAATATTGATAATGCAAAGATGTTTGCCCAGAGCCACCATTTTTCTGTTGGCGGTGTCGTTAGTCCTCCGCTTATCAAAGATTTAATGGCGAAAATAAACCATCCTACGCATAAAACATATAAGGTGACTTTGATAGTCGCCATTTTGTTAATTCTTGATTTGTTAACGAAAACAATATAGATGGAATAAGAAAGGGCGGAGCCTATCACAAAAAGAATTCCTTTTGTGCTGACGACGGCACCTTCTCCGCTTTTACATAGCAGCGCGATTCCAAATAAGGCGACGGCGATACACGCTATTGTTTTTGCAGATATTTTTTCCTTAAAGAAAAAGAACATGATGAGGGCTACCATAATAGGGTAGACGAATAGTATCGTGGAGGCGATGCCTGCATCCATGTGATGATAGCTTGAGAATAATGTTATTGATGATAAAGCGAATAAGATACCTAATATTATTAATGGTAGGAAGTCTTTTCTTTCGATGGAGAAATCGCGGCGGCGTATTTTGAGCATTACGGCCAAAATCGGTATCGCGATGAGATATCTGAAAAAGAGAACAGAAAATAAATCCATGCCGGCGTCATATAGCGGCAAAGCAAATAATGGATTCATGCCGTATGTGGCTGCTGATATGGCTGCAAACAAATAACCTTTTGCCTTGTTATTCATAATTTGAAAAATAGAGCGCAAAAGTACGTTTTTTTTCTTGAAAAAAACTTTCATTTTTCAAAAAGAAATCGTATCTTTGTGAGGCAAAAAAAATAAAACTAATGAAGCTATCAACAACATACCTCGGACTAAAATTAAAATCTCCTATCATCGTAAGTAGTTCAACATTGACAGGAAATGTTGAAAGTATTAAACGTTGCGCTGAAGCAGGCGCTGGCGCAGTGGTCTTGAAATCAATTTTTGAAGAACAGATTTTGTCGGAGATTAGAAGAGAAGAAGGATATACTGATGTTGATATTTATGATTCATATCCTGAAGCTCAAGAGTATCTTAACACGTATATGCGTGGAACTGAAATTGAGATTTATGAGAAGCTTATTCGTGAGTCGAAGAAAGTTGTTGACATTCCAATCATAGCAAGTATAAATTGTTCCGATAAGGGCGAATGGATTAGCATTGCGAGAGAACTCCAAGACGCTGGTGCTGACGCTTTGGAATTGAATATTGCAATAGCAGCATTCGATAGAGATGTCGACCCAAGAGAAATAGAAAACGAGTATGTTGATATTCTTAAGGAAATTGAAAAAAATGTCAATATTCCAGTTTCAGTAAAACTCGGCGGTCATTTTACAAATATTAGCCGCATGGCGTTTGGTTTGTCGAAGGCAGGCGCAAAAGGATTGGTGCTTTTCAATCGTTTCTATAATCCTGACATCAACATCGAGAAGATGAAAGTCGTTCCAGGTAATTCAATATCAGCTCCTGAGGAAAATAGTAATACTCTTCGTTGGATTTCTCTCTTGTCGTCACAGGAAATTCCTTGTGAACTTTCAGCATCAAGAGGTGTTTATACTGGCGAAGACGTTGTGAAACAGATTCTCGCTGGCGCAAAGACGGTTCAGGTTTGCAGCACCCTTTATCGTAATGGCATAGATTACATAAAGCAAATGAATGCCGATATTGAGGCTTGGATGGATAGACATAACTTCGACAATGTTGAAAGCTTCAGAGGAATAGTAAATAAAAAAGAAGATATAAAAGTCGTGGAACGTCTTCAATATTTAAGAAGAAACTATGACTTGCATTGATATTATTGTTTAACTAAAAAATTAAAAAGATGAAAAAATATGTTTGTGATGTTTGCGGTTATGTTTATGACCCAGCAGTAGGTGATCCAGATAACGGTGTTCAACCAGGTACTCCATTTGATCAACTCCCAGCAGATTGGGCATGCCCACTTTGTGGTGTTGGAACAGATAGTTTCTCGGAAGAATGATAAAAGCCTTTTATGGATACGAATGCTCTTTTTAAGATAGGATATGGACTTTATGTCCTTACTTCTAACTATGAGAACATAGATAACGGCTGTATTATTAATACGGTTATTCAGGTGACTGATAGTCCGTTGCGTATTGCCGTTGTTGTCAATAAGAAAAATTATACGCACGAGCTTATGCTTAACTCGTGCGTATTTAATTTGTCGATGCTGACAACAGAAACTCCCTTCTCTGTCATAGAACATTTCGGGTTCCAAAGCGGAAAAGATGTCAATAAATTCATCGACTGCAAACAAGAACATCGTTCGAAAAATAATGTTCTATACATTCCTAAATATACTAATTCATACATCTCTTGTCATGTTGTTAGCCATCAGGATTTGGGCACGCACACCATGTTCTTTGCCGATGTGATTGATTCTGAAGTTATATCAGATAAAGAATCACTGACTTACAGTTACTATCAAAACAATATCAAACCTAAGAAAGACAACGGCAAAAAAGGCTGGTATTGCAAGATTTGCGGATGGGTTCACGAAGATGAGAACCTCCCTGATGACATAATTTGTCCTTTGTGCAAACACGGCAAAGATGCATTTGAGAAAATAGAAGATAAAACAGAAATAATAACCACCCAACAAAATATTGATATGTTAAAAATAAAACTAACAGACGACATTTTCTATGTCGGCGTCAACGACAGAAAAACTGAATTATTTGAAAATCATATGGAACTTCCTAACGGAGTTTCATACAACTCATACCTCATCGTTGATGAGAAAGTAGCTCTCATCGACCCAGTGGAAGTAAGCTTCATGGCTGAATTCCTCTTCAAAATAAAAAGCGTTCTCGGCGACCGTAAGATTGATTATCTCGTCATCAACCACGACGAACCTGATCATAGCGGCGCTGTTCGTGCTATCGTTCAAGAATATCCTGATGTTGAAGTTATCGGAAATGCCAAGACATTCGGACCTCTCGAAGCTTTCTACGGACCATTGAACAACAAGAAAATCGTTGCTGACGGCGAGACTTTATGCCTCGGAAAACACACACTTCAGTTCTTCACCGTTCCTATGGTTCACTGGCCAGAATCAATGGTGACATACGAACAAACAAACAAGATATTATTCTCTAATGACGCTTTCGGCGGCTTCGGAGCTCTCAACGGTTGCATCTTCGACGACGAAGCTAACCTCGATTTCTACGAAGACGATATGCGTCGTTACTATGCTAACATCGTCGGCAAGGTTGCAAGTCAAGTGGTGAAGGCTGTTCAGAAACTCGCACCAGTAGAAATCAAGATGATTGCTCCTTCACACGGCTTGGTATGGCGCAGCAACTTGCAATGGGTTTTCGACAGATACGTTAAATGGAGCACAGGTGGCAACGACGAAGGCGTCGTCATCGCTTATGGTTCAATGTATGGCAACACAGCACTTATGGCCGACATCATCGCTCGCGGCGTGGCAGAAGCTGGCGTGAAGAATATCAAGATTTATGACGTTTCTAAGACAGAAGTGTCGCATATCATCAGCGACATCTGGAAATATAAAGGCTGCATCATCGGCGCTTGTGCTCACTACGGTAGCGTGTTCCCAGACATGACATTGTTGTTGCACGAACTCACAGAGTTTAAGCCTAAAGATAAAGTTTACGGCGTATTCGGCGGCATGAGCTGGGGCGGCGGCGGTGTGAAATATATCAACGGCATTGCTGACAAAAACGAATGGCAACGTCCAATGGAATCAGTTGAAGTGAAAGGCGCACCATATCGCGATGAAGATGTCGAGAGACTTTATAATTTAGGAAAAGCGATTGGAGAAGCTGTGAAGAATAATTAGTTAGGAGTGAGGAGTTAGGAGTTGAGACGTATCAATTACACATTAAAATACAATATGTAATTGCTGCGTCTCAAATATTTAATCATAAAACATAAGATATAAGAGAAAGAAATATTAAATAAACATATTATTTTAATATAGTGTTTGCTATTTATTCGGTATCATTCTGAAACCTGAGAAATTTTAGAACAATTATACCTGCGAATAAGTTGTAAATGCCTACGCTATTGTGGGCTTACTTATCCGGTATAATGGGCAATCTCAGGGCCTCAGAATGTGGATATGTAAAGTCCACTTTTTTGTGCCTTGATGGAAGTCTGTTATATAGTAGGTGGCAGCGCGATAAATGTAGGTTTATGAAAGAAATTCATATTGGTAACTTAATTCGTAAAGAATTGAGACGACAGGCTAAGACTAATGCGTGGCTTGCTGAACAGATAGGTGTCACACCACGGACTGTGAATAAAATCTTTTCAAAAATGGTGATTGACACAGCGCAATTATTACATATCTCGAAAGCTTTAAACCACGACTTCTTCAAATATTATTCTGATAACTTGAATGACTAATGGTCCAGTTTGGACCATTGCCCTTTTTGGACTATCGTTTGGATTTTGCAAGAAATACAATATCATACCTTTGTAAAAAAATCAATTGTTTATTTAAAACCGATGGCTCAATGGGATATAACGGAGGATTTAATTATGAAGAAGATATTGATGATGTTATCGTTAGTGTTTGTTGTAACATTTTTAGCATGTAAGCCAGAACCAACACCAGAACCAACACCAGAACCAACAACTTGTAATGTTACATTTTGGACAAGTGTTGATGTTGGAGAAAATGTAGAGGTCAATTTATGGGCTGAAGATTATGACTATGATAAATATCGTTACATAGAAGGTTATTATTCTTCAAATCCAGGATGTGATGCTAATCAATGTGCCAACTTTTACGATTTAAAACCTGGTGATTATCTTTATGAAGCGGAAAATTCATATTACGAATGGGGAGGCTATTTGAGAGTTAAAAATGAATGTCACACAATTGAATTAGTTGTCTCAAGAGCAAGAGCAAAAACTAATTAAATATAGAAATTGTAGACAGTTTATTGTTTTAAATAATATTCCCTCCGTTAATGATTAGCGGAGGGATTTTTTATTCAAATAAATTTTCTAAATCTAATGTCAAGAAATCTTCGATAGGAATGCCTCCACTTCCAACAACAAAAGAATGTTTAGGTTGAAATTTACTGTTGAATAATGGCATGCCACTATTAGTTGTTCGTTTTCCGCTTTTTACTTCAATTGCAATACATTGTTTGTTTTGTTCTATAACAAAATCAACTTCGTTATTATTTTCACGCCAATAGTATAGCTTATAATCCAATTCGTCAGCTTTGTTTAGAAGATATGATCCTATTGAGCTTTCAACCCATCTGCCCCATACTTTAGAATCTGTGAATGTTTTTTCGAAAGTGCTGTTTGACAATGCGCTAAGCAAAGCTGTATTGTAAACCATAATTTTAGGAATTGAATTATATTTTCTAGCATTGTCATTAGCATATTTTTGCATTCCACAAAGTAGTCGTGATTCATCAAGTGTGTTGAGATAATTGGCAAGTGTTGTTACGTTACCAGCATCTTGAAGCTGACCTAACAGCTTGGTAAGGGATATTTCTTCTCCAGAATAAGTACATCCTAATTCAAACAATTGCTTCATTAGTTGGGGCTTGTAAATAACCTTTGTCATCAAGATGTCTTTCTCTATCGCAGGAGTGATAATACTATCTTTCATATATTGTCGCCAACGTCTTTCGTTATTAACGAATGATGCACCTCCGGGATATCCACCATAATAAATATAATGCTCAAGATTAAGACCAAAAGCATCACGCATTTCTGCATAACTCCAATGTGACATCCGAATAAGTTCATATCTTCCAGTAAGAGACTCTGTTAATCCATCTTTTATCAATAGTCGAGATGAACCAAGAATAACAACTCTTAATTCCAAATCGTTGAATGTATCTGTATCCCATTCCTTTTTTACAGATTCACTCCAATTTCTAATCTTATGTATTTCATCAATTACGAGTATAAAAACATCTTGTTTTTTTATTTTCATCATAGAACGTGCTGAGTTCCATGTTTCATTTATCCAACTAGTATTATCGGATGGAACATCGTCAGCCGTAACAAATAAATATGGTATATCTATTTCTTTTAAAACTTGTTTTATTAATGTTGACTTTCCAACTTGCCTTGGTCCTGATAAAACTTGTATTTTATTACGCTTTTCTAACAAGCGATTTTTTAACTCTATAAAATGATAGCGTTTATACATAATGTCTTTATTTTCAGAATGCAAATATATAAAAAATGTTCAATTCTATCTCTAAAAATGTTCAAATCTCCTTCTGAAAATGTTCAAATCTCCTTTGGATTTCTGGGATTTTTTATATGCTTCTGTTTAGGTAATCGGAATAATCTTCAGGGATGCTTTTATATTCTGTTCCGAAGAGTTGTGAGTTTATCAGGAAGTCGGCGGAAGCGTGGTTGCAAGCCGTTGGCACGTCGTAAAGCACGCTGAGTCGCAGCAAGGCTTTGACGTCGACGTCGTGAGGCTGGCTTGTCATAGGGTCCCAGAAGAAAATGAGATAATCGATTTTTCCTTCAGAGATAAGAGCTCCTAGTTGTTGGTCGCCACCCAAAGGACCTGACTTCAATCTGTTAATGTTAGGCAAGACGGCAGACAAAATCTTGCCTGTTGTTCCTGTTGCATAAAAGTTGTTTCCGACAAGTTTGTCTGCGTGTTCTGTGACCCATTTCAGAAGGTCGTCTTTTTTTGCGTCATGCGCAACGAGTGCTATAGTTTTCATATCACGATTTTAGATTGTAAAATTATGAAATATTTTTGTCTTAAACAAAAAAGAGATGTCAAAAAATTGGCATCTCTTATTCATGATATGGAATTGTGATTTATTCGTATTCAAAATATTCTGTTACATTGTCGGTGGTTCTTGTAACAGGGAATCTGCCGTCGTAAGTGTAGTTGATGTAGTGTGATTCTGTTAATGTAATTCCCATTTCTGTCTTGATAGAAGTATAGCTTACGACATTGTTTTTGCTCTTGTAAACGCCGTGTCCTGATAATGTCTCTTCAAGGTCAGAGCCTAAGAAATTACGGAATGGATTCAATTTGTTGTCATATTCGAATACATATAGCATTTCATATTCGTCATCCATTTCTATTCCCATTTCAGAAATGTTGTTTCCATCCCATGCGAAATCTATTTCAAAATATATTAAGCTTCTTGTTGGGTTTTCCTTCAAGACATTTTCGATAGATTCTAAAGATTGTTTAGGTAAGATATATTTAAGTGGATTTGCTATGCCTTTGGCATTCAGTCCTTTGTCAATATCTGTTATTGTAACTTTGATGTCAGATAATTTGTTGTCGTAATATTCAAAGATACAATTCATATATAGGATGTTGTTTGTATAGAAAGAAGCTTGTTGAAGTCGTCTGTTTTCATAAGTGTATTTTACTGTTTCTCCATCTTCTTGATTATCGACTTGCGATAATCTCTTGTCGGTATAGGTGAAAGTTTCGGTGTAATCAATAGAGCCTTCAGAGTTGTAGTAGTTGATAGTTTTGAGCTGTTTGTTGTCCCATGTCCAGTCTTCAGACAAATATCTTCCTGAGCCAGCATCGACATATATCTTGTCTATTTTTTCTTTAGGATTGTAAACTCCGTCTTTGTTGCAGGAAGTAATTGTGATTGCAGATAACAGCAATGTCATCAATAGTGTCGTTGTTTTTTTCATAATGAGGTTCTCTGTTATATCCCATTTGAGTCGTCGGTTTTTAGAAATTAATAGTTTAATAAAAAGTTGCTTATAGAACAGATGTTTGTATAAAATGTTTTTGTTTCTAGAAAAAAGTCCTCATAATGGTAATGAAACATTGCTTGTGTCTGGTGTAGATATTCAAAAAAAAAGACGCCACAATGTTGAAGTGACGTCTTTAATATTGTAAATCTAAAAAGTCTTAAAAAGGAAGAGTGCTGCTTGGGATTTCCTCCATCTCTTCTATGTAGATGGTGCGTTTTGGAGCGACGTAGCCTTTTTCGTAATATTCGGCAGGTCTGAGTATTTTTCCAAAAGCGAAGTCTTGTATCATGACGAGTTCGTCGTTATTTTCGATATAAGCGTATTTATGGTCAGGGTCGTCGTCCCAGTCGTCTTCTGTGAATCCGAATGCTGATGCATTGATTCTCATGGTGTATGTTCTTATGACTTCTTGTTTTCCGTCTTTTGTTGTGAGAGTAAGTCTTTCTTGATAAGGCGAATTGATGATAGAGTCGCGGCGTTCTTGTGTGATGTCGGTGAGGAAAGCCTCGAAGCGTACGTCGCCGAATGATGTCAAGAGGTTGAGCACGCGGATTGTGTCGATGTCGACATTAGATTCGTCGTTGAGGCGTTTCATCTCGTATTGATAGCGAGCTTTTTCGTTAATGATGAAACTATTTCTTGGGTCGTTGTTGAACTCCAGTTTCAATGAAGCTATGTTGCTTATGTCTTCAGAGATGATTTTATGGTCGCGCCAGTCTTCTTGGTTAGCGCTGAAACGTGAGCTGATGAAGCCTCTGAAGCCATGAAGGTGAACGATATAAGCTTTGTCGGCTCCTTCTTTAAGAACATAAGTGCCGCTGTTGTCTTGTGTTACGTCGCCAATGTAAAATACCTTTGTCAATTTCTCGTGAGGGAACAATTTGACTTTGTTGAATAAATTGATACGAGGAACGATTTGATAAATTTCCACTTTTGTGTTTGTTCCAGCCATACGTGTGATGACGTTGTTGTGTGTTGCCAACGACACTGGCATCTTGATTCTCATTCTGTCGAGAGTGTAAAGCATATTGTTGACCATTGTTGGCTGAGCGTCGTATTTGCCATTTACTTTCCAGCCTTCATCTGTTCTTTCTAAAAGCACTTGATTATTGCTCTTGTCTGCAAAGAAAAGTCGTGTCACAGAAGCGGTGTCGCGTACTGTGAAGTCGTAAGCATCGCCACGTAATGTTGTAAGATAACGGTTGTTCCAAACTAGGACAATGGCGATGACGATTAATAAAGATGTTATGATTATTGCTAAACGATTCTTTTTCATATGTTTATTATTTTGCAAATTTTCTTTTTCTTATAAATGCTAAAATGAAACCCAATATTACCATGATAGCACTAGGTAATATTACATTTACGACTTGCCATAAGAGTGCGTCGTTGTTGACTTTATTCATGTCGAGGAGGCGTATCTTTAATTCGCGTGACCTTATTTCTATAAGACCTTCTCCATCGACGAGATAACTGATGGCGTTTTCGATGAAGTCTTTGTTGCCGTATGTGATTTGTGTGTATTGGTCGAAGCCAAGTGGGAGCGGATAACCTTTTGGTATATGGAACTGATTGCGAATGATATTGCCGTCGGCAACGACAATCATAGCTGTTGGTTCGCTTATATTTTTAAATCCAATTTCTTTCGATTCCATTATGCCAGATGTCATTCTGTTTGCATAAAGTGACTCGAATTCGCCTTTTAACAGATATGCAACGTTCTGACTTTTTTGTGAAAACATACGTTGGTCAGGTTTTTGACGTAACATTCCAAGTGTGATGTATGCTGGCGCGTTAGAGATATTGGTGTAATTAGATGTCTTCAATAAAGGTATCTTTTGAACGTCAGAGTCTGACATAACTGGGTCTATAGAACTGATGAAATCGGCTTTTACTGGATTTATATTTTTTACTATGCTATTATTTGAACCTGCGTTGAGCAATGGGAAATAATACCAGTTGTAATATTCGATTTGAGCCTGTCCGCCCATCTGTCCTGTTCTCAATGCAATCTTTGCGCTGTTAAGGTCGAGGAGGAGGTTGCTGTTAAGACGTAAACCGTATTTGAAGAACATGTCGTCGAGGTTGACGTTTAAAGTGTTGCCTATTGTCGATTCCGACATCTGGAGGCTGTCCATTGTGGCGAAGACAGGGTCGATGAGCCACAATATTTTTCCACCGTGCATGACATATTGGTCGATGATGAACTTATCTTTTTCAGAGAAAGGCTTCGTTGGTTTTGCAATGACGATGGCATCGTAATTAGATGAGATTATGATGTTGTCGTCGTTAGTCTCAGTTCTGCTGTTCAACGATGTTATCTGTTCATCGAGGCTGATGCGTTTTACGTTATATTTCTTTTGAAGAGTTCGTGTGATGTCATAAACCTCGTTCTCATTGAGTTCGCCGTGACCTTCGATGAAAGCGACGCTAGGTCTTTTCTCTTGTGCTAGTTCTTTAATGGAACTGATGAGCTTATATTCAAGGTTTTGGGCTGAGTTGTTCAGTACTTGATTTGAAGATTCTCCGATATGAGTGTCGAGTAAATCTAAAGGCTTCTCTTTTTCTTGGTAACTTACCAAAGCACAAGGCCAAATGATTAATTGTTGAGCGCCAGCTTTAGTCTGCATCGCTATTTCTGTAGGATTGAGACCGCTTTGGTATAATAACTTATAAGTCTCATTTCTTTCAGCAGCGTCGTTGCTTTCTGATGGGTTGATAAATTCATAGTCGACGAATTTGCTATAAGCTCTGAACTCATCTAGCATTTCTTTTGTCTCTTTTCTTAATTTCTTGAAGCCTGCAGGGAAGTCGCCTTCAAGATAAACTCTGAAATAGACGTAATCGTCGAGGTTCTTTAAAATCTCTTTAGAAGTATCTGAAAGTGTGTAGCGTTTTTCGCTTGTCAAATCGAAGCGAGTGTAGACGAATGAAGCGATAATATTAATGGCAATAATGACGATTAAAGTGATGCCAAATGATATAAGCTGATTCTTTTTAAGATTTTTACGTTCGTTTTTCATCACTCCTCCTTTTACCATTTACGACTTGACAATACTAATTTTGTCGATGACAAGAATAAAACAATCACGCTGATGAAATAAAGTATGTCGCGAGTGTCAATCACGCCGCGGCTTAATGAGCTGTAATGCGACGACATTCCGAGATGCTGTATGAATAAATCCACTTTTCCGAACAATGCCATCGAATAAATCATATCGAAGCCGATGTATAAGAATCCGCATAAGAACACGGATAGCAAGAATGCGAGTATTTGGTTGTTGGTTATTGAACTGCAGAACAATCCTATTGATACGAATGTCGCGCTCAGGAAGAAGAGCCCGATATATGAACCCCAGATTCCGCCAACATCCACGTTCCCGACTGGCTGGCTCAGACGATATACTGAGAAGAAATAAATCAATGTTGGAATAAGAGCTAAAACCACCAAGGCGACGCCTGCGAAATATTTGCCGAGGACTATCTGCCAGTCGGATAAAGGCTTGGTGAATAACATCTCCATTGTTCCTGTGCGTTTCTCTTCTGCAAAGCTACGCATCGTAACGGCTGGAACTAAAAATAAAAACACCCAAGGTGCGAGAATGAAAAGGCTGTCCAAATTGGCATAGCCGAAAGTCATGATGTTGAAATCACTTTGAAAAACCCATAAGAATAAACCAGTGATCAACAAGAAAATGACAATCACCATTATTCCTATGAGAGAATTTAAGAAGTTACTTATCTCTTTTTTGAATAAAGCGTACATACGTAATTATTTAGCTTACAAAGATACGAATTTTTTAATTAGGAGTTAGGAGTTAGGAATTAGGAGTTATTTTTTTAACTATTGACTTTTGACCATTGTTTAGTCAACAGTCAATAGTCAATGGTCAATGGTCAAAATTCAAAAGCGTCCCACGGCATGCCGTTTGGTTTCGGTGCTTTTATCTCGATTGGAGTCTTCAATGTTGGATGTTCAAATTTGACTTTATAAGCGTGGAGGCTGATAGAAGCGTCTGGGTTTGAGCGAGGGAATCCGTATTTCAAGTCGCCTTTGATAGGGCATCCCATGTGTGACAGCTGCGCCCTGATTTGATGGTGGCGACCTGTGAGGAGTTCAATTTCAAGGAGATAATAAGAATCTGAACTGCCGATGACACGATATCTTAGCTGTGCCAACTTGGCTCCTTTAGTATTTGAACTAACGATATACGATTTGTTTTGTGCCTCGTTTTTGATCATATAATCTGACAATTCGCCAGCTTCTTGTGGTGGTTTGTTCTTCACGATGGCGAGGTATGTCTTGCTGAATTCACGTTCCTTGACTTTTATTGTCATGCGGCTCAAAGCCTTGCTTGTCTTGGCAAAAATGACAGCGCCGCTGACAGGACGGTCGATGCGATGCACCAAACCAGCGAATACGTTGCCAGGTTTGTTATAAGCTTCTTTGATATATGATTTGACGTCATCGAGAAGACAAACATCGCCAGTCTTGTCGCCTTGAACGATTTCTGAAGGCAATTTATTGACAACAAGGAGATGGTTGTCTTCAAACAATATACGTTCTTCTAAAGGTTTTCTCATATCAATATTGCTCGTGTTCGTTAGGGAAGTTGATGTCTTTCACATCATTGATATAAGCCTGAACGGAATTTTTTATTCCATCGTAAAGGTTGTTATATCTTCTTAAGAAACGAGGAGAGAAGTCGTTGCTGATACCAAGCATGTCGTGCAAAACGAGAACCTGTCCGTCTGTTCCAGAGCCGGCGCCGATGCCTATTGTAGGAATTCTCAACGACTGTGTGACTTCTGTTGCGAGAGCTGCAGGGATTTTTTCTAACACTATGCTGAAGCAACCTTTTTCTTGTAATAATAGTGCGTCTTCACGGAGACGTTGCGCTTCTTCGTCTTCTTTGGCACGAACGATATATGTTCCGAATTTGTTGATGCTTTGTGGCATGAGACCGAGGTGACCCATTACTGGAATGCCAGCGCTGATGATACGTTCCACAGACTCTAGGATTTCGCGTCCGCCTTCCATCTTAACAGCATTAGCTCCTGATTCTTTCATGATGCGGATGGCTGAATTTAAAGCTTCTTTTGAGTTGCCTTGGTATGTTCCGAATGGTAAGTCGACGACGACGAAAGAACGTTTCACTGCGCGACATACTGATGATGCGTGATAAATCATCTCGTTCAAAGTGATAGGCAAGGTGGTCTTGTAACCTGCCATCACGTTGGAAGCACTGTCGCCAACTAAAATAATATCAATGTTTGATTCGTCTAAAATCTTTGCCATCGAGTAGTCGTATGCTGTCAGCATGGCAATTTTCTCACCATTGTTCTTCATGTTTTGAAGGACGTGAGTCGTTACTAAAGATACGTTATGCGATAAATACATTTCTTTTATTTTAAAAAGCAAAAATATGTAAAAAAATAGTATCTTTGCCATTCTCAAAACATATTTAAATGAAAAAAAATAATTTCTATTTCATACTCTTTTTGATAACTTCAATGTTCGCATTAAATTCATGCGAGACTGACGTCAATATATTTGAAGAAGGAAAAGAAACAACAGTAGTTTATGGATATTTGGATGTTGACGCCGATACCAACTACATCAAAATCACCAAATCATTTATCGGTAACGCAGTAGATAACGCCCCGGTTTATAACAACAGTAATTATGACTATAAATTAGATGTTCAGTTAATAGGAAAATTCGCTGACATGCCTAATATCGTAACATCGACAGTCATGGACACATGCTCTCTTTATAAGCCGTATGACCCAGATGCATTATTCTATTCTGGAATGAATCAAGGTCTTTATTACACTACAAGAAAATTGTTGGAAAACGAGAATTATAAATTGGTCATTAAACGCAACGACGGTGTAGAAATAACATCTAATGTCAAGACCATTAGTAATTCAAGCATAAAACAGCCTATCTATACGATACACTTCGAATCTCCAAATTCTAACAAGATATCATGGCTTCCAAC
>JAZOSK010000032.1:0-2069 GCA_045657145.1 Bacteroidales bacterium | reverse complement strand
TCTTTCTTGATTCTTTCGTTCAACATTGGAACAATCTTGTGTAAGTCACCAACGATGCCTAAGTCGGCTGCGCTGAAGATTGGTGCGTACTTGTCTTTGTTGATAGCGATGATGTAACCTGATTCTTCCATACCTGCTAAGTGTTGGATAGCGCCAGAGATACCGCATGCTACATACAACTCAGGACGTACAGTCTTACCTGTCTGACCTACTTGGATGTTGTGTCCGACAACGCCAGCGTCAACCATAGCGCGTGATGATGCTACCATGCCGCCTAATGTGTCTGCCAATGCTTGTAACTTTTCAAAGCCTTCTGCGTTCTTCACGCCACGACCGCCTGATACCAAAATCTTAGCGTCAGCGATGTCTTCCTTGCTTGAAGATTTCATCTCTGTCTCAACAAGTCTTACTTTGAAACGTGCTGTGTCGAACTTAGGTGCGAACATTGTGACAACGCCTGCTCTGCCTTCTTCACGTTGACGTTTCTGCATAACGCCTGGACGTACTGTCGACATCTGTGGACGGTTGTTTGGACATACGATAGTCGCCATCAAGTTACCGCCGAATGCTGGACGTGTCATACGGAATTGCTTGTCGCCTGCTTCTGTGTCAGCAACTTCGAGTTTTGTACAGTCTGCTGTGAGACCTGTGTTCAATCTTGCTGCGAGACGTGGAGCGAGGTCACGACCGATTGTTGTTGCACCGTAAAGAACGATTGTTGGTTTGTATTCTGTGATGATTTGATATGCTGCTTGTGAGTATTGCTCTGTGATATAGTCTTTCAACTCTGGACAGTCGGCAACGAGGACTTCGTCAGCACCCATCTCAATGAGTTTCTGTGCTTGGTCTTTTACGTTGTAACCGAGTAACATTGCAACTACTTTTTCGCCGAGTGAGTCAGCCAAGTCGCGTGCTTTACCTAAAAGTTCGAAAGCTACTGGTTGAATCACGCCGTTACGTTGTTCAGCGAATACGAATACGTTTTTATAATCTTGAATATTCATAACTTCTCCTTTTAGATAATATGTTTCTCTTTAAGTTTATTAACAATAAGTTCTACAGCTTCTTCTTCGCTTACTTCGTGTACTTCACCTGGAGCCTTCATCGCTTTAGGGAATGATTGGAACACTTTTGTTGGTGAGCCTTTGAGACCTAATTTTGCTTCATCGACGTCGATCTTTTCTGCTGACCAGATTTCTACTTCTTTGTCGTAAGCTTCAACGATGCCTGATACTGTCATATAACGTGCGTCGAATGCTGATGCCAAGACCGTGAGGAGACATTTGCCTTCTACTTCTAATGTCTGGATGCTTTCTTCGCTTTCTTTCTTAACGAGAAGATTGCCGTTTTCCAAACGTTGTGCGTCGATGACGTATGATACTTGTGGGATGTCTAAGTGTTCTGCCATCTCAGGACCTACCTGTGCTGTGTCGCCGTCGATAGCTTGACGACCTGCGATGATGAGGTCGTAGTCCATTGTCTTCATTGCGCCTGCTAAAGCGTATGATGTTGCCAATGTGTCAGCACCTGCGAATTTTCTGTCTGTCAATAAGATTGCTCTGTCTGCGCCCATTGCCATAGCTTCTCTCAAGATGAGTTCTGCTTGTGGAGGACCCATGGTGATGACTGTTACGTTAGCGCCGCAGCTGTCTTTCATTCTGAGAGCGAGTTCGAGGCCGCCTTTATCGTCTGGGTTCATGATGCTTGGAACGCCGTCACGAATCAAAGTACCTTTGACCGGGTCAATCTTAATTTCTGTTGTATCTGGAACTTGTTTAATACATACTACTATATTCATATTACTTCCCTCCTATTTAAATAAATTACCGGCGATAACCATTCTTTGAACTTCTGAAGTACCTTCGTAGATTTCAGTGATCTTAGCATCTCTGTACATTCTTTCGAGAGGGTAATCCTTCATGTATCCGTATCCACCGTGGATCTGCAGAGCCAGGTTAGTTACGAATCTAGCATTTTCAGAAGCATTCAGCTTACACATAGCAGCTTCCTTTGAGAAAGGCTTGCCAGTGTCTTCCAGATATGCAGCTTTGTAAACGAGACATTCAGCA
>JAZOSK010000031.1:0-4797 GCA_045657145.1 Bacteroidales bacterium | reverse complement strand
AGTTAAAACGCCTAATCTAAAACTGCCGCCGTTGTATTTATAATCAATAGAGTGAGCGCCCGCTCCGAGAATCAATGATGAAGACTCGTTTATACCGACTAAAAGCAAGGCTCCTAAATCAAAGAGTTGGTATTCTTTTCTAGAATCGGTTCCTATTGCGCTATATACACCTATGGAAATGTCTTCAATGGCTTCATATGCTATGTCAATTCCTCCTTTAAAAGGAATAAAGTCACTTGTGCGTGTATATGGTATGCCCAAATAGCCAATGCTTTTATGCTGTCGTTGGCCAAAACCAACTCCAAAGTTTGCGCCTAAAAACAATTTCCTATCTTTCTGTACGTCTTGTGCGAAGAGGGATGTGCCCAAAATTAAAGCACCTGCTAACAATAATAATTTTTTTAATTTTAACATGTTATTTATATTTTAATGTTTGCAACGTGCAATATTACTTGTTTTTTGATAAAAACAAGAAAAAATTCTTTATCTTCTAAATCTATATCTGACTGTCAACTCGTCTTTATCAGGTTCGGGCACGTCCCAATACGGTCTCTGCGTCTCTGGATCTATATCGTCAATGTCAGTGTCAATATCAATGTCAGTGTCAATATCAGTGTCAGTGTCAAAGTCAGAGTCAGAGTCAGAGTCTCTTTGCGGTCCTTCATTCTTATAAAATATCGCAAGCACTATTCCCATCACGAAGCCGCTGAGATGTCCTTCCCATGAGATGTTGTTTTCTATGGCGTATTTGGGATAAAGACCCCATACGAGACTGCCATATAAAAACACCACTACTAAAGATATTATTATCAGCCTTTTGTTTCTTCTTATAAAACCGCTCAGCATGAGGAAAAAGGTAAGTCCATACACCAAGCCGCTGGCTCCTATATGAACGCCGCTACGTGCTCCGCACCATGTCAATAATCCGACGGATAATATTAATATAAGGAGTATCTTGTTTGCCAAAGGACGATAGAAATAATACAAGGAAGTTCCTAAAACGAGCATCGGGAAAGTATTTGCGAAGAGATGTTCCCAGTCGCCGTGTATAAAATGAAAGAGAATGATTCCTGGTATGCCTTCAGGGCTGACAGGCTTCACACCAAGAAAAGAAAAATCAAGATGAAAAACGGTCTCAATGATTTTCACCAGCCACATCAGCGCTACTAATATTATCGGTATGATTGTGCTGGCTATAAGAAGCCGTTTGTCGTCTTGATTTTCCATGTTTTGCAATGAACTATGGGCTATGAGCAAAGAGCTTTCGAGACAAGCACTGCTCGTGGCTCACAACTCAAGGCTCATAGCTTACATCAATTAGTTTTAAACTTATATTTTATCTCTTTAAGGTCTTCGTTTGCCTTAGCGATTTTTTTCTTTAGACCTTCTTTGTAGTCGACTACTTTTTGAGCTATCTCAGCGTCGGCTGTTGCAAGGATTTGAGCCGCGAGTATAGCAGCATTAAGAGAAGCGTTGATACCTACTGTAGCTACTGGGATTCCAGGAGGCATTTGTACTATTGAGAAGAGAGCGTCCATCTCCATGTTAGTCTTCACTGGGATACCGATGACTGGTATTGGAGTCATAGCGGCGATGACGCCTGGGAGGTGAGCTGCCATACCAGCGGCGGCGATGATGACTTTAATGCCACGTGCTTGTGCGCCGCGTGCAAATTCTTCAACTAACTCTGGAGTGCGGTGTGCGCTCAAGGCATTCATTTCAAATGGAATACCCATCTCGTCCAAAAACTTGATGCCAGCTTCTAAAACAGGAAGGTCTGAAGTGCTTCCCATGATAATACTTACTATTGGATTCATATTGTTATGCTTTTTTGCAAAGATAAAAAAAATGACTAAAGACTAAAGACTAAAGGCTAAAGTTTTTTTAGCTATCAGCTGTCAGCTTTATAAAACTTTAATAAAAAAGGAGTCGCAATTTTTACGACTCCTTTACTGATTGCTAACAGCTATTTGCTGACAGCTTATTTTATCTTCTTTTCATTTACTTGAAGGATTTCATAAGAATCTCTCAAATAGACATAAGCTACGATATAGCAATTATCAATATTGAATGACTCATTTACTTTGAAAGTATAATTCTTGATAATTTCCGTATCAGGAGCAATGATGTCTTCGTTGAGTTCTGTTCCCCAAGTACCGTTCAAAGTTCCGCGGAACACATGACGATGTTGATAATTATCACCGCCACCATCGCCTAATTGTTTTCCAAAGACATTGTCTTCCATCAAACATACAGTGAGATTGTATTTGTCTGAGAACTCTTTTAAGAACTTAGAATACACAGTAACTTTAAGTTCTCTATTTGCATCGTTATATTTCACTGCTGACAACAATCTGATGTCTGGTTGACCTTCAACAGCTTCAGCCACAGCGTCTGACCATTGTGCAGAAGCATATCCATATGTACTTCCGTTGTATTGACGATTTATTGTTCCTATAGGATAGCTATTGAATTTGAATGTGGTATTCCATTCTTCTCCTTCTTTTGTTGTAAAGTCAGGGAAACCACCCACTGGGTTAGCATAACCTCCAGCGTGTACACCCATAACGACCAACTGATGACCATATTGAGTTTGCAATTCACTTGCCAAAACAGCAGCTTTAGGACAGTTGACACATTTTACACCTGTAAAGTCTTCCAAAAGAACGACTTTCTTATTTTGCCAATGGTTGACATCATCGTCTGACAAAGGTATTGTATCATTACCTTCGTTATTTGGCTTGAAATAATCGCCTTCAATTTTATCACATGCAACCATTCCTATCATAAAGAATGAAACTGCTAATATACTTAATATCTTTTTCATCTTTTAACTTATTTAGAATGATGTTGTAATTGATAATGAGAAACCGCTTGAAGCTGGAACAACGCGACAAACACCGCCAACGCAAACCATACCTTCGCTTTGACGACCGCCTGTGAGAGTTATTCTTGTTGATTCTTTAATGAAACCAACAGATGCTGTGTAATAATGGTCGCGATAATCAGCCATTGGATTGCCATAGTTATATTTGTCGGCTATTGAGAAGAACCATTTTGGAGCGATGCTATATTCTACTAAAGCAGCTGCCCAATTACCTCTTTTCTTGTAGTTATCTGGGTGATGTGCAATATCGTCTAAATAACCTTCACAATTGTTTTTGTTGATATTGTCCCAAAGATGTTGTAATTCAAAACGGATGCTTTGCTTGTTTGTGATTCTGTAGGTTACGTCAACGAAAGCGATATTAGCTTTTACTTCAGGAGCGCCAATATGTTGTTCAATAACTTCCATATCATATAACAAGTTAATGTATTGAGCTATAAGTTTCCATTTTTTGTTAAGACGTCTTTCTATTTCGATATTAAAGTCGCGATAGAAGACATTGTCGCCAACGCCAAAGAATGGTGAAGTGTAACCCAATGTTCCGTTATAACCGCCATCAACTTCATTTTCAAAATATACTCTCTTGATATCGTTTACTTGGCTGAAGTCGGCTGTGATTTTTGTTCCGTATTTACCACCGATGATAGTGTTCTTTGGAATTGTGTAGTTGACTTGAACCTGCATTGCCATTTCACCAAGAGGTTGTGTTGCATATGAATATATTGCAGGAAGGCTGTGTGTATGAGTGTAGTTGATTGGTGGAATGAAGTTGATGTCTAAATCATTTTCTTTTCCGAGATAATCTGACTTGTAGCTCATATTGTCGACGCGTTTAACTTGTACGATAACGCCAAAGCCTTTTTGTGAATATGATAATGATGACAAGATTGCTTGACCTTCTTTATAGATATAGTTGTTAAAGAATGATGGGTCATTGATCTTGTATGCATATTCTGTTGTGAAAGCGAATCTGCCATAGCCTAAATTGATACGGCCATCGAAAGCACCAACATTTTCAGGAATGTAATAAGTTGTATTGGTATTTTTTTGATATTTGCTTACGAAGCTACCGCCTAATGTTGCTCTGAATTTAGAGTCATTCATTGCGCTGATGCTTTGGTTAAGATCCCATTCGCCATCGATACCGCGAACGATGCCTCTTTTTTCTGAAGCTGCATATGAATTCCAATAAAATCTTTGTTTACCATAGATGGCTTTCAAAGTAACGCCTTCTGTAGGACGATAAATAGCTCTCATACCACGAAGTGAGTTGTCGAATCCTAATGACCATTCTTCGTATGTTCTGAATATAAAGCCATTACCGAATTGATCATAAATATCACCAAGTGTTACTCCCACTGTTCCGTTGTCGTATGATGCGTAATAGTTAGCGATTCCGCAACCCTGTAATTCGCCTTTAAAACCTGACATCGGAGGCAAGTATGCTTCATAACGAAGACCTGCTGTGAAATTACCTAATGAATAGTTAATCTTACCAAAGCCATTGATGCCGAATTTATCATTAACTGTTTCAATGCCAATAGGAGCATCTAACATATAATATTGTCCGTCGATTTGAAAACTACCGTTAACTTGTGAGTTTTCAATCTGAGCGAACAAACCTGTAGCACATAATACTAGTGCCGATAATAATAAAAAGCGTCTCATTGTTTAGAGAATTTCGTTATTATTCAACAAGTTTCAAAATTTCTTCGTAAAGTTCGTCTTCAGCACCTTCGAAGTAACCTGTGTGTTGGTAAACCATTTTACCGTTACCGTCGAATAAGAATGTGTGAGGAGGATTGCTTACGTTCATAGCTCTTGCTAAGTCTTTGTTAACGTCTAATAAAACGTCGAATTCCCAGCCTTTACCTTCTACGAAAGGTTTGATACGTGGAGTTGAACGTGAG
>JAZOSK010000030.1:0-4325 GCA_045657145.1 Bacteroidales bacterium | reverse complement strand
CTCTTAATCACTGGCGGTACTGGTTCATTCGGTAATGCTGTGTTGCGTCGCTTTTTAGATAGCGATATTAAAGAAATTAGGATTTTCTCTCGCGATGAGAAAAAACAAGATGACATGCGCCATCATCTGCAGGCCCAGTATCCGGAGCAGGCTTCAAAGGTCAAGTTCTATATCGGCAATGTCCGCAACAGGGAGTCTGTGGATGTCGCGATGCGCGGCGTTGACTATGTGTTCGCCGCTGCAGCTCTTAAACAGGTGCCTTCATGCGAGTTCTTCCCGATGGAAGCCACAATGACAAATGTAATCGGAACTAATAATGTTCTTCTTTCTGCAATAGAACATAATGTAAAAAATGTCGTTGTACTTTCTACTGACAAAGCTGCTTATCCTATCAATGCAATGGGTATCTCAAAGGCTCTCATGGAAAAGGTGGCAATAGCTAAAGGTCGCGAGCTTGGACAAAACGCCAAGACTACAATCTGCTGCACTCGTTACGGTAATGTCATGGCTTCACGCGGTTCTGTCATTCCTTTATGGGTTGAGCAAATGGAACAAGGCAAGCCTATCACAATCACAGATCCTAACATGACACGTTTCATGATGACTCTCGATGATGCTGTCGATTTGGTTATCTATGCCTTCACTCATGGCGAAAACGGTGACCTCTTCGTACAAAAAGCTCCTGCAGCTACTCTTGATGTCTTGGCTGAAGCATTGAAACAGACATACGCTAAAGTTGACCCAAAATACGGTGAAACAGAAGTTAAAGTCATCGGCACTCGTCATGGCGAAAAGTTATACGAAACTCTCGTAACTCGTGAGGAAATGGCAAAAGCAATCGATATGGGTGGTTATTATCGTATTCCTTGCGATAATAGAGACCTTAACTACGATAAATTCTTCACAGATGGCAATGAAGAAATTACAAAGATTGAAGATTATCATTCACACAACACGGCTCGCTTGGATGTTGAAGGCATGAAAGAGCTTCTTCTTAAATTGCGTTTCATCCGTGAAGATTTAGGTTTACAGCCAAGAAGCAAAGCAAGAGAAATAAGATCAGAATAATTATGAAATTAGATAAGGAGCTTTTAGACTCAATAACTCAAAAGGCAAAGAAGAGCCCTCGTCTGAGGATGAATCATAATCTGCATGATTCGTTAGATAGTAAAGTGCAGAGATTGTTCAACGCATTGGAACCGGGAACTGTTCTGCCAATACACCGTCATCAGAATACTGACGAGACTTATATTTTAGTTCGTGGCAAAATAGAAGTGATATTCTATGATGACGATAAAAATATGACAGACAGATTTGTCATTTGCCAAGAAGAAGGAACTTTCGGAGTACACATTCCTAAAGGCACTTGGCATACTTTGGAAGTATTGGAGAGTGGTTCTGTAATTTTTGAAGTCAAGGAAGGTCCTTATCAGCCGATTTCAGAAAACGATATATTATGAAGATATTAGTGACAGGTGCTAAAGGTTTCGTAGGTAAAAACCTTGTGGCTCAACTTAAAAACATAAAAGACGGCAAAGCTCGTTGTTATGGCGATATAACCATTGATGCCATTTATGAATATGACATCGACAACACCATTGAAGAACTCGACGCATATTGCCGTGACTGCGATTTCGTATTTAACCTTGCAGGCGTTAATCGTCCTCAGAACCAAGAGGAGTTCATGCAAGGCAATTTCGGTTTCGCATCTACATTACTCGACACATTAAAGAAATATAAAAACAATTGTCCTGTGATGATAAGCAGTTCCATTCAAGCTACATTGGCAGGACGTTTCGGTACGTCAGAATATGGCAAAAGCAAAAAAGCCGGTGAAGAGCTGATGTTCCAATATTCAGAAGAAACAGCTGCGAAAGTTCTTGTATATCGTTTCCCGAACTTATTCGGTAAATGGTGTCGTCCTAATTATAACTCAGCCGTTGCTACATTCTGTAATAATATTGCCAATGATCTGCCGATTCAGGTGAACGACAGAAGCACTGAATTAGAACTTCTCTATATTGACGATTTAGTTGAAGAAATGATAGCAGTATTAAAAGGTGAAGAACATCATTGCGAATTTGACGGCGTTGATACAATCTTGACCGAAAACGGCAGATACTGCGCTGCTCCTATTACCCATAAAGTCACACTCGGAGAAATAGTTGACTTATTGGAGTCATTCAAAGAACAACCTCAAACACTGATAATTCCAGAGATTCCATATAATTCTTTCGCCAAGAAATTATATTCTACATATCTATCATATCTTCCAAAAGAGAAAGTAGCTTTCCCTTTGAAGATGAACGTTGACGACAGAGGCAGTTTTACAGAACTTCTTAAATCGGTAAATGTTGGACAAGTCTCTATCAATATCTCAAAACCAGGAATCACAAAAGGTCAGCATTGGCATAATACAAAATGGGAATTCTTCATCGTCGTTGCAGGTCACGGACTTATTCAAGAACGCAAAATCGACTCTGACGAGATAATAGAATTTGAAGTGAACGGTGACAAGATTGAAGCTATCCACATGCTCCCAGGATATACACACAACATCATTAACCTTTCAGAAACCGAAAACCTTGTAACGGTAATGTGGGCCAACGAAGCGTTCGACCCTAACAGACCTGACACTTATTTTGAGATAGTATAGAACCACAGATTACACAGATTACACAGATTACACAAATTATACAAACATCTGAGTAATCTGAGCAATCTGTGGTTAAATAGAAATAATTTTTACCAAAATTTATTGAAACATGGATTTATTAAAAGAATTTGGATTAAAAGAAAGAGACAAAAAGTCTTATGCCATTATTGGAGCATGTATGGAAGTTCACAAAATACTTGGTGCTGGATTTTTGGAAAAAGTATATCAAGATGCCTTGGAAGTTGAATTTAAACGTCGTAACATTCCGTATGAACGAGAGAAGATGTTTAAAATCGCATATAAAGGTGTTGAACTACAACATGTATTTCAATCCGATTTTGTATGTTATGACGAGTATATCGTTGAGCTGAAAGCTGTAAAAGAATTAGATGATATTCATAGAGCACAAGTAATAAATTATTTGCATGCTTCTGGATTAGAACATTCTTTACTAATCAATTTTGGTGAGACATCTTTAAGATATGAACGTTATGTAAATTGAATAATAGAAACTACAGATTACACAGATTGCACAGATTATACGAACATCTGAGTAATCTGAGCAATCTGTGGTCAAATAGAACATGATTATGAATACTAAAACTAATAATAGTGTCAAATTTGCCGAAAATGGTAAATTGAAGCTTTTGATTATAGTCGGTACTCGTCCAGAGATCATTCGTCTTGCAGCAGTAATAAATAAATGTAGAAAATATTTTGACGTGGTTCTTGCTCATACAGGTCAAAACTATGATTATAATCTTAACGGTGTTTTCTTTAAAGATTTGAAATTAGCTGATCCGGAAGTATATTTAGACGCAGTAGGTGACGACCTCGGCGCAACTATGGGAAACATCATCGACAAGAGCTATAAGCTGATGGTACAGATAAAACCTGACGCAGTATTGGTCCTTGGCGACACCAACTCATGTCTGAGCGTTATTGGAGCAAAACGTTTACACATTCCTATCTTCCACATGGAGGCAGGTAACAGATGCTTCGACGAGTGTCTTCCAGAAGAAACCAACCGTCGTATTGTCGATATCATCTCCGACGTGAATATCTGTTACTCAGAACACGCAAGAAGATACTTAAATGCAAGCAGCGTTGCTCCACAACGTACTTACGTCAGCGGTTCTCCTATGGCAGAAGTGCTGCACAACAATTTGGCAGACATTGAAGCAAGCGATGTACATCAAAGATTGGGCTTAGAAAAAGGAAAATATATTTTATTATCTGCACACCGTGAAGAGAACATTGATACGGAGAAGAATTTCACGTCATTGTTTACAGCCATCAACAGAATGGCGGAGAAATACGACATGCCTATATTATATAGTTGCCATCCACGTTCGCGCAACAGATTAGCTGCATCAGGATTCAAATTGGATTCAAGAGTCATCCAGCACGAACCGTTAGGATTCCATGATTACAACTGCTTGCAGATGAATGCTTTCGCTGTTGTGTCAGACTCAGGAACATTGCCAGAAGAGAGCTCGTTCTTCACAAGTGTTGGACATTCGTTCCCTGCAGTATGTATAAGAACATCGACAGAACGTCCTGAGGCGTTGGATAAAGGCTGCTTCATCTTGGCAGGCATCAACGAACACGACCTTTTGCAAGCCGTTGACACCGCAGTAGAGATGGTAAAAGAAGGAGACAACGGCAT
>JAZOSK010000029.1:0-1039 GCA_045657145.1 Bacteroidales bacterium | reverse complement strand
TGCACCGATGTAAGGCATGACTGAATCTTTCAGATATTCCATAACGGGACAATCATTGATGGATATGATTCGACTATCCACAGGAATCCTTTTGGCTATCTTTTCTGAAATGTTCTTTACGAATATGTCTGTTCCCCAATTGGTCGTTTCAATGGGAGGAACATCAGAAATGTTGTTATGAGCGATGATGCGGGTATGCGCTTCATCAAAATGTGACATGAAGGAACTTAAAACCCTATAAAAATCATAGTTGTCTTGAGCGTTTTCAAGAAGAGGTAGATATGCCAAGTATAAACTGTCAAGATTAATGTCGTTCAGTTTTTCTGGAAAAGCAAAATTGTAGCGCATTTCTTTCCAGATAATCGATAGCGGATGAGTCTTATTGTACTTGTTCTGACTTGCGATTTGGCAAATGGAATGTTCACATATTACAAGTGAAATGATTATTAGAAATAAAGTTTTTTTCATATTTTTATGTCATTGTCTTTTATTCAATAATTTACTTGACTTGTTTTGTTATTTAGACTTCTCGATTTCATCTTTTGGATTTTGTTCTTCGAAAAAGCGTTTGGCAGAAAGAGGTGAAACGACTGCTCTACCAGTTTTCGCTTCAAGTTGTTCACGGGCTACTCGTGCCACTTCGCCGCCCTCAGTAGCGCATTGCATGTTCTCTTCCAAGTTCTGTGGGTCTTTGGCTTTGGTTATGCTGGTAGTAGAAAGTTCTGCCAACATATTGAGTACCAATTCTTCATTCGTCATGTTGTCGCGTAAGTTCTCTTTCTTGAGTCCCTTGAAATGTTTGTATTCCTTGGCGGTTTTCCCCGCCCAAGTCTGATAGATGATGTCAGTCAGCGTGGCATACTGTATTCCTTCTTCTACGTTGTGAAGTTTCCATTGATCCGTCAGGTCTTTCCGTATTTCGATACTTTTTAAACGCTGGTTTATCCAATTGTCAGAATATCCCAAACGTTTATAGTCTTCCATGGCCTGATGAATGCTCAATTCCGGATCTTGTAATTGATCAAGGCGTTCAGCGGCA
>JAZOSK010000028.1:0-34927 GCA_045657145.1 Bacteroidales bacterium | reverse complement strand
GCCTAATTCTTTAGCTTCTTTTGAGCCTTGGATGAATTCCATGATCTCTGTTGATGGTGTGCCTGGATAAGCGTAAACACCTGAAAGACCAGCGTCGATAGCGCCTTGTGCAATGGCTTCATCTCCAAGTAATAAAATCTTTTTCATTATGTTATTATTTGATTTTGTTATTATTTTTTTTTACTGAATTTTCTAATTCTGCAAATGTAACAAATTCTTTTGGTATAGCAAACACCTTTTATTAAAAAAAACTTATGCTGTGAGTGATGAGCTGTGAGCCTTGAGCCCTGAAAGGCAAAATATATTTAACGTAAGGCAACGCCTTATGAATTAAGAATGAACCGAAGAGCAAAAAGTCATTGGTCAACAGCCAAAAAAAAACTTTCAATTTTCGGTTTTCAATTTTCAACTTTTTTTGTTATTTTTGAAAGTGATATTTTAAGTGAAAAAACAACGATTAAAATTAAATAAAAATGAGTGGAAATAAGGTACTTAGACGAAATGTCTTCAATAAAGTGTTCGGCGGCGTCTGCTCTGGATTGGCAGATTATTTCAACCTTGACGTAGTTTTGGTCAGAGTGTTGTTCGCCGCATCGTTTTTATTTGCAGGTGTCGGCGGCGGTTTATACCTTCTTTTATGGCTGGTGGTGCCATCTAATAATATTTTGCAGTAAGAGTTTTAATTTTAAATATTATGGAAAATAGAAAACTTAGTCGCAACTCGATGAATAGAGTAATCGGCGGCGTGTGTTCCGGATTGGCAGAGTTCTTTGGCCTTGACGTGGCTCTCGTGAGAATCGCTTTCGTGATAGCGTTTATGTTCGCTAGCTTCGGTTTCTGGCTTTACATCATTTTATGGATCGTGCTTCCGGTAGAGGGACAACAGACAACGGTCAACAGTCAACGGTCAACGGTCAACAGCCAACAGTCAGAGTCAGTGTCGAAGTCAGAGTCAAAAGTGAAATCGGTTTTGGCTGGTTCTTTCGTTATTTTAATAGGATTATTGTTTTTAATAAATAACTTCATCCCAATCAATTGGGTGTGGAAATTGTGGCCTCTTATCTTAGTTGCTATTGGCGTTGTGATGATTATTACATCAAGTAAGAAGTAGAGACGTTCAATGTTTCCTGAAATATAAACACACATTGATGCGTCTGATTAGTTAGGAGTTAGGAATTAGGAGTTAGGAGTATGAGGAATTTATTGTAGGACGTGTCGACAATACCGATGAAATAAACAATATTATTGTCGATGCGTCTAACTAATTAGGAGTTAGGAGTTAGGAATTAGGAGTTAGGTAGAGATGCGTCTAAATAAAAATATAAATCATGGAAGATAATAAAAACAAAAGAGATGATGGTCTCATTGGAGGCATAATTCTCATCACAATAGGAATAATCGCTTTGTTGGTGACGTTCTTCGATTTAAAAATAGTATGGGAAGAACTGGCTAAATTCTGGCCAGTATTCATAATAATATTCGGTGTTTCGCTGTTGCCATTGAATAAGGTGTTGAAGTCGGTTTGTGTGGTTGTCATAATTATAATTTCAAGTCTGATTTATTGCAATGAAGTCAATGGAAATGAAGATTTATCAGATGAAATGACTTCGGAACTTTTGATGGAAGAAGATGTGGAAACGCAGGAGTTTTCTTCGCCTTTCAAAGACAATACAACAGAAGCTTCGGTGGAAATCAACTATGGCGCTGGTATGTTGTATTTGAATTCTCCAGTAGAAGAATTGGTCAAGGCAAGAAACATAAGCAATCAGATGGTCCAAAAATTTTATTTAGAATATGAAGGCTCACATGCTGATATCGTCTTCGATGTTGAAGATGATAATTATCAGGTGAATGATATTGAAGAAGTTAAGTCAAATCGTTTTGACATTTCTTTAAACAAAAATCCGATTTATGATTTTGAGCTTAATCTTGGAGCAAGCGAACTGAACTTCGATTTCAGCGAATATAAAGTCTCTGACGTGGAAATAAACAGCGGCGCATCTAACATAGATATCAAATTAGGCGAGCTTTATGATTCAACTTATGTAGTTATAAGCACGGGCGTCTCAAAAATAAGAATAGGAATTCCGAATAATTCAGGTTGCAGACTGGAATGTGAATCTATTTTATCTCTCAAGGATTTTGATGGATTTGTCAAGAAATCTTCTAATGTGTATGAGACCTCTAACTATTCATCTGCAGAAAATAAAATCGAAATAGAATTCGAAGGCGCAATGTCGGAATTTGAGGTTTACAGATATTGATTAAGTCGATAAGTCAATAAGTCGATAAGTCGATAAGTGAACTTATTGTGTAATGAGTTGTTTTATATTGGTAATCACACAAACTTATAGACTCATAGACTTATAGACTCATAGACCATTATTATAAAAAACATGGAATACAAAGATTATTATAAAATATTAGGTGTTGAGCGTTCAGCGACACAGGATGAGATTAAGAAGGCATATCGTAAGTTGGCGGTGAAATATCATCCCGACAAGAATCCTGACGACAAGGTGGCGGAGGAGAAGTTCAAGGAGATTTCCGAGGCTTATCAGGTCATAGGCAATCCTGACTCGCGTAAGAAATATGACGAACTCGGTGCTAACTGGAAGCAATACGAGAACGCTGGATTCGGAGGCGGAGCTCATGGCTTCAACGCTAGCGGCTTCTCTGACTTCTTCGACATGTTCTTCGGTGGACATGGCGGCGGTGGCGGCGCCGGATTCGACTTCAGCAGTTTCATGGGAGGCATGGGCGGCGGCCGCCGTTCGACGCGTCCTGCTAAAGGCAGCGACCTCAACGCTACTATAAACCTTACATTGCTAGAAGCTTATCAAGGCTCGCAACGTCTGCTCGATCTCAACGGCAGCTCGATAAAGATAAGCATAAAACCAGGAGTGCGCGACGGACAGATATTACGCCTCAAAGGTAAGGGCAACCCTGGAAGAAACGGCGGCGACAACGGCGACCTCATGATAAAAGTCGTCATCATGAACGACCCTTCGTATCAACGCGACGGCGACGACCTCATAAAAAATATCAATATCGACGTGTACACCGCGATACTCGGCGGCAAGATAACTGTCAGCACCCTCAAAGGCGACGTCAACGTGCCGATAAAACCGCAGACACAGAACAACAGCACGCTGCGACTCAAAGGCATGGGAATGCCGCACTACGGCAAAGAAGGAGCAGGCGCACTGCTGCTGAAAGTACAAATCTTACTTCCAGAACACTTCTCTGCAAAAGAACTGGAACTCATCAAAGAAGCACAAGAGTTAACAGTTAGGAGTTAGGAGTTAGGAGTCAGGAATGCTTGTAGGGACACATCGAATGTGTCCTTTTTTATAGACTCCACAGGAGTGACGTCTCTACGGAAAACCGCATACCCAGGGACTGTAGTCTGTAGTCCGTTGTCTGTTGACTTAAAAAAAGTTCAACGGCTTTAGCTCAATAGCCTTAGTTTTTTTAAAAACTTTTTTTAAAAATTTCCCTCATAATTATCGCGATTTTTCGTTACTTTGCATATTTATATTTGAAATTGAAAAGTGTACGATGAAATCAAAGCTGACGATATTAATATCTATTTTAATTCTACTTATAACTGCTTCTGTATCACACGCTCAAGATAATAATGTCAAGGGCTTCGTTTATGAGAAGTCGACAGGTGAACCGATGATGTTCTGCAACGTTTATCTCAAAGGAACGACGTATGGAGCCTCCACCGACCTCAATGGTTTTTTTAATATCACCAGAATTCCTGACGGGGAATATACTATTTTAGTTACAAACCTCGGTTATGACACTATCGCTGAGCGACTTGAACTGAAAAATAATGTCGTTTTAAACAAGAAATATTATCTTGAAGAATCCTCTATGGTGCTTGCGGCTGTCAACATCACTGCCGATAAGATAGAGGCGAGGACCGAGACCAAGACTTCCGTCGTGAACATAACTCCGAAAATCATTACCAGAATCCCGACTATGGGAGGACAAGCTGACTTGGCTCAGTATTTGCAAGTCATTCCGGGTGTCATCTTCACTGGCGATCAAGGCGGTCAGCTTTATATCAGAGGCGGCTCGCCAATACAAAACAAGGTGTTGCTTGATGGCATGGTCGTCTATAATCCTTTCCACTCCATCGGTCTCTTCTCTGTCTTCGACACCGACATCATCAGAAACGCTGAGATTTACACAGGTGGCTTCGGCGCTGAATACGGCGGTAGAATATCTTCAGTGATGGACATCACCACGCGCGACGGTAACAAGAAACGCCTCGCTGGTAAACTGAATGCCAGCACATTTGGAGCTAAACTGATGCTGGAAGGACCTTTGAAAAAAGCAAAAGAACCAGAAGATATGACGGCATCATTCATAGTGTCGGCAAAGACTTCTTATCTAGATAAGACAAGTAAATCGGTGTACAAACCAATATTGAATGGCAATGATTTGCCTTATACTTATAACGATATATATGGCAAAATATCCATTAACGCGGCCAATGGTAGTAAGGTGAATTTCTTCGGATTTAATTTTACTGATGATGTAAAGAATTATAAATCAATATCTAACTTCGGATGGGATTCTTATGGCGGCGGCGTTAACTTCGTCGTCATCCCAGGAAAGTCACCAGTGCTGATAGAAGGTAATGTGGCTTATTCTGATTATAAAGCAAAACTGGAAGAACAGAATAACCCTGACAGAATGAGTTCTATAAATGGATTTAATGCCGGATTCACATTTACTTATTTCCTCGGAAAGAACTCCTTGAAATATGGTATCGAGATGCTTGGCTTTAAGACAGTTTTCGATTACACCAAGTCGAATGGTATTCACATGAGCCAGGTCGATAACACCACAGAGCTAGGCGCTTATGTAAAATATAAAGCCCAATTTGATAAGCTTATCCTTGAACCTAGCTTCAGAATGCAAGCTTATGCTTCTTTGGGTGAGGTGTCGCCAGAACCTCGTCTCGCCTTGAAATATAATGTAACAGATTGGTTTAGAGTCAAAGCCGCGACAGGTATGTACTCGCAAAACCTCATCGCCGCCAACAGCGACCGCGATGTGGTGAACCTCTTCTATGGCTTCCTCTCTGGTCAGGCTAACTTGCCTTCAAAATTCGATGGAAAAGATGTTAATACAAAACTGCAAAAAGCGATACATTATATAATAGGTACGGAATTTGACGTCTATAATAATTTGGTTCTCAATGTGGAAACTTATTATAAAGACTTCAATCAACTGACAAGCATGAACAGAAACCAGAAATATTCTGATGATGAAGCGCCAATGGGAACGCCAGAACTTTTAAGAAAGGACTTCATGGTGGAAAAGGGCAGGGCTTATGGTCTCGACGTCTCTCTGAAATATGAAAATATGAGATGGTATCTCTGGGGCGCTTATTCTTTGGGTTATGTCAATAAAGATTACGAAGATGTTGAAGGAAAGATACATACGTATCGCACTCACTACGACAGACGTCATAATATGAACCTCATGGCGACATATACTGCTGGACCAAAACACCAGTGGGAGATAAGCGCACGATGGAACTTCGGAACAGGATTCCCTTTCACTCAGGTGAGCGCATTCTATGAAAAACTGCCTTACGATAACATTTACTTCGACCCTTATACTGAAAGCGGTTACCTCGGTATCGTCTATGACGAACTTAATGGCGGTCAGCTGCCTACATATCATCGCCTCGACATCGACGTGAAACGTAAGTTCTATTTCACTGAAAATATTATACTTGAAGCTGACTTTAGTGTCACTAACGTCTACAATAGACGAAATATATTCTATGTCGATATAGTCTCGACAGAACTCATTTATCAGCTGCCATTGATGCCTAGCATCGGATTAACATTATCATTCTAAACTATTATGAAAGAACCTTTTGCAAAAATATGTCCCCGTGAACTAAATGCTCATGGGGATATTCGTATCGATAATTATTATTGGCTTAACGAACGCGAAAATCCTGAGGTGATAGCTTATCTCGAACAAGAGAATCTTTATCAAGAAACGATGATGAAAGATACGGAATCTCTTCAGAATGAGTTATATAATGAGATAGTAGGACGCATCAAACAAGATGATGTCTCGTATCCTATAAAAAGAAACGGCTACTATTACTATTCTCGCTACGAAGAAGGAAAGGAATATCCTGTGTATTGCCGCCGTAAGGATAATATGGAAAACCCAGAACAGATTCTTCTCGATGGTAATGAAATGGCAAAGGGTTATCATTACTTTGATATCGGAGCATATAGCATAAGTCCTGATAATAAGTTGATTGCGTATAGCGTAGACACAGTGAGCCGCCGCCAGTATGACATCTTTGTGAAAAATATTGAAACTGGCGAGTTGTATGCTGAAGTCATAAAAAACACCACTGGCAACATGGTTTGGGCTAACGATAACGAGACGCTTTTCTATAGCGTGAAAGACGAATCACTGCGTTCTTGCAAGATTATGCGTCATAAACTGAACGACGACCTAGCTGATGACGAACTCGTTTATTTTGAAGAAGATACTGCCTTCAGTTGTTATGTAAGCAAAACGAAATCGAGGCGTTATATCATGATTATCTCCGACAGCACAATGTCGTCGGAAGTGCGTTTCGTCGATGCCGACAGACCTTACGATGAGTTTAAGATTTTTAATAAACGCGAACATGACCATCTTTATGGAATAGGGCATTATGGCGAACATTTCTACATACTTACCAATGTCGACGGCGCGAAGAACTTCAAGATTATGAAGACGCCGGTCGACAAGACAGAAAAAGAAAATTGGATAGAACTGATGCCGCATCGCGACGATGTCTTGATAGAAGACTTCGACTTATTCGCTGATTTTCTTGTCGTTGAAGAACGTAAGGAAGGCCTTGTGAAGATTAGAATCATGACATGGGACGGCACGACGGATTATTATATCGACTTCGGAGAGCCGACTTACACCGCGTATTCTTCTGCTAATCCCGACTTCGATTCTCATCTTTTGAGATATGGATACAACTCCATGACGACGCCAGCTTCGCTTTATGAATACGACATGATAAAACGCGAGTCTGTTTTGTTGAAACGTCAGGAAATCATAGGCGGTTATGAACCAGGCGATTACGTCACGGAACGTCATTATGCGCCATCGCACGACGGCGTTTTAGTTCCGATTTCTTTGGTATATAAAAAAGGTATGAAGAAAGACGGAAACAATCCTTTGGTGCTTTACGGCTACGGCTCTTATGGCAGCAGCATGGACGCTTACTTCTCAACAGCGCGTCTGTCGTTGTTAGACAGAGGCTTCGTGTGGGCTGTTGCACATATCAGAGGCGGCGAGGAGATGGGACGTCAGTGGTATGAAGACGGTAAATTATTGAAGAAGAAAAATACCTTCCTCGACTTTATCTATTGCGGTAAGTATCTTGTCAATGAAGGATTTACGAATAATGATAAGATGTTCGCCATGGGTGGCAGCGCAGGTGGCTTGTTGGTAGGAACGGTGGCAAATATGGCGCCGGAGATGTGGAAAGGAATCATTGCGCAGGTGCCTTTCGTCGATGTGGTGACGACGATGCTCGATGAAAGCATTCCTTTGACGACTGGCGAATACGACGAATGGGGCAACCCTAACGAAAAAGAATATTACGACTACATGAAGTCGTATTCTCCATACGACAACGTGGAAAGAAAAGACTATCCTGCTATGCTCGTCACGACAGGCTTGCACGATAGCCAGGTGCAATATTGGGAACCAGCGAAATGGGTTGCGAAGTTAAGAGAGATGAAGACCGACAACAATCCTTTATATCTGAAAACCAATATGGACTTCGGTCATGGCGGAGCATCAGGACGCTTTGAAGGAATAAAAGAGATAGCGTTGGAATACGCGTTTCTGATACGTCTTTCGTCTTTATAATTGAAAACGGAAAGTTGAAAGTGGAAAATTGGCTGTTAGCTGTCAGCTATCAGCAGTTAGCAATTAGTTGAAACTTTCAGTTTTCAATTTTCAATTGCTCACAGCTCCGTAGGAGCGACAGAATCTTTTTTTCTGTCGTGCCTACGGCACTTTTTATATCATTCTGGTCATGAATGCAGGGGTTCCGTGCTTCGCACTCCACCGCCTGCCTATTGTCTGTCGTCACTACGTGACTTTTTTTAGAATTCTAGAACTTTAAAATTCTAGAGTTCATAGTTCATAGTTAATAGTTTATAGTTCTTGGCTCTTAGTTCTTAGTTAAAAAACGCTTCCGCTTCGTAAATGACGTTCTGGTAACTGTCAGAACTGTGTATCACGTTGTGCATCTTGTCGATGCCGTAGCGTTTCCTGTACTTCTCTTTTAATTGCTTGAGAGTTTCAGTCGCTGACTCCCTATCTGAAAACGGCGACAATAAAATCATGCCGATGCTAGGACCGCTTGTCATGTATTTTATCAGTTTATCAAAGAATGGCTTTCCTTTGTGACAACTGTATATTATTTCAGCCTCATCTTTTGTCAAGGTCTTTTCTTTGGCTTCAATTACGATGAAATCATGCCGATGTAAGTCCTTGATAATATTGTCGGTGTATTTTAAAAATCCAGGTTTTATGATGATAAATCCATCATAATCGGGAAGCATGGTCGTATTGTATCCGTAACCATCTTCATTTATTTTAATTGTCGATTCCATATTCGGTCTTTTGTCGTACTAACAAACTTATTTTAAGAATGTTTGTTAATAATTTTTAAGAATTTTCTCCTTTGAAAAAAATAAACAAATCATTATCTTTGTTCCCTATATAAAACGTATGCGATACGATAAATAATGGACGTATGCGATACGTCCCTACAGATTTGGAAATATGAATATATATCAATTATTTGTACGAACTTTCGGAAATAAAAATACGGCACCGCTTTTTGATGGCGACAAGTCACAGAACGGCTGCGGCACTTTCGCTAATATCAACGACAATGCTTTGGAATCGCTTAAGGCTTTGGGAATTACTCACATATGGCTCACAGGCGTGATTCGTCACTCTTCCATGACGGCTTATCCTGAACTCGGGATTAAATCGACAAATCCTCAGATTACTAAAGGCAAAGCTGGTTCTCCTTATTCTATAATGGATTATTACGACATCGACCCTGACTTGGCTGTCAATCCGCAGAATAGGATGGAGGAGTTTGAAGAGACGCTGAATCGCATCCATGAGAAAGGCATGAAAGTGATAATGGATTTCATTCCGAACCATCTTGCTCGCGAATATAAGTCGCTGAATAAACCTTACGACGTGGAAGAATTCGGCGAATATGACAATAAAAATGTCAGCTTCGCAAAAGATAACAACTTCTATTATATCCCAAATCAAGAATTCGTTATTCCAAGTCAACAGACAACAGATAACTCAGCAACTCAGCAACTCAGTAACTCAGCAACTCAATACCAAGAATTCCCTGCCAAGGCATCAGGCAATGATGTGTTTTCTCCACGACCTTCTGTCAACGACTGGTACGATGCAGTGAAGCTGAATTACGGCGTTGATTATCAGAATAACCATACAAAACATTTTGATACCATTCCAAATACTTGGTACAAGATGCTGAACATCATGCAGTATTGGTGTGAGAAAGGCGTCGATGGTTTTCGTGTCGACATGGCAGAGATGGTGCCAGTGGAATTTTGGCGCTGGTCTATCAATGAGTTGCGCGAGAATTATGACGCGATTATGATAGCTGAGATTTATCAGCCTCATCTTTATAAGGAATATGTCAATGCTGGCTTCGATTATCTGTATGATAAGGTCGGGCTTTACAATACTTTGGAAAATATCTATCGCTACGGACAACGAGCTGATACTATAACACATGTGTGGAACAGCCTCCAAGGTCTCGGCGACGCGATGCTGCGTTTCATGGAAAACCATGATGAGGTTCGTCTCGCATCGAGGCATTTCGTCGGCGATGCGTTCAAGGCCTTGCCTGCTGTGGCGATGTCGGCGCTGATGAACCGCGGACCTTTCATGATTTACAACGGACAAGAGAGCGGCGAGGATGCAGAAGCAGCAGTGGGATTCAGCGGCGACGACGGAAGGACGTCGATATTCGATTACGCGGTGATGCCGAGACACCAGAAATGGATGGCAGGCGGCAAGTTCGATGGCAGCGAATTTAACGATGAGCAAAGAAAGTTATACGACTTTTATAAGAAAATACTCAACTTCCGCCTCACTAGCGACGCTATTAATAAAGGTGCATTCTACGACCTGATGTGGGTCAACCCTTGGTATTCCAACTTCGACCCTCAATATGTCTACGCTTTCCTGCGTTATTTCAACAATGACAGACTTCTCGTTGTTATCAATTTCAATCAGAATGAAAGTCGCTACTGCGAAGTGAAAATCGCTGAAGATGCCTTGGAATATATGAGACTAAGGTCAACGGTCAACGGTCAACGGTCAATGGTCAACAGTCAACGGTCAATGGTCAACAGTCAACAGTCAACAGCCACAGACGTCTTTACTGGCGAGAAGATAGAATATAATTTAGATGAAGTCAGCACTCGTGGCATCGCGATGAATTTAGAACCATGTGGGATTAAAATTTTGAAATTATGATGAAACTTGTAGAAAAAGATTCTTGGCTGGAACCTGTAGCAGAAGAAGTGCAGGCTCGTTACGACAGATATGAATCTTTATTGAAATATATTGAAAATCATTATGGAAGTCTGAAGTCGTTCGCTTCTGCACATGAATTCTTCGGTTTCACTTACGACGAGTTCAGAAAAGGCTGGTGGTACAGAGAATGGGCTCCGGCAGCACATTATCTTTCTTTGTTCGGCGACTTCAACAGTTGGGACAGATACGCTAATCCTCTTGAAAGAGAAGAAGATGGCATCTGGTCTATTTTCCTTCCTGACGCACAATATAAAAATAAATTAACAAAAGGAAGCCTGCTGAAAGTCCTGGTGCAATCCAGTATCGGCGAACAAGAACGTATTCCGGTTTATATCAACAGAGTCATTCAAAACGAAGACAACAAAGACTTCGCAGGACAATTCTGGCCAACAGCTAAAAGCCAACAGCTAAAAGTCAGCAGTCAACAGCCTTTGTTTATCTATGAATCACACGTTGGAATGTCGCAAGAGAAAGAAGGCGTAGGCACATATAAAGAATTTAAGGAAAATGTCTTGCCGAGGATAAAGGAGTTGGGATACAATGCGATACAACTTATGGCAGTCGCTGAGCATCCATATTATGGTTCGTTTGGTTATCATGTGTCTAATTTCTTTGCAGCCAGTTCGCGTTTCGGTACGCCAGAAGAATTGAAGGAGTTGATAGACGCAGCTCATGACATGGGGATTGCTGTCATTATGGACTTGGTTCATTCTCATACTGTGAAAAACACCCGTGAAGGATTGAACCTCTTTGACGGGACAGAGACGCAATATCTGCTTGGAGGTCATGAAGGACATCATCCGCAGTGGGATTCTAAGTTGTTTAATTACGGAAAGATAGAGACTCTGCGATTTTTGCTTTCAAATGTAAGATATTGGCTCGAAGAATATCATTTCGATGGATTCAGATTTGACGGTGTGACATCTATGTTATATAAGAATCACGGGATAGGAGTGGAGTTCGCCAATCAGTCGGATTATTTCGGAGATAATATTAATGACGATGCGGTGACATATCTGCAACTAGCTAATACACTGATACATCAGTTGAATAAAGATTATATCACCATCGCTGAAGACGTGAGTGGAATGCCAGGAATATGCGCTGCTGTTAAAGATGGCGGCATCGGTTTTGACTATCGTCTCGGAATGGGATTGCCTGACTTCTGGATTAAGATTCTGAAAGACCAAAAAGAAGAAGACTGGAATATGCACGAGTTTTTCTTCACTATGACGAATAGATTGTACGATGTCAAGACGATAGCATATGCCGAGTCGCACGACCAGGCGTTGGTAGGAGACAAGACGATTGCATTTAGGTTGATGGACAAGGATATGTACACTTCTATGTCGAAGCTTACACCTAGTATCACAGTTGACAGAGGAATTGCTTTGCATAAGATGATACGTCTTTTTACTATGAGTCTCGGTGGCAATGCGTGGCTTAACTTTATGGGTAATGAATTCGGTCATCCGGAGTGGATTGACTTCCCTCGCTTGGAAAACGGATGGAGTTACAAACACGCGCGTCGTCAGTGGTCGCTGGTCGATGATGAAAATCTTAAGTTCGGCTGGCTTAATGAATTTGACAAGGAAATGTTAAAATTTATTAAGGAAAACGACATCATGAATGCAGAACCAGCTTGGCTGATGAATGCCGATGAAGAGCATAAGACGATAGTCTTTGAAAGAAATAATCTGATATTTGTCTTTAACTGGGGAAGCGAGTCGATTCCGGATTATGAGATAAACGTTAAAAACACTGGCGACTATGAAATCGTCTTTAGCAGTGATGACAAGGAATTCGGTGGCTTTGAAAATATAGATAAGAATGTTGTTTTTCCATCAGAAGCTAGAGACGGTCAGGTGTTTATGAAAATATATAATGTAAGCAGGACGGCAGTCGTGTATAGAGTTAGGAGTTAGGAGTTAGGAGTTGGGAGTTGGGAGTTGGGAGTTGGGGTGTTGATGTGTTGTATTAGTTATGAATTATGCATAAAATTTTGTCATAAAAAAAGTCTGAAAAAAGTATTTTAATAAGATTTTTTTTCATTATCTTTGTAGCAAATTCTGAAGAATACTATAGAGATGGCAGATTTAAGTGTAACCCTTTCGGAAATAGAAGTAAAGATAAGAAAGCTCATTGCGCTAAAGAATCAGCTTGAAGAAGAAAATAGTAGACTTATTCAAAGGAATGAGGACCTTCAATTGGATCTGGAGATACTCATGACGGAGAATGCAGAATTGAAGGAAAAAATAAATAATTTAGTTATTGTTAACACTCTCGGAAACGAAAAAGAGGTAGGAGAAAGTAGACAATTAATAAAGGCACTCGTTAAAGAAATCGACAATTGTGTTGCAATGTTGAATGCAGAACAATAATATATAAATCGGACGAAGATGAGCGGAGTAGATGAAATAAAGATAAATGTTATCATTGCAGAGCGTAATTATCGTCTGACTGTAAACAAAGCTGATGAGGCGAAGGTGTTGAAAGCTGCGGAGATGCTAAATGAAAGAATAAAATCGTACAAACAAACATATGATTATAGGGATTATCAAGATTTGTTGTCAATGTTATGTTTGCAATTAGCAACTCTCAATGTTAAATACGAATCTGATGCTGCATATAAAGATCAGTATTTGGAACAAAAACTCGATGAATTAAGTACTTTATTAAGTGAGAATATAGATTCTTAAAGTTCTTTGAAGATTTATCTGTCTGTTCGTCGCATGATGTAAACCTAACAATAATACATTAATTTCCGGTTGACTCATGGGTACAAAAACAGGCCTCAACCTGCGAAGGTGCTTTAACGCCAGTGGACGTTTGCGTATCGTGGCAGCCATAAACGTGACTTCTGGGGTTTACTATTATCCCATTGAGCAGACAGATTTTTTCCCCTTTTAGTTTTCGAGATAAATCGAAAAAAAATGATTTTATTATTAGCATTAAGTCACACAGCAGCATACATTCTATTTGGAGTGACTGCTCTCGTAGTAGGTGCCGGCGCAGGTATCCTTATTTCTTCAACAGTGATGCGTAATGCGCTCACAAAGAAAAGCGTTCAGTTATTGGAAGAAGCTAAAGAAAAAGCTGAAGTTATCAAAAAAGACAAGATACTTCAAGCTAAAGAGAAATTCTTGCAGATGAAAGCCGATTACGAAAAAGAAACCAACGAACGCAAACGCGAAATCCAAAAGCTTGAGTCACGAGTACAACAACAGCAACAACAAGCTAACCAACGTGACGAAGAAATCCGTAAAAAAGCTAATGAGGTTAAAAGCCAACAACAAAGCGTAGCAGCTCAACAAGAAAACATCAACAAACGTCAGGCTGAATTGGATAAGATTCAAGACGAACAAAAGAAAATGTTGGAATCTATCTCAGGTCTCTCAGCTGACGAAGCTAAGGAACAGCTTAAAGAAATGATGAAAGATGAGGCTGTGGCTGAAGCCATGGTTATCTCTAGAGATATCGTTGAAGAGGCTAAAATGTCGGCTAACCAAGAAGCTAAGAAAATTATCCTTGAAACTATCCAACGCACAGCGGCAGAACACGCTATCGAAAATACAGTGTCTGTATTTAATATCGAAAACGACGAAATCAAAGGTCGTATCATCGGCCGTGAAGGTAGAAACATACGCGCTCTCGAAGCTCTCACTGGCGTTGAAATCATCATCGACGATAGCCCTGACGCAATATTGCTCTCAGGCTTCGATCCAATCCGTCGTGAAATAGCTCGCCTCTCATTGCAAAAACTCGTTACCGACGGACGTATCCACCCTGCTCGTATCGAAGAAGTGGTGAAAAAAGTAGAAAAACAAGTTGAACAAGAAATAATAGAAACAGGTAAACGTACAGTCATCGACCTCGGTATACATAATCTCAGCCCAGAACTTATCAAGATGATCGGTCGTATGAAATATCGTTCATCATACGGACAAAACTTGTTGCAACACTCTATCGAAGTCGCTAAACTCAGTTCTTCAATGGCTGCTGAACTCGGTCTCAATCCTAAAACAGCTAAACGCGCTGGTCTTCTCCACGACATCGGTAAGGTCGCTGAAAACGAAGAAGAATTGCCACACGCAATACTCGGTATGAAGACTGCTGAGAAATACAAGGAAAAACCAGACGTATGCAACGCCATCGGTGCTCACCACGATGAAATAGAAATGGAGACTCTTATCGCTCCTATCGTTCAAGTGTGTGACGCTATCTCTGGCGCACGCCCTGGCGCACGCCGCGAAGTGGTCGAGGCTTATATCCAACGTCTCAACAAACTCGAAGAAATGGCGATGTCATTCCCAGGCGTCGTTAAGACATACGCAATCCAAGCTGGTCGCGAATTACGCGTCATCGTAGCAGCTGATAAAGTCAGCGACACCGACGCCGACCGCATCTCATTCGACCTCTCTAAACAAATCCAGACAGAAATGACTTACCCAGGTCAAATTAAAATCACTGTCATCAGAGAGACAAGAGCTGTCAGCTTTGCGAAATAAGACCATAAGTCAATTAGTCTATAAGACAATAAGAAGGAGCGCTGCAAATTGCAACGCTCCTTTTCTTTTGTCCACGAATATTGAACGTGAATATTAGATGTGTTTGTTCACTAATAAATACGAATCTGACACGAATGTCGGAGGTGATAAATCGCATAAAATTCTCAATTCCTCAATTCCTCAATTCCTAACTCCTAACTAATAATGCGTTGCCTTATCCTATATCTGTTTCGCCCTTTCAGGGCTGTCAACAGTCAATGGTCAATGGTTCAAAAAAAAAGAGCGCCACATTAAATGCAGCGCTCTTTCTTATAGTCTCATAGACTTATAGACTTATAGACTTGTAGTCTTATCTAGAAACAACGAATTTATTTGTCTTAACAGTTTCGTTGTTTACGATTAAGCTGTAGAAGTAAACACCTTCGTTTAAGTCGCTTACGTTGATGTTGACTCTTGAATCACCAATGTTGAGGTTTTGTTTTACAACTTCTTGACCCATCATGTTGTAAATAGCTATTGAAGCTGAGTTAACATCGAATGGCATGTTGTAGTCGAAGCTGATTGTGCTGTTAGCTGGGTTAGGATAAGCGTTGCTGAATACGTTAACATTGTTGAAGTCAGCAACTGATTCTGGATTGTATGTAGAATTTACTTTGAAAGAATATTTTTCTTCTGGATTTCTTGCGTCGAAGAAAGTGTATTCTATAGTGATTGTTGTACCTACAG
Organism: Bacteroidales bacterium; assembly: GCA_045657145.1. Taxonomy (GTDB): domain Bacteria; phylum Bacteroidota; class Bacteroidia; order Bacteroidales; family F082; genus Limimorpha. The sequence continues at coordinate 19,022 of JAZOSK010000028.1, read as the reverse complement.
GAAGAGCTGCCCAGTCACCATTGTGGAATACTGCGTGTCCGTTAAAAGTGTATGTTTCGTTGGCAGGGATTGTATAGTCAGCAGTGAAAACACCAGCCATATAGCACATTCCCCAGCAGAAATCGTTAGTACCTACTCTTGTACCATTGACAGTGTCATTCATTTCCATAGTGATTGTCATTTCATTATCTGTTGTGTTTGTAACGTCAATGTCACAGACAATTTGTAACATTGCGTTGATGTCAGAAATGATGTCGATAGTTGTACCTGGTTCAATAGGTTCACCTTCATATTTGAAAGTTAATGATTGTGCAGATAATTGTGCTGCGAAAACCATGATGATTAATGAGAGTAAAAGTTTTTTCATTTTCTTTTTTAATTTTAAGGTTAATAATTATTTAATTTTTTCTTTTTAACTATTTGATATATTGTTTGAATTATACAATAATCGTGCTATTTCTTTTGGTTTAAAGTTTAAGGTTTAAAGTTTAAAGTGATTTGACATTTCCTTAAACCTTAAGCCTTAAACCTTAATCAAAATTTTTATTTTATAATATCGTTAATCAAGCTGTCTTCTGCGAAGTTAGGCATTGTGACTTTAAGTCTTGGCTCTACTTCCATAGCGCGTCTGATAGCGAACATAGCAGGTTCGTTTCTAGCCCAGCTTCTACGAGCGATACCGTTGTTAACGTCCCAGTGTAACATGCAGTGTAATCTTCTGTCAGCGTCGTCGCTGCCGTCGAGTACCATGCCGAATCCACCGTTGATAACTTCACCCCAGCCAACGCCGCCACCGTTGTGGATACTTACCCATGTTGCGCCTCTGAAACCATCACCGATGACATTATGTATTGCCATGTCAGCTGTGAATGATGAGCCGTCGTAGATATTTGATGTTTCGCGGAATGGAGAGTCTGTGCCAGATACGTCGTGGTGGTCTCTACCTAAAACTACTGGAGCTGAGAGGCGACCGTCGGCGATAGCCTTGTTGAACTCAGCAGCGATCTTTGTACGACCTTCGCAGTCAGCGTATAAGATACGAGCTTGTGAACCAACGACGAGTTTGTTAGCGCGTGCACCTTTAATCCATTGGATGTTGTCGCGCATTTGTTGTTGGATTTCAACAGGTGAGTTTTTAGCGATTTCTTCAAGGACGTTGCAAGCGATTTCGTCTGTGATAGCGAGGTCTTCTTCTTTGCCTGAAGTACAAACCCAACGGAATGGACCGAAGCCATAGTCGAAGTACATAGGACCCATGATGTCTTGAACGTATGAAGGATAACGGAACTTGCCGTCAGCGTTGAGGATGTCGGCGCCAGCGCGGCTGCTTTCCAATAAGAATGCGTTGCCGTAGTCGAAGAAATACATGCCTTTTGCTGTGAGTTTGTTGACAGCTGCAACATGACGACGTAATGATGCATAGACAGCGTCTTTGAATTTTTCAGGAGCTTCAGCCATCATTTGTTTTGATTCTTCGAATGAATAACCTACAGGGTAGTATCCGCCTGCGAATGGGTTGTGCAATGATGTCTGGTCAGAACCTAAGTCGACTTGGATGTCGTGTTCTGCTGCATATTCCCAGAGGTCAACGACGTTGCCTTGGTATGCGAAAGAACGAGCTATTTGTTGAGCGCGTGCTTCATTTACTTTAGCGAACAATTCGTCGAGGTCGCTGTAGACTTCGTCGACCCAGCCTTGGCTGTGACGTTTGTCTGTTGCGCTTGGATTTATTTCTGCTGTGATAGAAACAACGCCAGCGATGTTACCAGCCTTTGGTTGTGCGCCTGACATGCCGCCGAGACCAGCAGTGATGAATAACTTGCCAGCTGGTGTGCCGCCTTGTTTTCTTGAAGCGTTCAAAACAGTGATTGTTGTTCCGTGAACGATGCCTTGTGGTCCGATATACATGTAAGAACCAGCTGTCATTTGTCCGTATTGTGTCACGCCCATTGCGTTGAATCTTTCCCAATCGTCTGGTTTTGAGTAGTTAGGAATCATCATACCGTTTGTGACGATGACGCGTGGAGCGTCTTTATGTGATGGGAACAATCCCATTGGGTGACCTGAATACATTACGAGAGTCTGTTCTTCTGTCATGTTTGCAAGATATTGCATGACGAGACGATATTGAGCCCAGTTTTGGAATACGGCGCCGTTGCCACCGTAAGTGATGAGCTCGTGTGGGTGTTGTGCTACAGCGTGATCCAAGTTGTTTTGAATCATCAACATGATAGCAGCTGCTTGTCTTGATTTTGCAGGATACTCTTCGATAGGACGTGCGTAAATTTCGTATGAAGGACGGAAACGGTACATATAGATGCGACCATATTTTTCCAATTCTTCTGCAAATTCTGGAGCTAAGACAGCATGATGTTTTGCTGGGAAATAACGAAGAGCATTTCTTAATGCTAATCTTTTTTCTTCTTTTGTTAAAATGTCTTTACGTTTTGGAGCATGATTGACAGTCAAATCATACTCTTTAACACATGGTAACTCGTCAGGAATACCTGCAAGTATCTCTTTTTGAAAATCGTTCATATATCTTATGATTTATTATAATGCTTAATATACAAGGTGCAAAGATAAAAAAAATTAGGAATTAGGAGTTAGGAATTAGGAGTTTTTTAATAGCTAATTCATAACTCCTAACTTCTAACTCCAAACTCCTAACTCCTAACTAAACATTACCATCCTTTAGGCTTGAAAATAGTGCTCCAGATTCCTAAGATGGTCGTGAATATCATGAAGAAACAATCGTAGAACGGAACGAATGCCAGTCCCAAATGTTTCTCTCCTAATTGTTTCGCTGACTTATGATAAATTATGAATTGTGTCACATAATGTGTCAATGCAAATAATCCAATGATGATGAAATAATAAATTTCACCAAATGAAATATTAAATGCGTGAGGCATGAAACACAATGCTATCAATGCTGGATAATAGGCTAGTCTGCTGCCTAATAATAATCCTAATGTTCTGTTAGTCTGTGGTTTGTATTTTGTTCCTGTGGAATAATGACGTCTCTTCTGACGAATCCATGTAGCCCAACTTCTTTTTGGTTCCGATTCGACTCTGTTCGTCGCGTCAATATAAACGTTGGTGTTGCTCTTGTTTGCGACCTGACTTATGAACAAATCATCATCGCCAGAAGGTATGTTGTAATGGGATATAAATCCTTTGTTTTTCAAGAAAGTGCTTTTTCTGTATGAAAGATTTCTTCCTACACCCATATAAGGTTTTTTCGCTAAAGCCAACGAAAGGTATTGCATCGCGATGTATAAAGTGTCGAAACGAATGAGTTTGTTCAACAGGCCTTTACGTTCGAAATAAGGTCCGTATGCAACTACGATTTCGGTGTTTTTGTCATAAGTCTTGACCATCTCTTTAATCCATTGGTCGCTTGTCGGGACACAGTCGGCATCGGTTAAGAGAAGCAGGTCGTATTTTGCTGATTTTATTCCCATGCTCAAAGGGAATTTCTTGCCGTGGAAAAAGTTGAGGTTTTGTGTAAGGTTAACCAAATTTATTTTAGGGTTGTTTCTTGCCAAGTCTTTAAGATATTCCTCGGTCTGGTCTTGCGAGCAGTCGTTGACGAGCACTATTTCATATTCTGGATAATCCTGCTTCAGCAAGACTGGTATAAGATCTAATAGATATTCGTAAGCGTCGCGTGTGCAGACTATCACAGACACAGGTTCAAAACAGCACTCTTTTTCTTTCTTTTTATGAAATGCCAAACGACGGAATAATATCCAATGATATGCCATTTGAATTATCCACGCCAATACGAAAATTATTAATATGTAGAGACTTAATTCGCTGAAGTTGAAGCTCATTATCGTAGCAATTTTTTTATTAAAATTTATTGAAATTTCAGTGCAAAAGTATGATTATTTTTAATAGGAAAAATAGTATCTTTGCCAAAAAATTTTATGAGATTTTCACTTGTCAAAAATGATACTGCGAGCAATGCTCGTGCTGGCGTCTTGACCACCGATCATGGTCCTATAGAGACACCTATTTTTATGCCTGTCGGCACTGTTGGAAGCGTTAAGGCAACGCATATGAGAGAGTTAGAGGAAGAAGTCCAGGCTCAAATCATTTTAGGCAATACCTATCATCTTTATCTTCGTCCAGGTCTGGACGTTCTTAAACAAGCAGGCGGACTTCATAAGTTCAATGGTTGGAAACGTCCTATACTTACCGATAGCGGCGGATTCCAAGTTTTCTCGCTTACGGGCATCAGAAAAATGAAAGAAGAAGGCGTCGTTTTCCAATCTCATATCGATGGCTCTCGTCATACTTTCACACCTGAAAACGTGATGGATATTGAACGTGTCATCGGCGCCGACATCATTATGGCTTTCGATGAATGCACTCCAGGAACTGCTGATTTTAAGTATGCAAAAGAGTCGATGGAAAGAACGCATCGCTGGCTCGACCGCTGCTGGAAACGCTTCGATGAAACAGACCCTGTCTACGACTATAACCAGTCGCTATTCCCAATAGTTCAAGGTTGCGTCTACCCAGAACTCAGAAAACGCTCTGCGGAATATATCACAAAACACGAAGCCGACGGCTATGCCATAGGCGGACTCGCTGTGGGCGAACCGACAGAACAGATGTATGAGATGATTGAAGTCGTCAACGAAATATTGCCTCAAGACAAGCCTCGTTACCTCATGGGCGTGGGAACCCCAGCCAACCTACTCGAAGCCATCTCTCGCGGCGTCGATATGTTCGACTGTGTAATGCCTTGTCGCAACGGACGTAACGGAATGTTATTCACATCGGAAGGTATCATTAACATCAAAAACGAAAAGTGGAAATACGACTTCTCTCCATTAGACGAAAACGGAACGACTTACGTCGATAGAGATTATACAAAGGCTTACCTGAGACATCTCGTCGTTTCTAAAGAAATCTTGGGACCGATGATAGCTACAGTACATAACCTCGGTTTTTACTTATGGCTCGTTAAAGAAGCAAGGAAACATATCATCGAAGGCGACTTCGCTACATGGCGCGACATGATGCTGCAAAAAGTTACTCGTAGACTTTGATTATGAAGAAACTGGATTGGTATATATTTAAGAAATATCTCGGAACATTCTTCTTCTCGATAAGCTTGCTGATTATCATAGTGATTGTCTTCGATGTGTCGGAAAACATCGACAGCTTTATGAAAAACGAAGCTAGCTTTAGGGAAGTGGTGTTTCATTATTATGTACCATTCATACCTTATTTCATTAATCTGTTTATTTATCTTTTTGTCTTCATTTCCGTGATATTCTTTACGTCGAAGATGGCTGGTCATACGGAAATCATCGCGATTCTGAGTAGCGGAGTGAGCTTTAAGCGTTTTCTCTTGCCTTATGTGATGGCAGCGGTTATGTTGGCAATTGGTTCTTTTTATCTGGGTAACTTCCTGATTCCTAAGACCGATACTATCAGACGCGAGTTTAAAGATAAATACATAGAACGTCTTACGAAAAGCTCGGGCTCTAATATCCATGTGCAAATAGAAAAAGACGTTTATGTGTATGTAGGTAATTTCGATATAAAAAGAAAAATTGCGTACAAGTTTACTCTTGAGAAATTTGAAGAAAATAGAATGACATACAAGCTTATAGCTGATAAGGCTTCGTATGATACAGTCAGCGGTAAATGGAAACTGGATAATTATGTGGAGCGTTATCTGGAAAAAGCTGAGACTTTGCATAGAGATAAATCGAAAGATACGACGCTGATGCTTAAACCTCGCGACTTGTATAATATAAAGGAAGAGTTCGAGGAGATGAACTTGTTTGAAATCCGCGATCATATTCGGAATCTCGAACTTAAAGGCGCTGATAACACTTTGCCTTACAGAATAGAAATGCATAAACGCATCGCTTCTCCAGTAGCTATTATCATTCTGACAGTTATAGGCGCAGCCTTGTCGAGCCGGAAGGTGCGAGGTGGAATGGGCCTGCATCTAGGAATAGGTATCGTGATAACATTTTCGTATATCTTGTTCATGGAGTTTTCTCGCGTCTTTGCATTGTCGGGACTGTTCTCGCCCTTCATCGCGGCTTGGCTTCCAAATATAATATTCTCAATAATAGGAATTTACTTCTTGGTCAAAGCACCAAAGTAGAGGGAATTAAGAATTAAGAATTGAGAATTGAGAATTAAGAATTGAGAATTAAGAATTAAGAACTAAGAACTAAGAACTAAGAACTAAGAACTATTAACTATAAACTATAAACTATAAACTATAAACTATTAACAAAAAAATATGCATATAGCAATAGCAGGTAATATCGGTTCAGGAAAAACAACTTTAACTAGTTTGTTGTCAAAACATTTTGGATGGAAGGCTCATTACGAGGAGGTCGATAATAATCCTTATCTGAGCAGCTTCTATTACGACATGCAACGTTGGTCGTTCAACTTGCAAATTTATTTCTTGACGACACGTTTCCGTCAGATTTTAGATATCAGAAATAGTGGAGATGATGTCGTTCAAGACAGAACTATTTATGAAGATTCTTATATATTCGCGTCTAACCTCTATGATATGGGACTTATGTCGGACCGCGATTATGAAAACTATCGCTCGCTATTCGATTTAATGTCAGACTATATGCAAGCTCCTGATTTGCTGATATATCTTAGAGCTAGTATTCCTACATTGGTACGTCAAATCGCTAAACGTAATCGCGAATATGAACAGTCAATTCGCCTCGATTACCTGAAATCGCTTAACGATAAATATGAAAATTGGATTGCTAATTATGACAAAGGCAAGGTCTTAATCATTGATAGCGACAATCTCGAATTCGAAAACCCAGAAGACTTAAGCAAGGTAATCGACAGCGTGAACGCTTCGCTTAATGGACTTTTTTAGTTAGGAATTAGGAGTTAGGAATGTTTCTTAACTCGTAAACTTATAGACCCATAGACTTATAGACTTATTAATGAAAATACTCGGAATAATACCAGCTCGTTATGCCTCAACGCGTTTCCCAGGCAAGCCGTTGACAATCATAAACGGTAAATCGATGATACAACGTGTTTATGAACAATCGCTTAAGTCGGAATTGCTCGACGATGTAGTGGTCGCGACTGACGACCAGCGTATCTTTGATGCTGTCGTCGCCTTTGGCGGAAAAGTGATGATGACATCGTCGGAACACAATAGCGGAACTGACAGATGTTGTGAGATTGTTGAAAAGATTGGAAACCAATATGATGCCGTTGTGAATATCCAAGGCGACGAACCTTTCATAAATCCAGAACAGATAAATCAAATAGCGACGCTTATTTCTTCGGAAGAAAGTCAAATCGCGTCATTGTGCAAACCTATAAAAAATGAAGACGAACTTTTCGATGAGAATGTCGTGAAAGTCGTTTTTGATAATAAAGGTAAGGCATTGTATTTCAGTCGCCAGACAATACCATTTTTAAGAAAAGTGGAAAAAGATGTGAAGTCGTGGATGGAAGCGAGGACGTTTTACAAACACATCGGAATTTATGCTTATAAGGTTGAAGTCTTGAAAAAAATAGCGGCTTTGAAACAGTCGGAACTAGAACTCGCAGAGTGCCTCGAACAACTTCGTTGGCTCGAAAATTCTTATACCATAATGATGGGAATAACAGAGTTTGAAAGTTATTCTATTGATACTCCGCAAGATGTAGAAAAATGTCTTAAATTCTTCAAAGATTAAACAATTTTTCTTAACTTCGCATACCAAAATATTTTGTTATTGAAAACTTTTAATTATATGATTACTAATTACTTAAAAGAGTTGTTGAACGATAAGGAATGCGTGATTGTTCCAGAATTTGGAGCTTTTATTTCTAAAAGACATTCTGCTACAATAGATTACGCAAATCATCGTTTTTTACCTCCTTATAAGGAAATAGTTTTCAATAATAAATTGACAAACAACGACGAAATTCTTGTCGATTTCATTTCTAAAAAAGAAAATATTTCGAAAGAAGATTCATTGACCAAAATTCAAAATTTTGTCAATCAGACAGCTGCAATTCTCGATGTCAATAATGAATATGTTTTGGAAGGACTCGGAAAAATGCGTAAGTTTGGAAACGACTACGTTTTTGAAATAAGTCACAGCGAAAATCTTCTCGGCGATTCTTTCGGATTGACAGAATTTAACTATCAACCAGTTTTCCGCACAGAAACATATCAGATAATAAAAGAGAAAATCGTCGTTGAGCAAAAAGAGAAAAACACAGATTATACCATCGCAATTGAGAGCGTGGAAGAAACAGCTGATATGCCAAGAAGAAAACCAACATTCTTCAGAACTTTCGCTTATACAACACTCGCTTTCTTATTGCTTTTTGTAATTAACTGGACTACAGAAAAATCAGATTCTAACCTCGCAAGTTGGAATCCATTCTTATATTCTTCACCAAACGAATTCTTGATTGGAATTAAGAATACTATAGAAGCGCAGAATCTCAAAAACTTAGAGTCTCAAAATGTCATAAGTTCAGAGAGTGCTGTGGTTTACAATGAAGAAATTGCAACTGTTGAAACAATAGAAGAAGTTGCATTAGAAGAGGAAGTTTCAGAAATTAGCGATTCTGAAATAGTTGAGCTTACCACTGAAGTTCAAACAGAAGATGTCTCAGCAACTCAGCAACTCAGCAACTCAGCAACTCAAGCTCTCAATTCCTCCAATCCTCAAACCCTCAATTCCTACTACATCGTCGGTGGTTCATTCCAAACCGAAGCTAGTGCAGAGAAATGTCTCAATGGCATTAAAAATCAAGGATTTGAAAATGCTTCAACTTTAGACAAAAACGAAAAAGGATATATCCGCGTTTATTATGAATCTTTCGCAGAAAAAGCTGATGCTTTAGTTCGCCTCGACGAAATAAAAAGCAAGTATAATGAGTCTGCATGGTTGTTGTTCCAAAAATAATTTAAGATGGGAAAAAATAAATTAGAACGTTTCGCAGAAAACAAGACTTTCAATAATCTTTTTGAATATTCATTTGAAAGAATTAAAACAGAAGGTTTTCCATTGAAAGGCAGATGGAAACAGGATTTTTTCAAGAACGACAATCCAATCGTTTTGGAATTGGGCTGCGGTAAAGGCGAATACACCGTGGGTCTCGCTCGCGCTCATAAAGACATCAATTATATCGGTGTCGATATCAAAGGTTCAAGAATGTGGGTCGGCCTCTGCCAAGCTCGCAACGAAGGCCTCACAAACGTGGCTTTCCTCAGAACTCATATCGAACTCATCGACAACTTTTTCGCTGAAAATGAAGTCGATGAAATTTGGGTCACTTTCCCAGACCCTCAGCCATCAAAAGCTCGCAAACGCCTCACAGGTCCTAACTTCCTCGAACGTTATCGTACTTTCATGAAACAAGACGGCGTCGTTAACCTCAAAACCGACAGCGACTTGATGTACGAGTTTACAGTAGAGACAGCAAAAGAAGGCGGTTATCCAATTTTCTATAACTACGATAACTTATACGCCAACGACGATGATTTGGAAGTAAAGAAAATCAGAACATATTACGAACAAATCTGGCTCGACAAGGGACTTACGATTAAGTATATCAGATTTGGAATAAATAAAATTTAAGTTACTAAGATACTAAGTTGCTAAGTTATTAAGATGTTGGTGAATGATTACTTCAGTAACTCAGCAACTCAGTAACTCGGCAACTACATCGCTCAATCCTCTCCAACGCCTTTTAGCATAGGGACGAATCTGAAGTCGCCGTGTTCTTCTCTTTTGAGAGTTCCGTCTTCTTGTTTGGTGAGACGCAGCATCGTCTGATGTTCTTCATTTTCACATAAAGGAATCACCATCATTCCGCCGACTTTTAGTTGGTCGACGAGAGCCTGCGGTATTTCAGGTGCTGCTGCTGTTATCAGAATTCTGTCGAAAGGTCCGTATGTCGGCAGTCCTTTGTTGCCGTCGCCAAGGAACATTTTAATTCGATAAGGGAACTCTGCCAAGAAAGCTTTTGTTTTAGTATAAAGCTTTCTCTGACGTTCTATGCTGAACACTTTCGCGCCCATTTCAGCTAAGACGCAAGCCTGATAACCAGAACCAGTTCCTATTTCCAAGACCTTCATATTTTTCTTTATCTCCAGCAAACTCGACTGGAACGCCACGGTGAAAGGCTGCGAAATAGTCTGTCCCGAACCGATAGGGAAGGCCTTGTCTTGATAAGCGAAATTCAAGAATGACGAATCAAGGAAGACATGACGAGGCACGGCATTGATGGCGTTGAGTACATTCTCGTCGCTAATACCTTTATTCTTAAGCTCTTCCACCAAGCTTTTACGCATACCTTTATGTCTGTAATTATCTTCTTGCATCGTCTTTTTTTATTTCGCGAAGTTACAAAAAAACCTTATATTTGCGAAAAAATAATCGAATGTTGAAGATAGGAGTTTTGGGTGCTGGTCACCTCGGAAAAATACATATCAACTGTATTAAACAATTGCCTGTTTATGAACTCGTCGGTTTTTATGACCAAGATGTCAACACTGCAAAAAAAGTCTCTGAAGATTTACAAGTAAAATGTTTTTCGTCAATAGAAGAACTTATAAATTTAGTAGATGTTGTTGATATAGTGACTCCTACAATATCTCATTTCGAATGTGCGTCATTGGCTTTGAAAAAAGGTAAACATGTCTTTATCGAGAAACCTATTGTTGCTACAATTGCTGAGTCTGATGAACTTATAAAATTAGCAGAAGAAGCAGATGTTAAAGTTCAAGTTGGCCACGTAGAGCGATTTAACCCAGCTTATATAGCTGCTCGTCCACACATCAATGCGCCTTTGTTCGTAGAAGCGCATCGTCTCGCGCTCTTCAATCCTCGCGGCACTGATGTGCCTGTCGTTCTCGACCTTATGGTTCACGATGTTGATATTATCTTAGATATGATAAAATCTCCAATCAAAAATATCAGCGTCAGCGGAGTGTCGATAGTAAGCCCTACGCCAGACATTACCAATGCGAGAATAGAATTCGAGAACGGCTCGGTGGCAAATCTTACAGCAAGTCGTATCTCGATGAAAAACATGAGAAAACATCGTGTCTTTCAAAAAGATGCATATATAACCATAGATTTCTTGGAAAAGAAAACAGATATAGTCAGAATCAATGATGTGGAAGGAACTCCTAATCCTCTCGCTATGACGATAGACCTGGCTGATGGCTCAAGCAAACAGATTACCATCGAACAGGCAGATGTGAAACCTATAAACTCTATCATGACCGAACTTGAAAGCTTCCATAATGCAATCATCAATGATACAGAACCACCAGTATCGATACACGATGGCGTGAATGCTTTGAAAGTGTGTTATGAAATACTTGATGAATTGGCTAGAAATCAACAGATAATTCAAAATAATTTAAAATAAGCAATATATTAATTTTGTCTGCGTTCAGACTTAAATGTTAAGTTATGAAAAATATACAGAATTTGTTTTTAAGCATAGTAATAGTTTTATTTTCAACAATATTCATGACTTCTTGTCATCCTTTTGAAGGTAATCAGGAAATTCCCGCTTATTTGCACGTAGATACATTCTTGCTTACAACCGATTATTTTGTTGAAGGCTCTGCATCTCATAAGATAACAGATGTTGCTGTGTATATTGATAATGATTATCAAGGTTATTATGAATTGCCAGCTACTATACCAATTCTGGAAAGAGGAAAACATAAATTAACACTTTATCCTGGAATTAAGCTGAATGGAAATAGCTCAACAAGAACTATAAATCCATTTTACGTTCCGTATATTATTGAAGATTACGTATTTGAAGAAAAAGTTATAGATACCGTTTTGCCTTCTACTCATTATTATCCTAAAGACGATAGCGATATTGAATTCGCTTGGATGGAAGATTTTGAGAGACAAATAGGCTTTGAAACTGTGCCTTATAGCGATACAACAATCATCAGAACAGACAGAGACACTCCTGATGTATGGAAAGATAAGGAAGGTAACTCTCATTATTCAGGCTATGTATGGATTGAAGATACTCTTACTTTCTGTATTACTACACCAAAATTATATGACCTTCCAAATCAAGGTAATAGCGTTTTCCTTGAACTTGATTACAAATGTACTGATGTTTTTACAGTAGGTCTTTTCGCAAAGATAGCCAGTGAGGAAAGAATGGATCTCGTTAATGTTAATCCTTCTGAGAAATGGAATAAGATTTATATCAATTTAGGTCCTAACATTACCGACTCGTATATTGATAATCCTGAATATTTCCGTGTGTTTATTTCAGGTTCAACAGGAAAATCGATGGAAGCAGAATATTATTTTGATAATATAAAAGTAGTTTATCGTGGTAAGAAACAATAAAAAGAGACAAACGATAAAGTATGTCGTAATAGATTGGTTCTGTGCATTATTGGCATGGACACTATTTTTCTTCTTCAGAAAACACAATGAAGATCCTGATTTCTTGAGCCATTACCAGTTGGTTTTTCAAGATAAGAATTTCATAATAGGAATAACTGCAGTTCCAATATTCTGGTTGGTTTTATACACAATATCAAATTATTACAATAATGTCTTTTGTAAGTCACGATTGAAGGAGTTAGGTCAAACGTTTTTCGTGACATTGATAGGCGTGGTGATATTGTTTTTCGTGACAATAATCGACGATGTGATTGTGTCTTATAAATCTTATTACGTATCGTTTGCAGTGTTGTTCGGATTACAGTTTGTGCTGACATATTTTAGTCGTTTGTTAATCACTACTAGAACAATAAGAAAGATTCATAGAAAAGAAATTGGTTTCAATACATTGATAATAGGAAGTCATGATAATGCATGCGATATTTATAAAGAGATTGAAAATCAGAAATATCCTTCAGGAAATATCATGGTAGGCTTTGTCAATGTCTTTGATTGGAAAGAATATAAACTTGAGAAGTATATACCTCGTCTAGGTTATTATGAAGATGTAGCTCAAGTAGTTAAAGACAATGATATAGAAGAAGTTATCATTGCAATTGAACGTTCTGAGATTGAGACTATAGATAAGATTCTGGTTCTTTTGGAGAGCCTTGATGTTGTTGTCAAGATTATTCCAATCATGCAGGATATTCTTTTCGGCACTGTTAAGCAAGAAGCTATCTGGCATGCTCCTCTCATCAGAGTGACACCTGAATTGATGCCTGTTTGGCAACGTGTTACAAAACGAATTTTTGATGTTGTTGCTTCATTGATGGTGATTGTAATTTTTTCTCCTTTGTATATTTTCACAGCTATCATGGTGAAATTGTCTTCTCCAGGTCCTATATTTTATAAACAAGAACGTATTGGTAAGCACGGTGTGCCTTTCAACATGCTTAAGTTCAGAAGTATGTATATTGATTCTGAGAGTGCTGGACCTCAGCTTTCAAAAGACAATGACCCACGTATCACGCCATGGGGACGTTTCATGCGTAAGACACGCCTTGATGAGATACCTCAGTTCTTCACAGTGCTCAAAGGTGATATGTCTATTGTTGGCTATCGTCCAGAACGTCAGTTCTACATAGACCAGATAGTGCAGAGAGTGCCTCATTATCTCATGCTTCTCAAGATAAAACCAGGCATAACTAGCTGGGGCGAAGTGAAATTCGGTTATGCTTCAAATGTCGATGAGATGGTTGAAAGATTGAAATATGATATTCTTTATATTGAAAATATGAACCTCGCCCTCGACATCAAGATTTTGATTTATACAGTCTTGATTGTAGTGCAGGGAAGAGGGAAGTGATAAAACTAAGAGCTAAGAACTAAGAGCTTTTTAAGATGAAAGTGGAAAGTTGAAAACTGAAGGTTAATTTTTAATTTTCAATTTTCCACTTTCAGTTTTCAACTCCGACTGCGTTAGGGATTGGAGCGGCATCCTTGGAGAGACGCAATATTTTGCGTCTATACATTAGCGGAAAGCCCGACGGCTTTGCCGGAACGCCATGATGAAGTGTAAAGTTGAGAGTGTAGAGTTGAGAGTGTAGAGTGTAGAGTGTAGAGTTGAGAGTTAATGGTTAATAGTTGTTGGGAATTAACTTTACGTCTCTGCGAGATGGAAAATTTACGATTAGTGTTTATTCGTGCTAATTTGTGGACAAAAAAAGACGCCACATTAAAGTGACGTCTTTTTTTATTTAATTGAGATTAGCGAGGTTTGCTCTCTCGAATTTCTCTTCAGCGTATTTGGTGTCGATGACGAGTTTCTTCTTGTTGGAAGACGGCATCTCATACATGGCGTCGTTCAATATCGCTTCGATGATAGCTCTCAAACCGCGAGCACCAAGTTTGAATTCAATGCTCTTGTCGACAATATAATCCAAGACATCGTCTTTTATTTCCAACTTGATATCATCCATTTCGAACAGTTTTGAGAATTGTTTGATGAGAGCGTTTTTAGGCTCTTTCAAGATTCTTTTCAAAGTGTCTCTGTCGAGAGGATTGAGGAAAGTCAATATTGGGAAACGGCCTACGATTTCAGGGATGAGACCGAAACGTTTGATGTCGGCAGGGGAGATGTATTGTAACAGATTGTCCTTGTCGATTTGTTTTTTATTGTCGTTGCCGTAACCGATGGCGTTGCTTCCCACTCTGTTAGCGATGATTTTATCGATTCCGTCGAATGCGCCGCCAGCGATGAACAAGATATTTTTGGTGTTGACCTGAATCATTTTTTGTTCAGGATGCTTGCGACCGCCTTGTGGAGGAACGTTGACAATTGTGCCTTCGAGGAGCTTAAGCATTGCCTGTTGTACGCCTTCGCCAGACACGTCGCGAGTGATGCTTGGGTTGTCGCTTTTGCGAGCGATTTTATCGATTTCGTCGATGAATACGATTCCTCTTTCAGCAGCTGCGACGTCGTAATCTGCTGCTTGTAACAACTTGACGAGGATATTTTCTACGTCTTCGCCGACATAACCAGCTTCTGTCAAGACGGTGGCGTCGGCTATTGCGAAAGGAACGTGCAACATCTTGGCGATGGAGCGGGCCAGGAGAGTCTTGCCTGTGCCAGTCTCGCCGACCAATATGATATTAGATTTTTCAATCTCTACTTCGTCGGCTGTCTGTTCCTGGTTGATTCTCTTATAGTGATTATATACTGCTACAGCAAGGATTTTCTTTGCCTCATCTTGTCCGATGACATATTGGTCGAGGAATGATTTTATCTCGATAGGTTTCAATAATTTGAAATCTGGAGTATTAGCTTTTTTCAGATGTTTGAGTTCTTCTTGCACTACGATATGACCGCGTTCGATACATTCGTCGCAGATGAAACCATACATGCCAGAGAGAAGCAATGCAGCTTCTTTATCGCTTTTTCCACAAAATGAGCAGAAATTTTCTTGTTGTTTCTTTGCCATATTTTTTATTTTAGTTTAGAGTTTAAAGTTTAGAGTTTAAAGTTTAGAGTGTAGAGAGTGTGCGGTTGAAACTTTAAACTACTCTACACCCTACACTCTACACTCTACACTCTACACTCTACACTCTCAACTATACACTTTAAACTTTACACTTTCTTAATAAGCACTTCGTCAATCATGCCGTAGTCTTTAGCTTCTTGAGAAGTCATCCAATAGTCGCGGTCAGAGTCTGCCCATACCTTATCGAATGGTTGGCCTGAGTGAGTAGCGATAATGTCGTAGAGTTCTTTTTTAAGTTTCAATATTTCGCGGGCTGTGATTTCGATATCAGAAGCTTGGCCTTGCATTCCGCCCATTGGCTGATGAATCATGATGCGTGAGTGTTTCAATGCTGAGCGTTTGCCATTAGCGCCTGCGCATAACAAGACAGCTGCCATTGAAGCTGCGATGCCTGTGCATATAGTAGCTACATCAGGTTTGATGTATTGCATTGTGTCATAGATGCCTAAACCTGCGTAGACAGAACCGCCAGGAGAGTTGACGTAGATTTGAATGTCTCTATTTGGGTCTGCAGATTCGAGGAAAAGCAACTGAGCCTGGATTATGTTTGCGACATAGTCATTGATTTCATCGCCCAAGAAGATGATGCGGTCCATCATAAGACGTGAGAATACGTCCATTTGAGCAACGTTAAGCTGGCGTTCTTCGATGATAGTAGGAGAGATGTAGTTAGTGACTGTTGAAGTATATTTCTCCAAAGCTAAGCTGTTGATGCCACAATGTTTGGTAGCATATTTATAAAATTCGTTATTCATAGTTTTCTCTTTTTTTAGTATAAACTATTTATTTTACATTTTGTTTCATTTATAACTTTTCAGTTATATTTCCAGTTTCTGGTATATTAAAAATCAGCTACCAATTGCCAGTAAAATACATTACTGACAGCTGATAGCTGATTACTGATAGCTAAATATTATTCTGCTGTTTCTTCTGTTGTTTCTTCTTTAGCAGCTTTTTTTGCTCTTGATTTCTTAGGTTTTGCTTCACCTGCGAGTTCAACTTGTGGCAAAACTGCTTGTACGAAACCTTCGTAGTCTGTATCAACAACAGTGATAGTCATGTTTTCTTTCAAATAAGCTGTTAATTTTTTGTCAGCTAATTGGTTGTTGATGTTTTGACGTTGGTTTTCGTCTTTGATGATAGCGTCGATGATGTCATCGAGGCGTTTCTTTGTCTCTTCGTCTAATGTTTCAATATCCATGTGACCGAAGTACATGCTTCTTACGAAGTCGCGAACTTCTTGTTCTTTGATGACTAATTCTGGATTTTGTTTAACGAGAGCTTCTTCGATGAGTTGCCATCTGAGAGACTTAACGTATGAATTGTCGTAGTTGCTTTCTACGTCTTCAGCAGTGATTTTACCTTCGCTGTTTTCAACGATCCAGCGTTTGAGGAATGTGTCTGGCAAATCGAATTTGATTTCTTCAACTAATTGGTCAACAGCCTTGTTGTAGAACATTCTTTCTGCTTCGAGAACGTATTGTTTTTCCATTTCAACAGCTACTTTGCTGCGGAATGTTTCAATATCTTTAACTTCTTGACCTGGGAATATTTTGTCGAAGAGTTCTTCGTTAAGTTCAGCTTCTTTATCTTCTACTTTATTGTTTGTTTGGATGCTCTTGATAGTTCTGTCGATTTCTTCTGCAGAAGCTTTGATGTTGAAATCGTTGATTTTATGGTTTTTAAGTTCAACTGTGATAGCTGGTTTAAGAGCTGCTTCAAAGTAGAAATTCAATTCTTCTTGGTTGTCGAGGTCGTTAGGTTGTGATTGTTCCATATCTGGAAGAGGGTAACCTATGACGTCTAATTTATTTTCAACGATGTGATTGTTGAGAGCTTCAGAAACTTTTTGGTTGATTTTTTCCAAAAGAACGGCTTGGCCGTACATTTTTTTAATCATGCCGAAAGGAACTTTACCTTGACGGAATCCTGGCATAGTAGCTTTATGTTGATAATCTTTTAAAGCTTTTGTTACTTCAGCTTCGTAATCTTCTTTAAGTAAGCAAATTTGAATGCCGGCGAGAAGTTCGCCTTTTGATGTTTGTGTAGTTTTCATGTAATAATATATTATTTTGTGTGCGGATGAAGGGACTCGAACCCCCACGCCTCTCGGCATCAGATCCTAAGTCTGACGCGGCTACCAATTACGCCACATCCGCTTGAATCGTTAGGAGGTGCAAAAATACAATTTTTTTTGAAAAATAAATACTTTTTTGAGAAAATATTTTTTAGTTCTTTTTTACATCTAAAGCATCGCGTAAGGCATTGCCTAAAAGCATGAATGCCAATACCAAGAGCATTATGGCAATGCCTGGCAGTATAGCTAGATACGCGTCGTTCAAAATGATGTACGCGTAGTTTTCTTTTATCATGCTGCCCCATGATGGCATTGGCGGCTGAACACCGATGCCGAGGAAACTTAAACCAGCTTCCAATAAAATCGCTGACGCAAAATTGGCAGCAGAAATCACGATGATAGGATTTATTATATTAGGAATGATATGTCTTAAAATGATTCTCGCATCCTTGAATCCTAAGGCTCTTCCTGCTTCAACGAATGTCATCTCTCTCACTGATAAAATCTGCCCTCTGGTGACACGAGCTACTTCAACCCACATGGTTAATCCTACAGCGATAAATACCTGAACGACACCTTTGCCTAAGACAAATGTGATGGCAATGACAATCAATAGCGTAGGAATCGACCAGACTACATTGATGAGCCATAACATCAAATCATCGACTCGGCCTCTGAAAAATCCGCCGAGACTGCCAACGAATATACCTATTAATATACTCATAAAAACAGCGATGAATCCAACTGAAAAACTGATTCTAGTTCCTAATAATAACCGGCTTAGAAAATCTCGTCCGAACTGGTCTGTGCCAAGAATGAATTTCCGATGCTTGACGTAGTTGCTATTAATATAATGTGAGGCTTCCTCTTTGTCGCTGAATTTTGTTCCTGGAACAATGTCGTTGTTGGAAATAATTTCCTCAATTGTATTTTGACTTTCATCTGGATTATAGACATAAACGATGGTTCTATCTTTTTCTATTTTTAAAGAATCAAATGGAATTTGTCGATATGGTGATGGCTTGCCGTTGAGAAGTTGTGATAAAAAACCTTCGTTTTCTGCGATATTTTGTTTTGGAATGAGAAGCATATCGACTTCAAATCCAGGTTTGCGTGTGCTTAATTCCAAAATCTGAGTGTTTGCATACGGCGTTTTATCTGGTATGATAAAATATGCAAATAAAGCAATGAGTCCGCATAAGATGATAAAAATCAATGATATAACACCAGTGATGTTTTTCTTGAATCGCTGAAATGCGATTTGATTCGGTGATAAAATCTTGTCTTTATTCATCTTATTTTTCTTTAGAAAACAAAAATAAAAAAAAATATTGTCGGACTTGCTTTTTGAAAGAAAAAAGTTGTATCTTTGCACTCGCAATCAGATGGTGGATGTAGCTCAGTTGGTTAGAGTACCGGATTGTGGTTCCGTGGGTCGTGGGTTCGAGTCCCATCTTCCACCCTCAAAAAAGAGACGATGAAAAT
>JAZOSK010000027.1:0-3862 GCA_045657145.1 Bacteroidales bacterium | reverse complement strand
TTCTGTTGTAATTGTTATACCGGCTGGAACAGGTAAACCTAAATGGCACATTTCTGCTAAGTTAGCACCTTTTCCACCTAATAAATTTTTCATTGTGGAGTTTCCTTCAGCTGTACGATTGCCAAAAGAATAAACATACTTTGTTTTTCCCATTGTGTTAAAATTTTATAGTGTTTTAAAATAATTTCAGAAATATCTCCTTTTACGGAAATAGCCTGCAAATTTAAGTATTTATTTCCTTAAATAAAAGAGTAAATAAAAAAAATATTTTGTCGTATCAAAACTAAAAGGTAACTACTGTCATAAAGGTTGTTTTTTATTTAAAAGTTTATTTAACTTTTGATATTTTTAATATTTTTGGAATATAATTTGTTCTATAAAAGAAACGTTATTTTAAATAAAAAACAGTAATATTTATGTCATCATTAATAGCTATTGCAGCAGTCGCATTCATCGTTTATTTTCTTTTTAGAAATGTAAACAAAAACCAAAATTCATCTAATTATAATAGAACCAACGAACCAGGACAAAGTTATCAAAGACGTAGAGGTCGTAATTATGGCAAATGGATAGGAGGGGGGCTCGGCTGGGCTTTCGGTGGGCCATTAGGTGCTATCATCGGTTTTGCATTAGGTTCGGCTTTTGGTAACAATTCTAATACAGAAGAATATATAGGAGGAACATCTCAACAACGCGATTTTAATGTGAGTCTTTTGGTCCTTTCTGCCGCAGTTATGAAAGCGGATGGCTCTGTGAAGAAGTCTGAATTAGATTATGTAAAACGTTTCTTTTTATCAAATTTTGGACAAGAACGTGCCGAAAAATATATCTTGATGCTTCGTGAAATTCTAAAACAAGATATTCAGATATATGAAGTTAGCCAACAGATTGGTAGATTTATGGATTATTCTTCCAAACTGCAGCTTTTACATTATTTGTTCGGTATTGCTTCTGCCGATGGCTCAACACATGAAAATGAAGTTGATGTCATTACTAACATTGCTAAATATATGGGAATTTCAAGCTCCGATTTCCAATCAATTAAAGCAATGTTTGTTCAAGAGGTCGATAGTGCATATAAAATTCTAGGAATCGACTCGACTGCAACTGATGATGAAATTAAAAAGGCATATCGTGAAATGGCTAAGAAATATCACCCTGACAAAGTGGCTTATCTCGGTGATGATGTCAGAAAATCAGCAGAACAAAAATTGCAGGAAGTTAACGAAGCATACGATAAAATTAAAAAGCAAAGAGGTTTTTAAAAACCTCTTTTTTATTTATATAATCTCCAATTTATACCTAAACAAAATCTGCTGTCTCGCATTGGATAATGTGGAGTTGTAAAATATCTGTTGTCTAATGTTAAAGAATACATATTTGTATATAATACAAAGATATTTGCTCTTTTAATTTTGAATGTAACACATAGGTCTATGTATGGGAAATTGCCAACTTTGACTTCGTTTTGTAAATAAAAAGTTCTTAATGCTGGCATATATGCATCTGCATAATATTCTGTAAAATATTTTACAGCTATGCTGGGTTGCATCATCGAATTATTTTTCACTAAAGTGATGTTGTATGCAAACTTAATCTTTCCTTGAAAACTTGGAATATGAATTACTTCATCGTTATTAGTGGTTTGTAATGACGCAAAACCAACCATTTCAAATTTATTAAGTGTTATATTGAACGTTGAATATAATGAACTTATACTAAGAGCATTTGAATATTGTTGAGGTTTAGCGTCTGTTCCAAAATAAATATAATTGTCAATTGTTGTTTGTTTTATGCCTATTGTTAAAAACGGAAGTTCGTATGATCCGTGAAGTAGGAGAGAGGTAGATGGATTAAAATCATTGTCCCATCTGAAGTTATTGGAATAATAATATTCTTCAAACCAGTCAGCCGATTGTCTGTTTATGTTTATGTCAAATTTTAATGCGCCCAAATTTTTGTTAGAAGTACCTAAAAATTGCTTCCACTGACCATCAATGAAAAAATCTCCAGCTTGATAACCGTTTGTTATTATTTGTGCGTTTCCTGTAATTCTCGTTGATTTAAACAGGTTAATTATAATTCCAGCATTAGCTCTGAGATTGGATAATCTTTGTTCATTAAAACGTTCTTTGGTAAGAAGGTCGTAATATCCAGCATGATATGTGTAATTATGTTCTAATCCAAAGGTCAGGTAAAAAGGAATATCGTCATTATATTTTTTATAACCTAATGTGTTCCAATATATAACATTCTTTATTGTATGGAAATCAACGCTGTCAAATGTTTTTAAGGAGTCAATTATAGGATCAAAATTCATATAAAAGGATGATAACGGCTTTTCATCTACATAAACATATCTGTTTCTTTGATAACCCAAATGATGATTGATTCGGCCTATGTCTATTTTACGAATTTTGTATGTAGAATCTTGTGGTTTATTGACAGTTGGTTCTAAAATGTTAAAATATTGATCTATACCAAATCCTGATACCTTAATTAAATTTGTTGCATTTGTAAGATTAACATCAATAATTGATTTGTCGGTTTCCACATTGTTTGTAAATATATAATCGTTTACAATACCGCCATTTTCCTGTATGTCAATTTTGTTATTGAAGTATGAACCAGTAATTCCATAACGATTGTTTTTGGTGTTATATCTGAAATTTCCGTTAAAGAATGAGTTTTGCATTTTACTTCTTTTATAAATACCAGGCGAGAAATCTATATCATAATTTAATGTGATGAAAAATCTAGGTAAAAATTCTTTGCTAAACAATACTTCAAGGTGCTGTTCTTTTTTATCACCGCTCATATATTTTATTTCTGTAAACGGTTGGTATATTATTGGGTAAATAGTATTGTCAGTAGTTTTTATATATGATGAAAATGATGACAATTCAGAATTGAATCCAAGAGAAATAGGGTAGGAGAAGTTTATATTTTTATGGGCTAAACCTGAATTGCTAAGAGTTTGATATATTGAATAAGGTTTTTCTAATGGTTCATAAAAAGAAGACAATAGAGTAGTGGTGTCGTATGTTGAAATACCTCCTAAAGTTAAGTTGTTTAAATTTTTATAAAAATATTTTACTTGAGTTGAATCAATTCTCAATGAGTCATTTTCTACGACTATAGATTTAGAAATCATAGAAAAGTGACACATTATGAATATAAACAATAGTATATATTTGATTTTTTTCATAATGCAAAAATAGTTAAATTACTTAAATAAATGTAATTAATAAAAAAAACTCTCCGAAGAGAGTTTAGTAAAAGTGTGGAGAATGGATATTTGAGCGATGGTGTGGTATACCTAAAACAAATAACTTCTTGTTACTCCACACTATTCCATCATATATACCTTACAGTCAATAATATGACCTGTATAGTTAATCCCTGTTTTGTTAGAAAATACCACTTTTCGCTCAAGGATTTAATATATTATCGCTATTCAATAATACAAAAATACTACTTTTTATTTAAAATAAACATCTTTTATTAATATTTTTTTATATTATTTTTTATTGTTGACAATCAATTGTTTATATCTTTAAATAAGTAAGATTATAATGATTTTGTCTCGTATTTTTATGATAACCGTCTCTTTTTCGTGCAAAATTATATGCTAAATGACGAAAAAAAAACTCATTTTGAGATTTAATAAATGGAGTGATGAAGTAATGGAATGATTATTTTTCATGAAGGATTCGTGCCGTTGGGCGTCTCGGCTACGCCGCCGGGCTTTCCGCTGTATCTTTTTCCGCTGCGCTGCAAAAGGATGCCGCTCCAATCCCTGACGCTACGGAGGGCCGCATGCTAAAGGCGAAGGCTATGGAACAATGGGGCTGGAAAAGAT
>JAZOSK010000026.1:0-1563 GCA_045657145.1 Bacteroidales bacterium | reverse complement strand
GTACTCATCCCAACAACCCCCTAAAAAACATCGCCACAACAAACACTCCATCACCATCCAACCAATAACAAATCCCCCGCCCATTACAAATTACCCGAACACATACAAACAAAAATAGCCCATCCTCACACGAGAATAGGCTATTTCATTATCTAAATTTAACGTAAAAGCTAAATTATTCAGCAGCTGGAGTTTCAGTAGCAGGAGCCTCAGCAGTTGCTTTTTTGCTACGACGAGTACGAGTAGCTTTTTTAGCTGCTTTTTCTTTAAGCATGTTTTCATTGTAATCAACAAGCTCAATGATACACATTTCAGCAGCATCACCTTGACGGAAACCAGTGCGAAGGATACGAGTGTAACCACCTGGGCGATTAGCAATTTTTTGTGCAATTTCGCGGAACAATTCAGTAACCGCTTCTTTGCTTTGCAACTCTTTGAACACAACACGACGAGAGTGAGTAGTGTCCAATTTAGCTTTAGTCAAAAGAGGCTCAATATAACGTTTGAGAGCTTTTGCTTTAGCAGTAGTCGTAGAAATACGTTTGTGCATGATAAGCGAAGTTGCCATATTTGACAACATAGCGTCACGGTGCGAAGCAGTACGACCTAAATGATTGAATTTTTTATTATGTCTCATCTTGATTATTCTTTATCTAATTTATATTTTGTCAAATCCATTCCGAAAGAAAGATTCAAAGTAACCAATTTAGCATCCAACTCTGTGAGAGATTTTTTACCAAAATTACGGAATTTAAGAAGTTCCGAACGTTGAATACGGCACAAATCGCCCAAAGTCTCAATATCTGCAGCTTTCAAACAATTGAGAGCACGAACAGACAAATCAAGGTCAGCCAATTTAGTTTTGAACAACTGACGCATATGAAGAACCTCTTCATTAAACTCATCATCACCCTTACCATCGTTAATTTCAAGAGCAATACGCTCATCGCTAAACAACATAAAGTGGTGAATCAAAATGCGAGCAGCCTCTTTCAAAGCCTCTTTTGGATGGATAGAACCATCAGTTGTAATCTCTAAAACTAAGTTCTCGTAGTCGGTCTTTTGTTCCACACGATAAGGTTGTGGATCATATTTCACATTACGAATAGGAGTAAAGATAGCGTCAATTGGAATAATGCCAATTTCAGGAGTAACCATTTTGTTCTCATCAGCAGGGAGATAACCACGACCTTTGATAATAGTCAACTCCATGTTGAAAGAAGCAGAAGGGTCCATACGACAGATAACCAATTCAGGATTCAAAACTTCGAAATTTGACATCACATCATTAAAGTCACCTGCGCGCAATTCCTCGCGACCGCTAACGCTGATAGTAAATACTTCGCCCTCAGCTTCCTCAACAAGGCGTTTGAGACGCACTTGTTTGAGGTTGAGGATAATATTTGTCACATCGTCGATAACTCCAGGGATAGTAGCGAACTCATGTTCAACACCATCAATTTTAATACATGAAATAGCGAAACCTTCGAGTGAAGAAAGAAGAATACGGCGCAAAGCATTACCTATTGTAATACCAAAACCTGGTTCCAACGGACGAAATTC
>JAZOSK010000025.1:0-3739 GCA_045657145.1 Bacteroidales bacterium | reverse complement strand
AAACAATTAAAAAAATACATTCATTATTATAATAACGATAGAATCAAATTGAAATTAAAAGGAAAGAGTCCGGTGCAATACCGAACTCTTTATACATAAACTGTTTTATTAATCCGTCCAACTTTTTGGGGTCAGTTCAAATTCGACGTAAGGAGAATTTGATACGTCTCACGCATTCAATTTATTTGATTCATTTGATTTATTTCCGTCGGGCATTTAAAGAGCCCGACGGTCGTATAGTAAAAAAAATAATTACCGGCTTAAGCCGGTTTTTTTATTTTGTCATAAAAAACATAATAACTCCAACTGCTAATCCAGAAATAATACTTGACAAAATACTGATTCCCCATATTTTTAGTTTTTCTTTTTTCTTCTTTTTTTCATATTCACATTGCTTGGTGTTGTTGCAAACATTGATAGCTTTAAATAACGTGATTTCGATATAAGAATTATTATATAATCAAGTGGTTATTATTTAATTGAGAAAATAACCCTGAAAGGGTGACAGAGCATAGGCAGGTGATGGAGCGCAGCGGAATCCCTGCAAAATATGAACACCAATGCAATCAAAGTGCCGTAGGCACGACAGAAAAAAATCATCCATATTCTGTCGCACCTACGGCGCTTCGATTTTTATACGTACATGTCATGCAGGGGTTTCGTGCTTCGCACTTCACCGCCTGCCTATAAACTGTCGTCCCTACGGGACTATCTACAACCAATTAAAACAAAACCAATTGGTTATCACAATAACACTCAACATGTATTGATGGTTTCTTCGGAAAGAAGCAATATGCTGCTAATGCAGCGATAGTATTACTTCCCAAAGAAACCTTCTATCTCTATAGAACATTATCACGACAAACAATTGGTTTTGTTTTAGTTGCTTATATCGAACTCATGTTAAAAAATATTAACGTTTTTTATGTTACCGTAGTCCCAAAGCGTTAGGGATTGAAGCGGCATCCTTTGCGAGCGGAGATGGAGACGGAGACGGAAAACGGAGACGGAAGATGGAGGCGGATTTTGGAAGTGAGGATCGGGGACGAGTTGCTTCCTCAGTTCCTCAGTTCCTCAAGTCCCTTAGATGTTATAATTAAAAAAAATAATAAATATCATTTGGCATATTGAAATTATTTGTATTTTTGCATCAATAAACTAAAGAGTAGTTGATAAGTTCCATTGTAATCGAGGGCATTTCAACTGCTCTTTATTTTTTTGTGGGTGATGCAATAGTGGATGATTCTTTTATTATTCCTTTCACCTATAATTATTTTAACATCACCTAAATTTGTTAGTGTAGCTTTAAGTTCATATATTTTCGTAAAATACATTTTTTTCTTTTGTTTAGTATTGGGGATGTCAGTCTTGACGATAGATGATTTTTCTAAAGCTTCAACAATTCTTAAGGCAGCTAATGTGGATTCGTATCGTTGAGATGCTCTTGTTGCGGTCTCGTCAACAGAGTTATAAAGAATTTCAACATTTTTGCCGTTAAAAGCACCGCAAGGTACGCTTTTACCAATAAGAGGTGATAATGATTCAAAAATGATAGTACGACGAGTATAAACATCTTCTCGGCAATTGCCAAGCGGAATATTTTCGTTTTTCATAAATGTTAGTTTAAAGTTCTCTGCAAAATTAAGACATTGTTTTCAAATAAAAAAGTTAAAAAAAGTTAAAAATCACAAGTGGAGGGAATTGAGGGTGCTGAGATACTGAGTAATCTGAGTAATCTGTGGTTACTGAGGAAATTGAGGGAATTTTAACTTTTTGTACTAATGGAGTTCAAAAGCCTTAGTTCTTAGCTCTTAGTTCAGTAGCCTTAGTTCAAAATCCACTTCCATCGTTTATATTTAAAGCCGTCAGTCTGCCGTCTCGGCGAGCTTTTTGAAGTACCTACAGCACTTTTATATCATCCAATCATAAATACAGGGATTCAGTGCTTTGTACTCCACTGCCTGCCTGGGAACTGTCGTCACTACGTGACTATTTAAATTGAAAACTGCTATGAGCAGTGGGTAATGAGTTGTGAGCAATTTTGCCCAAAGCTTAGGGCTCATAGTTTACAGCAATGTCTGTTGACTGTTGACTGTTGTCTGTTGTCATAAAAAAAGTTCAAAAGCCTATAGCCTTAGTTCAGAGGCTTCCAATGCGTTAGGGATTGGAGCGGCATCCTTTGCGAGCGGAGACGGAGGTTGGAGGCGGATTTTGGAGACGGAGACGGATGTTGGAGTCGGATGTTGGAGATGGATATTGGAGGCGGAGACGGAGGGGGAGTGAGCAAAGATATAGCGGAAAGCCCGACGGCGGAGCAGGAACGCCCAAAGAAGGGAATTAAGGAACTAAGGAATTGAGGATATGAGGAGTTAAGATTTTTTGTAGAGACGTCACATTGTGGCGTCTAAAAATGAGAAACGTTGTATAAACTTTGCGCTCTTTTGCGTTTTGCGAGAGTGGAAAATGTTTCGTGGATAAAAAAGTAGGGATGTCACACCGTGGCATCCCTTGTTATATATTATTGGACAAAGTCTGTTGTCCGTTGTCTGTAGTCTGTTGACAATTATTGCATCTTCGCAAAATGTTGATAGAAAGCAATGATAGTCTCGATTCCTTTGAAGAAGTGGTCAACTCTGTAGTTTTCGTTAGGTGAGTGGATTGCGTCTGAACCTAAGCCGAATCCCATCAAGATTGACTTGAGACCGAGAACTTTTTCAAAAGCAGAGATGATTGGAATACTGCCGCCGCTCTTCATTGGGATAGGACGTTTGCCGTATGTGTCCATATATGCTGCTTCTGCTGCTTTGTATGCTGGCAAGTCGATAGGACATCCGTAAGCTTGACCGCCGTGCATTGGAGTAACTTTAACAGTAACGTATTCTGGAGCTACGCTTTCGAAATATTCTTTGAATAATACAGAGATCTTTTCGTGATCTTGGTTAGGAACTAAACGGCAAGAAATCTTAGCGTATGCTTTTGAAGGAAGAACTGTCTTTGAACCTTCGCCAGTGTAGCCGCCCCAGATGCCGCAGAGGTCGAATGTTGGACGGATACCGACTCTCTCGATTGTGGTGTAGCCTTTTTCGCCGCGTAATGCTGTGACGCCAACGCCTGCTTTGTATTCTTCTTCGCTATATGGAGCCATGTTGAGCAATTCGCGTTCTTCTGCTGTTGCCTCGATGACGTCATCGTAGAATCCTGGGATTGTGATGTGGTTGTTTTCGTCCATGACTTTAGCAACCATTTCGCATAATGTGTTGATTGGGTTTGCTACAGCGCCGCCGAACAATCCTGAGTGGAGGTCAGCGTTAGGTCCTGTTACTTCAACTTCCCAATATGCCAAGCCGCGTAAGCCTGTTGTGATAGAAGGAGTGTCGTGGTCTATCATGCTGGTGTCTGAAACCAAGATGATGTCAGCCTTGACTAAATCTTTATTAGTTACAATCCATTTTGAGAGGCTGCCAGAACCGATTTCTTCTTCACCTTCAAGCATGAACTTAACGTTGCATGGCAATGTGTTTGTCTTTACCATTGTCTCAAAAGCCTTAGCGTGCATGAAAGCCTGACCTTTGTCGTCGTTAGCGCCGCGAGCCCAGATTTTGCCGTCTTTGATGACTGGTTCAAATGGGTCGGTGTTCCATAATTCGATTGGGTCAACAGGCATAACATCATAGTGACCGTAAACTAAAACTGTAGGAAGTTTTGGGTCGATGATTTTTTCGCCGTAAACAACTGGGTG
>JAZOSK010000024.1:0-1825 GCA_045657145.1 Bacteroidales bacterium | reverse complement strand
GACACAATGCTGTCGTCGAATGCTATAACGTAGAACTCGAATGTGCTTTCTTTGTTTGTTCCAGCAACGTATGCTGTGCCGTTTGTGTAACCCATTTGGAAACCTGTTGTGTCGGCTGTGTTGACATATACTTCGTAGCCTTTTGCGCCTTCAACAGCGTCCCATGCCATGGTGATTTCATATTTGTACTTAAAACCAGGAACGTCTTGTCTGATTGTAGCTCTGAGGTTTGTTGGAGCTGCGAGTGTTATTGTGTCTGCTGGTTGTTCTGGTTCTACATACTCTAATGTTGTTGCACATACCTCTTCTGAAGCGACAGATTCTATCGTTTTGAGACTGCTTGTAACTACATAGCAATATTGTGTTTCTGCTTCCAAGCCTTCTTCTGTATATGTTGTATCTGTCACTGTTGCAAGGAGTTCTGTTCCTCTATAGACTTTATAGCTATCAGCTTTTTCAACAGGGTTCCATGTCAAAACAATTGTTGAATCGTTTGTTGGAGTTGCTACTACATTTGCTGGAGATGCGAATGTCATGCCTTCTTCTGTTGTAACGCAAGCTACTTCTGAATGTGCTGATTCTCTTTCTAAATATGTTGCTGTAACATTGTAGCAATATTCTTTACCAACTTCAAGATTTGTCATTAAATATGATGTTTCAGCAACATCTTTTGCGACTAAAGAATCACCCCAATAGATATTATATCTGTAAGCATTTTCTACTTCTTCCCATGACAATAACGCTGATGTTTCGTTTATTGCTTCTGCTGTTAATTTTGTTGGAGCATAAAGAGTATCAGCATTATAGCCTTTCATCAATCTACGAAGATCGTTTACAAGAAGTTCTGATGATGGTATTGGGTGATAATCTTGAAGCAAAATCTTACGATCTGGAGCAATAAACACGAATGTTGGACATGCTTTAACTTTATATAAATCATATATTTCCCTACCAGTATCACCACCTGTTTGTGTATGTATCGTTGGATAAGGCACAGAATAGTTAGCAAGCCATTCATCATTTATTGAGTTGTTATGATCTGTAGGAGAAATTTCCATAAAATAAACACTATCTTGATTTTCGCCTAATTCATAATAAGCTTCAATAACTTGAGGAAGTGCAGTTTTACAAGGTTTACATGTTGAGAAGAAAAAATCTATAACAACATACTGGCCGTTATCCAAGATTTCAAATAAATTTATTTCTTCGCCATGATGAGCTGTAGCTTGGAAATCGAGAGCTTCCGTCAATGGTGTTTGTGCGCTGATGTTAATGCTTAATACGAGAGCGCAGATGAATGTTAAAATCTTTTTCATATTTTTATTTTTTTGCTGTGAGCAATGTATGTTTAATGAAGAATGAAGAATGAAGAATGTTTAATGTAGAATTCTTCATTCTTCATTCTTAATTCTTCATTCTTCATTTTTCATTCTTTAACAAATCTCTTAACAATTTCTCCCTTTTCTGTAACGACTTTCACGAAGTAAACGCCGCTGTTCAAACCAGAAACATCAACAGCTGATGGCTGATAGCTGACAGCTGATAGCTCTTGGCGTCTTCCATAAATATCATAAACGGCAACTTCCTTGACTATTTCTTCTGTTTCGATAACGAGTTTGTCGTTAACAGGATTTGGATAGATGTTGAATGAAGCGTCCATTTCTTCGATAGCGTCATCAACGACTGTGACTGTGCATGGTTCTGATGCTGCTGACACAATGCTGTCGTCGAATGCTATAACGTAGAACTCGAATGTGCTTTCTTTGTTTGTTCCAGCAACGTATGCTGTGCCGTTTGTGTAACCCATTTGGAAACCTGTTGTGTC
>JAZOSK010000023.1:0-2130 GCA_045657145.1 Bacteroidales bacterium | reverse complement strand
TCGCTCATCGCTCCAACCGCAAAAACCTCATTCGTCGAAGCCTCGCTATCTGCATATCCCTCGTCACCCGGACGCGGCAAAACGTTATTCGCAGCATACGCAGAAGAAGTTAGAAAAGCGATTGCTATGACAAGGAATTTCATCAGTAAGCATTTTATCATATTCTCACATCAAAGAATTAGAATTTTTATAATGACATTAACCTTAAAGATCTAATCTAGTCCACTATCAATTATCTACCTTCACATAATTTACAATCATCGCTTCAAAAATTCATATTCATAAACTTTTTTCTCTATTTCTTTAGCTAACAACTTTTGTGCTCTTCGAAGGTTTCCCAATAAAGTTGTATAAGTTACATCTGACGATGACATATTCATCTGAACCTTACCACTGGCCATCATTTTCACACCTTGAAAATAAAGACGAATATCATAAAATGAGGCGTTTGGATTGGCATTTGATTGCGTGTGATAATAACGCCACAATTCACGCCCTGCATCAAGAACTGCTTTCCCTGAATCTGAGAGATTCTGCTTAACTGATAAACAAGACATATCAAAATTACTCTTACATTCTTCTAAGATATGTAAATCATCTTGTCTATGTTGCGTAATTCCACGACCTCGTTTATCTTTCAGAAAATCACTCATAAAATGAGATTGAAAACAATCTTTAGCTTCAACTTCCTCCTCGTCAAATGGGATCCAATGGTTTACTCCGTCTGATACTTTTACGACATTATCAAACAACGCCCATACTAAACAATTTGTCTGAAATTGTCCATCTGCCTTCCAATCATCTTTTGGCCACAAAAACTGATCGCGATCATTGAGCCATGTTCCCTCCACTACATGGCGAATAGCCATATAAATTGACATCGGTATAATATTATTAGCCGTAATCACAGTATAAGTATGCTTCAAAAAGTCATTTGGCGATGGCTTACTAGTTATAAAAACATTATTACTATGCTGAACATCAGTTCCAACCATAACAAGATACGCTTTTATTTCACTCTCCTTGTCATAAAACTGACGAAGCCATTCTATTACAAAGCGATTATTCGCATACGAATGAATATTCTTTTCTCCAATATAATTACCTAAGGCATCGTAAACATCTGATTTGATACTAGAAGTAAAATTGTCCCCTTTATTATAGCGCCAAACAAAGAACCCTATCGGAAACTTCCCCTTTACATTGTCAAATGTATCAGCGGGTACGACGAAAGACTTTGTTACAACGCCTCTAAACACCTTTCGAAATGATTTGAAGTTTTGTGACTGTAAATGTTTTAATGTCGAAAACTGTCCGATAATGCACTCGGGAATCTCATCGTAAATACGCATAAGAAAAAGCGCGAACAACTCTCGAGCCGCGGAACCAATAACTTTAAGATACTTCTCATAAGTTGGTGTTCCTTTTGTCAGCCCAGATATATTTGAACCTGTTCCAGTCTTTTGCCTGACATTTGTCGCTTCTTTATATGGCGGATTAATATAGATAACTAATTTCCTACGTTTCTCAGAATCATCAATGATTTCTTTAAGACCTTTTGGCAAACAATCAAACGAATCATTCAAAAAGTCAAACTGAAAAACGTGACTATCCAAGAGATTAGCTCCATTTGAAATGCGCTCTCTCATCACATCAACATCTTGCTGATCTAAAGTCGAAGCCCAAATATGATATTTATTCGTGAGGCCTGCTAAAAGATTGCCAGTTCCGGCACAGCAATCCCAAATGTAATATTCATCCTGCCAACTCTCTCCAAGTTCAGCAGTGAGATACTGCTGGCTTTTTTCTACCCAAATAGCAGGGGTGAAGAACGACCCCTTACGTTCACGGACATCCTGCGGCACTAAAAGATCAAGACGCGAAACAATATACTGCCAATACTCTTTTTTCGGCGGCCGTTTATAACGACGCCAAAACGCGGCATAAGCTTCTTTCCCGCCTTCTTTAAACCCAAAAGATAACGAGATGTCAAGTTCATCTTCATTCTTCCGACGAATTGAATACGCCAATCGTGAAGTTATATTCAAATTTATATAAAAATCTACTGCGGGACGATCATCATCTACACCAACCGTATTATTATCCTCGGTATTAAGTTCCGCGAGAAAA
>JAZOSK010000022.1:0-1802 GCA_045657145.1 Bacteroidales bacterium | reverse complement strand
TCGCTCACCTTAATGGGCCGCTTACGGCGAAGAACTGACTCGCCCTCTGTTTGGTATAAAATCCATAAACATTTAAGCCTTTCTGCATTTATGCCGAATTCATCGCTGATAGATCTAAAGGAACGGCCTTCCTTAAGCATTACCATGTATTTGAGCAATGCTTCTCGATCATGTTTTTTACGCATAATAAAACCCCAAAAGTTTTTTGTCCAAACTTTTGGGGTCACTTCAGTTGTTGACGCGTCTCTATTGTCGTCCGTAGTCTGTTGTCTTTATCAATCAACCATCGACTTCAAGTTTGGTGAGATGATCAAAGTTGCTTCTGTTGCAGCTTGAACGTCTTCCACTGTGAACTCTGGATGTATCTCTGTGAGGACGATGCCTTCTGGTGTGATTTCCATAACGCCCATCTCAGTGATAATCATATTGACTTGTCCTGATGCTGTGAGAGGAAGTGTGCATTTCTTCAAAATCTTAGGTGCGCCTTTCTGTGTGTGTTCCATTGTGAGGATAACTTTCTTTGCGCCAACTACTAAGTCCATCGCACCGCCCATGCCTGGAGCCATTTTTCCTGGGATAATCCAGTTTGCCAAGTCGCCGTTTTCATCTACTTGCAATGCGCCGAGGAATGACACGTTGACGTGACCGCCTCTGATGATAGCAAATGATGTTGCTGAGTCGAAGGTGCTGCCGCCTGGCATCAATGTGATGTAACCGCCACCTGCGTTGATGAAGTTCTTGTCTTCCTCGCCTGCTGCTGGAGTTGGTCCCATGCCCATAGCGCCGTTTTCACTTTGAAGTGTAACAGTGACGCCTTCTGGCAAATAGTTAGGAATCATAGTTGGGATACCAATACCGAGATTAACAACGTCGCCGTCATGCAATTCTTTAGCAGCTCTCTTAGCGATGACTTCTCTTACTTGATCTTTATCCATTTCTTTATATTTTATGTTATTATACCTTATTTATTATTTCTCTTTACCATTTCAGCAACTACGAAAGATGCTACGTCGTCGGCGTATGTGTTCATGCCGAAACCAGCGTCGTAACCTAATTCCTTAGCGAGTTCGTGTGTGATACGAGCGCCGCCGCAGACGAGAATCATCTTGTCGCGCAAGCCTTCTGCTTCCATCAACTCAACTAAGTTGGTGAGGTTTTGGATGTGAACATCTTTTTGTGTAACTGTCTGTGAAACAATCAAAGCGTCAGCGCCGAGTTCGATACCTTTAGCGATGAGCTCTTCGTTAGGAACCTGACTGCCGAGGTTGTAAGCGTCAATCATTTCATAACGTTCAAGGCCGTAGTGACCAGCGTAACCTTTCATATTCATGATAGCGTCGATACCTACAGTGTGAGCGTCGGTACCTGTACTTGCTCCGACGATAACGACTTTACGTCCGATGTTTTCCTTGATGAATTCGTCTGTTTCATACATATCCATCACGTTGCTTTCAACTTTAGGAACGTAGATGTTTGTGTAATCCACTGTATGTTGACAGCTGCCGTAGCAGTTGAAGAATGTGAATCCTGGTGTGAGTTCTTTATAATAAACGACGCTTGGGTTTTCGAGTCCCATTTTCTTCATCATAAGCTTTGCTGCTTCAACAGCTTCTGCTCCGCATGGCACTGGCAAAGTGAAACTCATCTGCACTTTACCGTCGTTCATTGTGTCGCCGTATGGTTTTATTTTAGTCAAATCTAAGGTCTTGTCGAAATCCTTAGCTTCCATTGAATATAATCCTTCACTCATGGTTATATGTTTTTCTGTTTTTTACTTAATTAATTTTTACCTTTCATCAATT
>JAZOSK010000021.1:0-4446 GCA_045657145.1 Bacteroidales bacterium | reverse complement strand
ATCTGCTGTCATCTGCTAATTCACCTAGATGGCCGCCAGCTACCTTATCAAGTTCGTCGTCGGTGAGCTTTTCGTCCGCGTATTTGTCTTTATCAGCCATATTATCAATCTCCTTTCTGTTTTCAATCCTTTATACGTCTCAAAATCTTTTTCGTTACAAGTCTAGCAAAAAATTTTTTCTCCGTCAACGAGAAAACCCTCCGACCTAAGCCGAAGGGCTTTTTTTGATGTCGAGACGAGTTTTAGCTTACCAATTCCATTGCGCTTCAGTCAAATGTTTTCCGACAAGGCTTTCTGCGTGTGCCCATGCCTCTTCGCGAGAAATTTTGTTGCCGTTTAACTTATATTCGTTTCCAGCAGTAGAATATGTAATTTCAATGCCGAGAGAATTCCACGACTTTTTAAGATCATCGCGTGCTGGTTTACTACAGAACATTCTAAATTCACCGTAGCGGTCGCATTGATGATATTTTGTTGTTCCATGCAACAAAACATTTAAAAATCTGCTGTCATTTGCATCTTCACTAGGAGTGCCGCCAGCTACCTTATAAAGTTCCTCGTCGGTGAGCATTTCTTCCGCGAATTTGTCTTCCTTAGTCATATTATCAACCTCCTTTCTGTTTTCAATCCTTTATACGTCTCAAAATCCTTTTCATTACAAGTCTAGCAAAAAATTTTTTCTCCGTCAACGAAAAACCCTCCGACACTCGCCGAAGGGAGTTTTTTTGCCGTTTTCGACCGTGAGACGCGTTTAAGCTTTACGAGACGATTTTTTTTACCAATCCCAATCAGATCTTTCTAAATGCTTGCCGACAACTTGTTCAGCGTGCTCCCAAGCTTTTTGCTGACTAACTTCTTTCCCATTAATTTTGTAAATGTTACCATAGAATGCTGGCTTCGTAACACACTCAACACCGACTGATTTCCACGCATTTTCGATTTCTTCACCATTATAAGGTGCTCTCCATTGACCGTAGCGGTCACATTGTCCGGGTCTTCCACGCAATAATACATTCAAAAACTGACTATCATCTGCCATTTCATTGGCATAACCGCCAGCAACGCCGTCTAGTTCCTCATCACTCATGATTTCGTCCGCGAATTTGTCTTCCTTAGCCATAATATCACCCTACAAATTGTTTTATACCTATTATACGTCGTGAATCGCATTTCGTTACAAGTCTAGCAAAAAATTTTTTCTCTGTCAACGAAAAACCCTCCGACAACTGCCGAAGGGCTTTTTTTACTGCCGAGATGATTTTTTTACCAGTTCCATTCGGATTTGGTCATATAATGCCCCGTAACTCTCATTGCGTGTTGGTATGCCTCATCGCGAGTAACTTTTTTACCATTTATGCTGTAAGAATTGGATTTTCCTAAAATGAAATAATTTCCGCCATCAATTTCTGCATCAACACCGACTGCCGCCCATGCTTTTTTGATTTCATCTTCGTGACTTTCCACACTGATTCTCCATGCGCCGTAACGGTCGCACTGCGCTGGATTTCCTCTCAACAATACATTCAGAAAGCGACTGTCCTGTCCAGTCTCCCCACAGGCACCGCCTGCAACGTTATCAAGTTCGTCGTCGCTCATGATTTCGTCCGCGTATTTGTCTTTTTCAGCCATATTATCAACCTCCAAATTGTTTTCTGCCTCTTATACGTTGCAAAATCAATTTCGTTACAAGTTTACTTGATTTTTTAGTTGCAGTCAAGTAAAATGTCGGCGAGGTGATGAATATGACTTACGAATTCACTACTGATAAGGTCGGAAAGATGACTTTGAATAATTTTCGCACGTACGGCAAGAATTTTACGCTTCACGGAGTCGATGCGCAACAATCAGACGCCAATATCATAATCGGCGGCGTCAGTCAGATACTTTCTATCGTTAATTTTCAAAATCATTTCGACCCCGAAGACGCTGTAAGGACGGTGAATCAAAATGTCGTCGCTAACGAATAATGTCGTCATCACATTGCTTTTTGATGATGATTCCACGCGCAATATTACCTTCGAGAACGTCGCGAGTGATGATTTAATGACTGTCAAGGCGAAAATCCAATCAATCAACGCCAATGCGAATAACGAATACGCAAATTTTTATGCAACGTTCGTATCGGACGACGGCGATCCTGTTGTTAAGATTGAATCATGCAAAATCGTTAGTATTCAAGAGGAAGTGATTTACAGTGGCTAAAATCAGCATAGAAATTGAATCAACGACCTCTGCTAGCAAGAAAAATACTACGACAATCAGCTATATCAATCCGCAAGCTACAAATACCAAGTTAAAAGAGTTCGCGCAGATGTTAATAGCATTGACGACTGACACTTACGGCGAAACGACGAAAATCACGAAAGAGAGCGTGATATAATGGATACGATTAAAACTTCTGCTAGTTTGGTCATTGAATGCGTCTTCAACGACGGCGACACGCGAACAATTACGTTAAAGAATCCTAAAAGCACCGTTTCATCGAGCGACATAGAAAGTTTGGAAAGTTTCATGATAGAAAACCATATAATAATCGGCGATAAAGACAGTTCGGACTTTCGGAAGATAAGAAAAGCGGCAATCCGCAATACAACGACCACA
Source organism: Bacteroidales bacterium (assembly GCA_045657145.1). Taxonomy (GTDB): domain Bacteria; phylum Bacteroidota; class Bacteroidia; order Bacteroidales; family F082; genus Limimorpha. The sequence continues at coordinate 1,845 of JAZOSK010000021.1, read as the reverse complement.
TATCTTGATTTGGAGTAAGAAAAAAGCCTCGACGAGAAGTCGGGGCTAATTTTTTTATTTCATTAATAACCAGACCTGAAATCCATATAATTCTTTATATTTTCGAGTGTAACATCATCAACTTTGTACTTTTCTTGAAAAATGTTAATATCATCTGGAAAAATATAATTTGATTCTTCATATACACTATCACTTACGCCAACTCTATCAATTGTTTTATCACCATATCTTAACCTAGAAAATTTTAGTTCACGACTACCCTTACAAGTCTCAATCCACATTAAAAAGCACATCCTATCTAAAAATCTTTCTACACAAAGTTTAATTAACCTTATGTATAATGTCAAGCAAAAATTTTTACATCTATAAATACTTTTAGCGGCTTGAAAGTAATTTTGAATCATCGACACGAAGTCGTGGCTAATTTTTTTGTTTTTTCTCACTGCGGAGCTTGCGAATGCGTCTTTCTTTGCGTAAACGGACTTCACGAGCGGAATCGAGGTTGCAACGGCGGTTCCACTCTGCAAAACGTTCTTGATAGTCGGAATTATTCATTACGAATCGGGGATTGACCATAAAATCGAAGTCTTCAGCGAGTTTGAGTTCTTGAACTAGCAAATTATCTTCCAACCAATGAAGTGAGCGGAAAATATAACTGCGATTCTCCTGTAAATCGGTTTGGAGTTGCAATTTGGTAGTACGAAAGCCTCTGATACCATCTTCGGGCTGATTAAGTGCGATGAAGAAGAAAATTTTTACAGTATAGGCATTAGGAGCGTTGATAAGCAGATTGAAGACGGATTTATCGATTTGAATCAAGAAAAAAACCTCCTCAAGCGATTTTGAGGAGATTTTATCAGAATGAAAGTTGATTTGGAAGCCCGAAATTCAGAATGTCAAATATGACATTTTTAATTTTGTCGACGTGACGGCTAAAATTTCATATATTGTTCCTGACGTATTCATCATAGAGTTGCTTAAGTTCTTCAATCTTGTTGTAGGTTTCGACCTGTAATTTGGACGCCGTCGCGAAATCGCCGCTATTTAGGGCGTTAGTGAGGCGGGTGAACAGCGATTTTTTATCGATTGAGTCTTTGGCCAGATACTCGCGCAGGGCTTTGATCTTATTCCAGTTGTACGAGTCTTGGTCGGTTCGGCTGTTGCTCTCGATTAGTTTAGCCTTACGGACGATGTCGCGCATCTCTGGCAAAATCCTCGCGATAATCTCGGTCTTCCAACGCAGAAGTGCGCCCGCCTTGAACGACTTGATTATCTGCGTCTGAAGTGCGCCGCCAGCAGTAATAACTTTGAGTTTGGCGGGATAATTCTCGAACGCTTGCATATTCTCCCAAACGGTTGCTGGCGGTGCTCCGAACATTGCATCGCGTTCTTCGGCTGTGTAGTCCTCGAAAACGTCGGCTTCACTACGATAGGCGCGGGATTTTTCGAGATAGAAACCGTCCTGCCCAGCTTTTTTGCTAAGTTCGGTCAGCAAGTCAACCGAAGATTTTTCAATGGCGTAACGAACGCCGTCGAGGATAGCCAAATAGCACGCCGCCAACACCAAATAAGTATTCGTGTAAGGGTTGCAAGCGCGAAGCTCAAAACGCGTCGCCATAGGATTTTTCAAGTCACGGATCAACCCAGCGAGGATAGTCCTGTTACGACTGGGGATTTTGGGCGTATGACCGAGAGAAGTGACGATACAGACTGGAGCTTCAAAGCCTGGCTTGAGCCGATTGAGCGAATCGTTGGTCGCGCTGACGAACGGATTGATAACCTCGTAATTTTTGAGCAAACCCATAATTGAACCGTAACCGACTGCGTTCATAAAGTCGTCGTAAG
>JAZOSK010000020.1:0-1986 GCA_045657145.1 Bacteroidales bacterium | reverse complement strand
AATTCGAAAATCTTGTTGCTTGTCTCTTCTGATGTCATTTGTCCTTTGATGACTTCAACGAGTTTCATCACTGGAGCTGGGTTGAAGAAGTGCATGCCGATGAACTGTGCTGGACGGTCTGTACATGCAGCTATCTCTGTGATTGACAATGAAGATGTGTTTGTTGCGAAGATTGTTTCTGGTTTGCAAATTTTGGCGAGTTCTGCAAAGACTTCTTTCTTGAGGTTCATGTCTTCTGATGCAGCTTCGATGACGAGGTCAGCATCGGCGAAATCAGCGTAATCGATAGTTGTGCTGATGTTTGCCATGACAGAATCCATATATTCTTGTGTAACTTTACCTTTTTCTACGAGTTTAGCCAATGATTTAGAAATCTTGCCTACTGCTTTGTCTAAGCTAGCTTGAGTTCTACTTTTCATTACTACTGGCATGTTAGCTTGTGCGAATGCTTGTACTACGCCAGCACCCATTGTACCTGTTCCGATAACGTAAACTTTCATAGTAATATTTGTTTATTTAGTGAATTATTTTCCTTTAAAAACTGCTTTCTCTTTTGCCAAGAATGCTGTCATGCCATTCTTCTGGTCTTCTGTAGCGAAACACTTTGCGAAGTATTCGTTCTCGTAAGCAAGAGCTTGATCGATATCCATATCGTAATTGTCGTTGATGCATTTCTTTGCTGCAGCGACAGCGATAGGTGCGTTCTTCAAGATCATCTTGACGAGTTTCATGGCTTCGTCCATCAATTCTGCTTGTTCATAGACAGCGTTGACAAGGCCGATGCGATGTGCTTCTTGTGCGTCGATGAGTTTGCCTGTGTAGATGAGTTCTTTAGCGTAAGAAGGACCTACGAGCTTAGGCAATCTGTATGTTCCAGAGAAACCTGGTATGATGCCGAGGCCGACTTCAGGCTGACCGAATTTGGCGTTTGTCGAAGCGATGCGGATGTCGCACGCCATGGCGAGTTCGCAGCCGCCACCCAAGGCGAAACCGTTGACAGCAGCGATGACAGGGATTTGAAGGTCTTCCACTTTCTTGAAAGCTGCTGCGCCTAACTTAGCGAATTCCAATGCCTCAGCGTAGTTCTTGTCTTTCATCTCAGCGATGTCGGCGCCGGCAACGAAAGCCTTCTCGCCATCACCGGTGATGATGAGAGCCTTGACGACTGACAAATCTATATTACTTGCGAAATAGTCAATCTCGCTTAATATTCTTGAATTCAAAGCATTCAACGACTTAGGAGCTGACACTGTCAACACGCATACGCCGTTGTCTTTTATTTCTGATTTTAAAAATTGATATTCCATAGTTACCTTAGCTATTGGCTGTTGGCTGTTGGCCGTTGAACCATTTAGTTCAAAAACCTTAGCTCAAAAGCCTTAGTTTTTATTTTTCACAACAATTCGCAAATTTAATAAAAAACTTTGAAAAATTTTAACCAAATGCAAAAAAATAAAACTATGAATTTTAGCTTGTTTCAAGCAAGGAATTTGACATAAAAACAGGCATGATACAAACGTATAATTCTCAACTCACAATTATGCATTATGCATTATGAATTATGAATTGTTTTTTGGCGTTCCGGCTATCGCCGTCGGGCTTTCCGCTATATCTTTTTCCGCCTTCGCTTCCGCCTCCGTCTCCAAAAGGATGCCGCTCCAATCCCTAACGCTTTGGAGGCTACTAACACCTAGTCGCTAACTCCTAATTCCTAACTAATAAGGCGTTGCCTTACTCAATATTTGTTTTGCCCTTTTAGGGCTCAGCACTTCATACCCTTAATTCCTAACTCCTAACTAAAACTTGTAGTCTTGTGGTCTTGTTGACTTTAAAAAAGTTCAACAGCCAAAATTTAGTTCAATGGTTAAGTTCTCTCCTATTTCAACAGATGTCTGTTATTGCTGTTTTCCAGAATGTTCATTTGATGAATGGCTATTTTGTTAAGTTTTTCCAATCTGTCGCCTTGTGGAATGCCTTCGTTAATCA
>JAZOSK010000019.1:0-36266 GCA_045657145.1 Bacteroidales bacterium | reverse complement strand
CCAAGAAGCAGCTCACGGTCGTGCTCCAGCATTGGCAACAGGTCTCAAACGCGTATGGCCTAACAAAGTTATCTTCACATACCAAGGTGACGGTGACTTGGCAGCTATCGGTACAGCAGAAACAATCCACGCTTGTAACCGTGGCGAAAACATCACAATGATTTTCGTTAACAACGGTATCTACGGTATGACAGGTGGTCAAATGGCTCCAACAACATTGGAAGGCATGAAGACAGCTACAACACCTTACGGCCGTAAAGCTACTTTACCAGCAGGTGCAGGTTTCGACGGTATCCCATGCAATGGCTACCCATTAAGAATAACAGAACTTATCGCTCAACTTCCTGGTACAAAATACGTTACACGTCAAGCTGTTTACAACCCAGCATGCGTTCGTAAAGCAAAAGCAGCTATCAAGAAAGCTTTCGAAAACCAAATCAACGGCAAGAGCGGTGTCAACTTCGTTGAAATCGTTTCTAACTGTAACTCTAACTGGAAAATGGAACCAGTAGCAGCTAACCAATGGTTAGTAGAAAACATGCTTCCATTCTATCCACTCGGTGACATTAAAGTTGACGGTAAGATTGTTGAAAAATAAAAAATTTAAAACAATGACAGAAGAAATTATTATTGCCGGTTTCGGCGGACAAGGTGTCTTGTCAATGGGTAAGATCCTTGCATATAGTGGTATCATGGAAGGTAAAGAAGTCAGCTGGATGCCATCATACGGTCCTGAAATGCGTGGCGGTACAGCTAACGTAACTGTCATCATCAGCGATGACCGCGTTTGCTCACCTATCCTCAACGCTTTCGATACAGCTGTGATCCTTAACCAACAATCACTCGACAAATTTGAAAGTAAAGTAAAACCAGGTGGCGTTCTCCTTTACGATCCAAATGGTATTACTCACAAACCAACACGTACTGACATTAAGATTTACACCATCGACGGCGCTCAATTAGCATCTGACATGGGTAACGCTAAAGTGTTCAACATGATTATCCTCGGTGCTTATCTTAAATTGAAACCTATCATTTCAATGGATAAAGTTAAAGAAGGTCTCGAACACTCACTCCCAGAACGTGCTCATAAACTTATTCCATTGAACATGCAAGCTGTTGAAGTTGGTATGAACAATGTGAAAGAACAATAAATCTTGGTTTAAGGTTTAAAGATTAAGGTTTAAAGTTTGAGGTCATCCTTGAATTTTAAACCTTTTCTTTTTGCATATAAATCATAACAACAAAACAAAAATAGTCGCCTCGTATTGAGACGACTATTTTATTGTTAAGATGAATAAAAACTATTCCGTAAATTCTACTACATATCCAGAAACTGTGACTTTTACATATGTGTATATACCAGCAAAAGTTGTCACGCTTGTTTCAACATTCTCATTGATAACAGCTTTTGATGAACCAATCAAGTTAGCATTTTCAAGCATCTCTGCTCTAGCTTCTTCAATCAAGCCTTTCTTGCGAAAACCACCGAAATAGAAGAAATAATCTGCTTGAGCTTCACCCCTAACCTTTTCAACAATTTTGTAATTGTTATCCTGCAAAACTACATTTGTTGCGTTTTGATTGAGATTTGCAGTCATAGGAGAATGAAGAGAACAGCTTGAAACACCGAAAAGTGTAGCTACTAAAACAAATAACATTAATAACTTTTTCATAGTAAATGATTTTTAATTTTTCAATAGCACAAATATAAGAATTATTTGCATTAGTTTTACACTTTTCGGGGGGGGGTAAAATTTTTCTTACACATATTATAACTCATTGATTTATTGAGTTTAAATATTACACTTGCTTCTTATATGTGACAGTCGCAAGTAAATTGAAAATTATCACAAATACACCGAGTGCTGCAAAGTTTTGCCATAATTCGAAAAATACCGCTCCTTTCAAATAAACAGCACGCATAATATCAATGTAATAGCGAGGTGGAAGCAACATTGTGAATTTCTGCGCCCAGTCAGGCATCGAACTGATAGGCGTAAGCAATCCGCTCAGCAGGATGAAAATCACGATAAAGAAAAACATCATGAACATAGTCTGCTGAATGTTATCCGAAATATTGGCGACAGTCACGCCAAAACCAGAGAAACAGAGAATGAATAATATAGTTGCAAAATAAATATTTCCCAAAGTACCTACTGGAACAAGGTCGTAAACAAGCCAGGCAACAATCATAGCTACAGTGACGACGAACAATCCTATCAGCCAGAAAGGAATCAGTTTTGCAAGGACAAAGGTAAACTTACCAATTGGCGTGACATTGATCTGCTCGATTGTTCCATTCTCTTTTTCCGAAACGATATTGACGGACGAGAGGAAACCACATATCAAAATAACCAACATAATCATCAGAGCGGGAATCATCAGATTACGATAATTCAATGTAGGATTATATCGATTCTGCACTACGATAAAGTCGGGAGTCTGCGAACTTCCCTGTTCGCTCATATATTTTGACATCGTAGAAGCAATAGTCTGAACGAGATATTGACTTCCGAGCGAACCCTTCGTAGCATTTACGGCATTCGCCGAGACATCCAATTTCTTTGGAGACACACTTGTGATGTTACGTTCAAAGTCATCAGGAATCAACAAAATAATATCAATCTTAGAATCTTCGAGCAAACGTAACGCCTCCTCATGTGTATTAGGTTCATCGTTAATTGTAAAATATTCGGCAGCACGAATGTCACTCGTAATTCTATAGGACAAGGTAGAACAATCCTCGTCGATAATCGCGACGCCGACATTACGTACGTCCATTGTCGTAACCCAAGGCATAACAAGCATCACCATCACCGGAAATACGAGAATCAGTTTAGGCAACAAAGGATTACGAAAGATCTGGATAAACTCCTTTTGTATTAATATTAATAATTGTCGCATAATCTATTCAAGTTTATCTTTAAAATTCTTAAGAGAAATTCCCATCAGAACGAAAGTCATAATTACAAGTATGATTAGTTCTTTCATCACTGCCGACAGCGGCAAGCCCATGATCATCAATTTACGAATCGCTTCGATATACCAGCGAGCAGGGACAATATTAGGAAGCGGTTTCAATATCGTCGGAAGGTTTTCGAGAGGGAAAAGCATTCCTGAAAGCATCATCATTGGCAGAAGTAGAACCATTGCCGATACAAGCAATGCCACAACTTGCGAAGAAGAAACCGTTGAGATAAACAATCCCAAAGCGAGAGACAGCAGCAGATAAATGATTGACATTACTATTACGCTGCCCAAGACGCCACTCATCGGAATGTCGAGTAAATATTTTGCTATAAGCAATATCGTTGCGAGGTTGATACAAGAGATGACGAAATAAGGTATCATCTTAGCGAGAATGATTTTGATAGGACGCACTGGCGAAACGAGCAGCACCTCCATAGTACCGACTTCTTTTTCCCTGACGATAGAAACCGACGTCATCATCGCGCATATCAATATGAAAATAAGCCCCATGATGCCAGGCACGAAGTTATAAGCCGACTTCATCTGCGGATTGTAGAGCAAGTGCATATTCAGCATTTCTTGTTGTGAATGCTCCGTAGCGATAGCATTTTGCAAATAAATCGCGCCTGTCTGAGCTATGTTAGTATTAGACGCATCGAAGATAAACTGCACTGCAGGTTTTGTATCTATTCCTTCCGAACGCTGCGCCAATAACTTATCGTAATCCTCATCAAAAAGCACAACTACGTTAGCCTTTCCGCTACGCAACACCTTATCAATATCGTTATTATCGATATAATCTGTTAATGTAAAATAAGGATTTCTGTAAAGTCGATCTACGGTTTGACGCACGCTTTCTGTACGATTCGGCGCTACTATTGCCACGTCGAGGTTATTCACTTCAGTAGAGATGGCGAAACCGAAAAGTATCATCAGCACCACTGGTATGAGTAGCACTATCATCATCGTTCGCACATCACGCAAGATATGCAAGGACTCTTTCTTTACAAATGACAGAAAATTATTTTTCATGATCTACTCCCCTCTTTTTGCGCCGCGAGCCAGGATTCGGAACACCTCGTCCATCGACTCAGCAGCGAATTGTTCTTTAAGACGCGACGGAGTGTCGAGCGCACGCACCTCACCATCGACCATAATAGAAACGCGAGTACAATATTCCGCTTCGTCCATATAGTGAGTCGTGACGAATATCGTAGTGCCGCCATCAGCCGCTTCATAAATCATCTCCCAGAACTGACGACGCGTTATCGGGTCGACGCCACCTGTAGGTTCATCGAGAAACACCACTTCAGGACGATGGATCGTCGCCACTGCAAACGACAGTTTCTGCTTCCAACCCAAAGGCAACGCGCCAACAAGCGTATTACGTTCCGAAGTAAAGTTAAGACGATTCAACAATTCCGCCGCACGCTTACTTGTTTCCATTTTCGACAAGCTATAAATCCCAGCGAAAAGCCGTATGTTTTCCCAGACCGTCAAATCGTTATAAAGCGAAAAACGCTGACTCATATAACCTATATGACGTTTTATCATCTCACCTTCGCGCATCACGTCATGACCTGCCACGGTGCCGCTACCCGATGTCGGATAACTCAAACCACAGAGCATACGCATCGCCGTGGTTTTACCTGCGCCATTAGCACCGAGAAAACCGAATATCTCGCCACGCTCAACATCGAAAGTAATGCGATTGACGGCAGTGAAATCACCGAAACGCTTTGTCAAATCCTTGACTGAAATTATTACGTCGCTCATTGTTTCATCAGTTTTATAAACATATCTTCAATAGTAGGATTTATCGGTTCTATACGCAAACCTTTATCATCAGAAAGCTCCTTTTTAAAACATTCAACATCAAAAGTTTCATCAACCACGAGATGATGCGTCTCACCGAAAGGATAACATTCTGTAACGCCTTTACACTTACGAGAAGACAATAATAATTGATACATATTTTCTGCATTTATGGCGTAAAGCATCGAATCAAAACCAGAAACGATGTCCTTTGGCGTATTGATGCTAAGGATACGACCTTCGTTACACAATGCGATACGGTCGCATCGTGAAGCCTCATCCATATATGGCGTTGATACAAGAATCGTTATTCCTTTCTGTTTAAGATCAGACAACATATCCCAGAACTCGCTTCGCGATACCGCATCGACACCCGTAGTCGGCTCATCAAGGAAAAGCACACTCGGACGATGAATCAAGGCGCATGAAAGAGCAAGTTTCTGCTTCATTCCACCAGAAAGTTTGACAGCTTTTCGAGTCTTAAACGGCTCAATCTGACGATAAATAGGAGCGACGAGATCGTAAGTATCTTCCACCTTTACACCAAACAATGCCGCAAAGAAATTCAGGTTCTCCTCCACCGTCAAATCCTGATAAAGAGAGAAGCGACCAGGCATATATCCGATGTGCTTACGAATGGCATGATACTCCTTGACAATGTCGAAGCCATCGACTTCCGCGCGACCAGAATCTGGATTTAACAAAGTCGTAAGCAGACGGAAAAGCGTGGTCTTTCCTGCCCCATCCGGCCCTATCAAGCCGAACAATTCGCCCCGAGCGACCTCAAACGAGACACCGTCGAGAGCCTTCGTTTTGCCGAAACTCTTGGAAATATTTTCAACCTTTATAGCCGACATAATTACAATATTACTTCACCTGCAAGACCTATTTTCAAACGACCGTCATTCTTGACAGCAATCTTTACGGCATAAACAAGATTTGCACGAGAATCTTTTGTCTGGATACTTTTCGGCGTAAACTCACTTTCTGACGAAATCCATGACACACGACCGACATAATCATATCGTTCTTCGCCACCAAAATCAGCGATGACTTTCACTTCGTCACCGAGATTAACTTTCGACAATTGGTCGGAAGTAAAATATGCTCTTAGATAAATATTATCAAGATCTGCCACTTTCATCAGAGGTTTTCCTATAGTCGCATACTCACCGACTTCCGCATATTTAACCAAAACAGTTCCTCCGACAGCAGAAGTGATGCGACACTTTGCGATGCGATCGTTTAGAGCAGCGATTTGCGCTTCGAGAGCAGCTGCATTCTCATTTATCGTCAACGTATTATTATCCAAAGTAGACAAAGTCGCAGTAAGTTGACTTTCATATATATTGATCTGCGACGCAATATCGTCATACTGTTTCTGCGTTGCCGCGCCATCACGAAGCATGTTTTCGATACGCTTCAATTCTGTTTTCAATGTTGAAATCTGTTCACGCAACGACGCCACTTGTTTTTCCTTATCAGGACGACTATTCAAAAGCGCTGACTGCTGTGCAACAAGTTGTTTACGTTGCAAATGCAATTGCACACTATCGATAGCACCGACGACAGCATTTGCTTTTAGGTTTTCACCTTCCGCCACATCAAAATTCAATATTCTTCCCGTAGCTTCTGAAGAAATTATAACTTCAGTCGCCTCAAACGTTCCTTGTGCGTCATAAGTAACATTTTTTTCACAAGACACAAATAAAAGGATTGTCAAAATATAAAATAATCGTCTCATAGTTTATTGATTTAATGTTGTTTTTAATCTGTAAATTGCTTGTAATAATTCTATTTCGTGAGTGCTTTGATTAAGTATAGCCGTTGTTTCGTCAGCTATTTTAGTCAACAATTCTGTTGCGTCGATGACACCATTTTCGAGTTTCGACTCTGCTGCCACACGCACCGAACGACGCAGTTCCACGATACGCTTGTCGTCATCCAAAGCAGTGCGAAGACGAACGATTTCGCCATCATCCTGAGTAGTTTGCAACTGCGTATTAAAAAGAAACACATCACGTTGTATTGCAATCTGTTGCTCCGCGATATTCAACTTATTCAAGTTATTATTTTTAGTATAAAATGCGCCTACGTTCCACGACATACGCAAGCCGACCAACGCATTAAGCGTCCATTCAGAAGACAGCATACTTTTAAACATATCCAATCCAGGATATCCATAATAAGCTTGTGCGAATGCACTGAATCGAGGCATAAGCGAGACATTTATGGCATTACGTTGCGCATTAAGTCTTTCATTTTGAGCATCGAACAAAGCGAGTTCAGGACGTGCTGAATTACGGTCAACGACATCCACCATTTCAGGACGCTGCAATTTTTCATCGGTAAGTTTTTGTCCGATAAAGACTTCCAACATTCTGCGATAACTTGTACGCGACGCCTCGACTTGTCCGAGAGTCTGACGAGCGGTAAGCAATTCCGCTTCAACAGCATCGACATCAGATTGCATCGCCACACCATTATTATAATATACACGCATACGATTCAAGTTACTTTCCAAAACCTCAATCAAGGTTTCAGTCTGAGCGACGCGTTCGTCGAGCAATAAAATCCCGAAATAGATATTATCCACTCTCGACTGCAAATCATACAAAGCTACATCGACGCGACTACGTTGTTCCGTCGCTTCCGACTGTGCCAATTCGCGATTCGCTTTCGACTGACCGCCGTCCCAAATGTTTTGCGAGGCATCAACTGCCAATTTATATTGGTCTTTGCGAATTCCCGACATATCCACTCCGTTAGCGGCGAGCATCGCATTGAAAACATCAGGATAAGTAGGTGTAGCCGACTGATACGTTGCCTGACCCGACAACACAACTTGAGGAATCCATGCACGCTTAGCGTTTGAAAGATCATACTGTTCCGTTTCCGAAATCAAATCATATTGTTTTATCTCCGGATAACGTTCGCGCGCCAGTCGTCGACATTCTTCCAACGACTGCGACTGCGAAACTAATGCAGTCGACATAATAAATAAAAATAAGAAAATCTGTTTCATAGTATTATATTTTTCTAATTCTTCGCATGACAATCTCAATATTTTCCGCCTTACGAGCAGCAAGAAAAGCCTTTGCCTCCATCATATCATCACCCATCATATTTTCCGAAAACTGTGTCATCATCGACGTACAAATATTAAGAGAGAGTATCGTCTGGAACAAAGACAACACATCAAACTGCTCCACTTCGCCTCTTTGCGCCGCCGCATTAACCTCATCCTGCAACTGACCAAACAGATAAACGAAACTCTCTATTTTAGATTTGAACATATCACAACGCTCCTTGTTCGGCAAAACTTCATTCATCAAAAATTTTGGAAGTCCAGGATTTGCAATAATAAAATCAAAATGAACAGAAACCGCTTCTTTGATACGTTCCGTCAAAGGTAATTCCGCATTTCCAAACAAATAAGTCAGCACAGGAGTTATCTCCGACATTTTCTTTTCTATAATACGCTCAAAAAGCAACTCTTTAGTACGGAAATAATAATGTAACATCGCATGAGTCACTCCTGCAGCCTTAGCGATAGACGTAGTGCGAGCCCCATCATAACCCTTTGTCATAAACTCATATTCAGCCGCTTCAAGTATCTGTTGCTCTTTACTTTGATTCACTTTCTCACTCATAAACATAGATATTAAATATTATTAACAATATTGTTAAACATTTTTGTTAGCGCAAAGATATATATTTTTTCTAAAGTGTATAAAATATTTTCAAAAAAAAATTAAATCACGACTGAACAAAACACGACATAAGATTGTCTAATGTATGGTTTTGGTTATACATTTCAATTTTCTCAAATGATGGAAAGCACCTCAGTTCCCAGCTAGGTGCTTTTTTCAATTAAACTAGGGACTTTATATAGTCCCTAGTTTAAGTATTATCAAAGTCTCAAATCTTTCATACCCATAAGCTTACTTAATTCAACCTCATCAGGTTGCCAAGCTCTGACATGTATCAAAGGTTTTTCGTCAGTAAGGTCCACCAACAAGAACAAATATCCAATATCGCCATAAGTAGCGGAATAATATTCTTGCAAGAGTCTTACGCCATAGACTTCTCTCTTTGTAGATGTTCTTGCTTTTGTAAAGTCTGTTTCTGCGAAGCGAAGATTGATATACTCCTGCGATTTAAATGTTCTTGTCAGATTTTGGAAATAAGTATTTTTGTCATATTGCATCAGTTTCACTTCATTTTCAGAGATATTAAACTGAGCTCTATCTGGTATAACAGTTTTCTTCAGAACATGACCCACGACAATAAGTGCATCATCAGAATAAATGCTTTCTAGATAATCGAGGCGTTTCAAGGCATAAGCTGTTTGATAATCTTCCAAGAAATTTATCAGAGCTAAACGTGATTCTTTAGACCATTTAGATTTTTTCACTATGTCTGTTTCTGTCACAGAAGACAATCTAAATGCTATCGACTCTATTTTTTTACTATTATCATTAAAACGGAAAACGACATCTCTATTAAAAGAGGCATTATTTCTGAAATCAAACTGCATATTTATACCTCTGCAAATAACCATGTCGCTAATTTTCAAGAAAGAATATTCTTGTTTTCCAACTACAGTCATGTTTCCATATCTTGACAATGTATCAAGCATTCCGAAACCTTCTTCTGTGAAATAACATCTGATACTTTCATAATCTTTCTTTCTCAATGCCATTTCAACCTTCTGAATTATATTTAGATAATCCGTTTTTTCCACATTGAATGTTGTGTCGATTGATTCAATACGGACGCCACCAGCATTAAGTGGAGCCATATCTGTTACCGTACCTACAGCTATATTATCTTCTTTTAAAGTCTTTGCAAGATAAGGTCCAATATTGATTACATGTTTGTTATTCAATTTAATATTATGATCAATATTATCTAACACTTTCTTCACCTCTGGGTCAACAGTTGCTTCAAGCTTAAATTCGTAATCAATTTTAATGTTAAAATTAGTGCGTTCAACATCCTTTAGCAACACTACCGCCTTTCCATCGGCTACTGAAGTTGGCACATATTTATTTCCATTGTTATATAAAAACTTCAAATTTGACACTGGAAATCCCTTGGTTGAATAGACATTAAGGTCAAGCATCAAGCCATCGTCTTTTTCTACAATAGCATTTTCTTTAGGCACTTTAAAGGCAAAAGACCCTAATGTAGCTTGAAGTCTCTCATGGAACCAATAATAAGCATCAACCTTTTCTTCATTCACAGTGATTTTTAAGCTATTTCCATAAGGATGTGCTACACAAAGCATCATTCCCCAATAATAAGATTTAAGTGCATCTTCAAGTTGCAGATTTTCATCTTCTTCAGAATTGAATCCACGCTTTGCATATCTCTCAATGCTATTTTTTCTTAAGTTGCACATCTCTCTGAAATCACTTCTGCTCAGATATACAAAATAAGAATATCTATCATTTTCAAAATCATAAACCAAAGGATGCTGCGACACCTTTTCATTTATTCTCATTTCGAATGTACTTATGATTTTATTCAATTGACTTTTCTGATCTTCAGTACCTCCGTAAATAGCATTCGGCCTGCAATTATTTGCAATGTTCTGAAACAAGTTCTTCAGCGATGCCTCAACAGCCTCCTCTTCCGTTTCAAACACAGCACTCTCGCCATAATAATATAATGTGTCGTTCTTAATTGCTTGAACATCAAACTTCTTACCTTTATTCTGAGACATCAAAATAAAACTAGAAAGAAGCAACATCATCATCAATGTTATTCTCTTCATTTTCAACTAAATAAAATTTTATACAAATATCACTTAATATATTGCAAATATAAATCTTTTTACAAATACCGAGTAATGAAACTAAAATATTATCTTTGCAAAAAAAGAATTATATGACACACAAATATTACGATTTTTATATGCGCTTCCCTTCTGTTGAAGACGCTACAAAAGCTCAAGAGTTCTACAACAACACACACAAAGCTCGTATCGGAGGAAAATTCGTCATCAACGACAACGGAGTTTGTTCTCTTTCAATAACTGACGAATGTGAACTCATTGTCGATTTATACCAATTCGGAATGAAACGTTTTATCGTCGTGGATAATTATCACGGTCAAAACCGTAAAGACGGCAAGATGTACTTCGACTTCCAAACCGACACCGACGTCGTACATTCATTCTTATATGATGATGAAATATTCGAAAACATAAATCAGTTTTTGAAAGAAGACATTTACAAAGACGGCTACGTCAACGAAGGCAGCAACTTCCCTCCTATCATCAAACGTATCATCGACGGAATGGGAATCGACGACCTTTATGATATGCTCAGCGTTAACGCGCCGGGATTTGATATTTAATTTAATTCATAATTCATAATGCATAATTCATAATTTGTTTATGTAGAGACGTATCAATGACACAAATAAAAATTAACAATATGTAATTGCTGCGTCTCATCAGTTAGGAGTTAGGAGTTAGAAGTTCTGTAGAGACGTATCAATGACACATATAAATTGACAAACATTGATGCGTCTTTTTATTTAAAATTTAAAATTGAAAACGGAAAATTGAAAGTTATGAAAAAATTATTTCTCATTATTATATTGGCTATCAGCTATCAGCTGTCAGCTGTCAGCAGTGAGCAATCAGCTGTCAGCCATCAGCCATCAGTAAATACAGGAATTATCCCGATGCCGCAACAAGTCGAGATAAATGACGGATATTTTATATTGAATGAGTCGACTGTCATCTTGAACGATTTTGAAATATCAAATATTTTAAAAAACGACATTCTCGAAATAACAGGATTGGATTTAATTCTTTCTAATAAAATCAAGAAAAAAAACGCCATTGTTTTTCAACTGAAAGATTCTATTCCTGCCAAAGAGAATATGGTTCAGTCATACATTATTAATATTGAACCAAATTGCATTACTATAGAAGCGACTACAGAACAAGGCTTGTTTTACGGAGCTCAAAGTCTTAAACAACTTATCCGTCACCAACTTCTCACAGAAAACAATCTGAATATTCCTTGCTATAATATTTTCGACTATCCTTCTCTTGAATATCGCGGATGGATGGACGACATCAGCCGCGGCCCTATCCCAACAACAGATTTCATCAAAGAACAGATTCGTCGCCTCGCTGAATATAAATTCAATTTCTTCAACCTTTATACAGAACATCTTTTCAAACTCAACGAATACCCAGACATCGCTCCTACCGATGGTCTCACCACTGAAGAAATCAAGGAACTGACAGAATACGCAAAAGACTATTATATTGAATTCATCGGCAACCAACAATGTTTCGCTCATGCCGAAAAGACTCTCGACAATCCTTTCTACGACGACATCAGAGACACTCGTTTCAACTTCAATCCTGGCGTTGAAGAGACTTACGAGTTTCTAGAGACATTGCTAGGCGAGACAGCACAAGCATACGAATCGAAATATTTCAACATCAACTGCGATGAAACCGAAGGTCTCGGCAACGGAAAAGCTAAATCATACGTCGACAGCCTCGGCTCAGAAAACGCCTACTGCCAACATATAAATAAGGTATATGATATCTTACAGAAATACGACAAAGACGTCATGATGTGGGGCGACATCCTCGCCAAGAATCCTGAGATGATAAAACAACTTCCGGAAGATATTCAGTTCATCGTCTGGAGTTACGGCGGTCGTGACAGCTTCGACGAGATGATTGCGCCTTTCAAAGACTCAGGTCACACTTTCTGGATTGCTCCTGGCGCAAGCTGCTGGGCATCGAGTTTCCCTTACATCGACAACTACATCAAAAACATCGCACACTTCAACCGCGATGGTTATAAAAACGGAGCCAAAGGCGTCATCAACACTGCTTGGGACGACTACGGCGAGACAATGTTCAACTCAACTTGGCACGCTATGGTATGGTGCGCCGAAACAAGCTGGAACACATTGAAGACTAACGATGAAGCCGAGAGAATCGAAAGAGAAAATATTTTCAACAAGAATTTTGAGATTCAATATTTTAAAGCTGTCAGCCATCAGCCGTCAACTATCAGCAATCTATACGAATTGAATAAATTGATTGACGAGAGCGACATGACAAACCTGATGAACTTCACTGTTCTTAACGCTCCACTTTTAGAGTTCTATCCTTCACAACTTGACTCTGCTGCGATAGCTAAAAACGAAAAAGAGAAACAACAAACTTTCGAAATTTATCAAAAACTTTTGAAAGACAGACAAGAAATAAAAGCCAACACCGAAATCATCGACGCAGCGATATTGGCAGCTTACAGAGCATACATCGTGACATTGAAAAACGAGTTGAGAGTCAATCTTTATAAGACAATGCTCAACCCTACTGAAGAAAATGTCGCATTTACAAAAAATATGTCAGAACAATTCTTGAACTCACTTCATTGCTTAAAGAAAAGATTCGTCAAAGCATGGGACATGGAGTCACGTTCTTACTATAGAAACGTCTTCACCGAACGTTATGACAAAATAGCAAAAGACGTTTTGAATGCAGGAAACATTGTTTTTATAGAGACTACAAGACCACAAGACTACAAGACTACAAGTGGTCAACAGACTTTAGTTTCTTTGAAGACTATATTTAACGATAGGGATATTTACTACACAACAGACGGCAGTACTCCTGACAAGAACAGCAAAGTTTACACCGGACCTTTTGCTATTGAGCGTTCTTGCATCGTGAAAGCCGTTTGTTTTGAAGACAACAGAGAAACCATCGTCAATGAGAAATACATCCTTTATCATAAAGGCATGGGACATTTCAGAAAGTTGAATACCGTAGCTGGCAACTACAGACCAGAATATTCTGGCGGCAGTGAAGACGCCTTGCTCAACGGAGCTGTCGGAACAAACAACTACAAAGACGGTAACTGGCAAGGATTCTACGGCACCGACTGCGACCTCGAACTCGACTTCGGCAAGAAAGAAAAACTCAACTCACTAAAGATAAACTTCAACACCAATCCTTACGACTGGATTTTATTGCCTAAGAAAATGTCGGTCTTCATTTCAAACGATGGAAATAATTACACATTATTCAAGACATTTGAAATAAGCGAAGACGTTGACACATCGAAGACAAATATCGTCACAAAGAAATTTGACATCAGCGGATTGAACAGCAGATACGTAAGAATCGTCGTTGAGACACCGGGGTTAATTCCAGAAGGACTTCCTGGATACAACAATCCGTCTTGGATGTTCATGGATGAAATCGTGGTGGAATGACCTTTGGCTGTTGAACTAAGGCTATTGAACTTTGAACTTTATGATGAGATTAAAAGCGTTATTCATATTATTAGCGATATTGTTGGTTACAAAAATATCTTTAGGGCAGATGCCAATAGACAACGGACATCAGCCAACAGCTAAATCATCTGGTTTCTACGCCAAGGCTTCTGCCAATATCGCGTATCCGATTCCCGGAGTATTTGGTTCTGTAGGTTACGAGTTCAACAAGCATTTCGCAATAGGCATAGGTGGCGGCGTCATCTCCGCAGCCTTCTACGACATCTGCTTTCCGCTCAGCCTAGAGATTAGCGGTGACATAACAAAAAAGAATATCATAGGAAATGCTACTCTTTGCTATAGCATCGAACCTATGATATTACCTGGAACTAATTTATATTATGTCTTGCCTAAAATCGGATTAAGAAATGACAACTGCCATTTCTATATTACCGTAATGGGAGTCAATTTTGGATATAAGATTCCATTCAAGAAGAAATAGTCTGTTATAAATCAAGAGACGCATCAACGACATATTATTTATATATTTTGTGTCGTATGATACGTCTCTACAATTCCTAACTCCTAACTCCTAATTCCTAACTCCCATCACTCTCCCCAATAATTATAATTCTCTACGTCTTTCATCAGTTCTCTCACTGCAGCTTCGAGTTGTTCGTCAACGCCTGCTGCGAGTTTCTCTGGCGTGTTTCTAACTTTCACATCTGGTTCAAGTTGTGAGTTTTCAAGATAGTAACCATCTTGTGTTCTGTAACCAACTGTTGGCAAACCGAAGTACATGCTTTCATCTTGCAATGTCTCCCATGTCACGCTGCTCATAGTTCCTGGAACTGGCATACCGACGAGTTTACCCATTTTCTTATGCTTGTAAACCCAAGGCGTTCCGTGAGCGTTGCTGTAGTTAGCCTCGCACATCAGCATGATTGAAGGTTTGACATAACGACGTGAAGGCATCACGCATGCTACACTGTCACGGATAACTTGTTCGAGGTATTTCTCGCCGCTGAACAAAATCTCGATATCTTCATGCAGGCGTCCGCCACCATTGAAACGAGTGTCGATGACAACGCCTTTTCTCTTATTATATTTACCTAAGATATCTGCATAGACATCACGATAGCTTGCATCGCCCATGCTTTTAATATGTACATAACCCAAAGTTCCATTAGAAAGACTATCAACGACTTCAGCATTATGTTTAATCCAGCGTTGATATAACAATTCGTTTTGAGTACCTTTTGAAATAGGTTTCACTATCTCTTCCCAACGTTTCTTTGTGTCTGGATTATATACAGAGACCAAGACTTGTTTACCAACTTTTTTATTTAAGAGTGGGAAATAATCCATGTCTTTGGTAATCTCTACTCCATCAATCTTCTCGATTATACAACCAGGTTCTACTTTAGAATGATTCTTATCGAAAGGACCTTTTTCAAGGACCTCATCGACGAAGAGACCGTCGCCATCGTAGTCAACATCGAAAAGAAGACCAAAATAAGCAGTCACGTCGCCGCTCTTTCCATTAGATGTCATTCCAGAGCCAGAATGCGACACATTAAGTTCTCCGAGTATCTCGCTCATCAATTCTGTAAAGTCGTAATTATTATTGATATGAGACAAGAAAGGATAATAATCCTTCTTTATCTGTGCGAAATCAGCGCCATTGCTATCTCTTCTGAAAAGGCGTTTGCTTTCCTGCAAGAAAATATGATTATACATATATTCACGTTCGGCAGCGCGGTCGAGCAACATCGTTGCGTCATATTTAATAGGTGTAGCTTTGCCACCTTTAGTTTCGACAGTCTGAAGATTGCCGCCAGACAAGACATAAAGTTTGTCACCTTTCTTATTCAGTTGTATTTCAGCTCCGCCCATGCCGAGTTTCTTCAATATTTTAGTAGACTTCTCGCGAACATCGAGTTCCCAGAGGTCGTAGCCTTTTTCAAAAGCACTGAGGAAAAATAACTTATCGCCGTCTTTTGAAAGCGAGACGCCAGAAAGTCGTGATGACATCGGTGTGAGGCGTATGATTCTGTCTTCAAGTCCGTCAAGCTCAACGACGATGTCTTTCTTCTCTTCAGATTTCTTATCGTCCTTCTTATCTTTCTTATCAGATTTTTCCGCTACATCTTTAGCCATCTTTTCCTCTTTCTTCAAAAGGTCATACTCTTCTTTTGAAAGACGGAATTTATCGTAAGCCTCTTGATTTAAAAATGCGATGAAAGCATCGTCCTGGCTTCCCCATGAAGCATGAGAACGCATGCCGTAGCGATTTGATATAAAAGTAACAGCATTACCATCTAAAGCCCATTTCACGTTTGATGTTATATATGCGCTCTGTGTGATATTATGAATTTTCATGTCACCGTTTGCAGAAACGATACCGACATCAGAATAAGGGTCGCGCATATTTGTTATCAGAGAAAGAGCGAACCACTTGCCGTCTGGCGACCATTCGTAATCGAAGCAATAATCGTCGTTACGATAATGCTGCGTTCCGTCAGTGATTTGACGTTCTTTTTTAGTTTCTAAGTTAATAACCTTTAAGATATTTCTATTTTCAAGATAAGCCAATTCTTTTCCATCAGGAGAAAACTTAGGCACGCCACGTTCTATGCCGTCATCATCGAACAGACGTTCTTCATTAATTAATGTCGCGTAAGTAAAATTCACTTCTTCTTTACGAGCGACTTCAGCCTTATAAAGATTAAAATATCCGTCGCGTTCCGAGACATAGACGAGTGATTTTCCGTCAGGAGAGAATGTTGGATAAGCCTCAGCTTCTGGAGTATGAGTGATTTGTTTTGTTGTCTGATATTCTTCTGAAGTAACGAATATTTCGCCACGAGCCACGAAAGCGATAAGGTCGCCATCGGGAGTTATGGTGATGTCGGAAGCCTTTCCGAACTTTCCAAGCACAGGAGTTTCTTCTTGGTCGTTAACGATTTGTATCTCAACTTTCTTTGGTTCGCCATCGATAGTCTGAGTGTAAATCTCACCTTGGAAGCCATAGCAGAGGACACCATTATCAGAAACGCTCAAGAATCTAACAGGATGCATCTCAAAGTCAGTTATTTGCTGAGTATTATTTATATCATTGACAGCAGCTTTGTAAACGTTGAAGTTACCGCCTTCACCTTCGCTGAGGAACACGACATCCTTCTTTCCTGGGAGGAAGCGAGGGTCGCGGTCTTCGCCTATGTTTGTAGTTAAAATCGTATGCGATTTATCCTTAGCGTTATAATAAACGATGTCGCGAGCCACTGAAGAAATCTGGTGTTTGCGCCATTCATCTTCGCCGCCTTTTTGGTCGTAATAAAGGAACGACTCGCCGTCACTGTCGAAAGAAATGCTGCAGACATTCACTGCCGCGACTTGTTGAGAGCGGCCGCCAGCAACTGGCACCTTATATAATTCGCGCATCCAAGCTGTAGGAAACTGAACATTATCGGCATCTTTTTGAATATTAGCAGAGTAATAAATCATGCTGTCGTCAGGAGAAAAAGCCAGTGGTATTTCTGAAGCAGAGTTCGTTGTCACGCGCTTCGCAAGACCGCCATCAACCGACACCGTATAGATGTCGAAATTTGCATTTCTATCAGAAGCAAAAGCGATATATCGGCCGTCATTCGACCAAATAGGATTGAAGTCGTAAGACGAATTAGTGGTCAACTGTTTAGCCATTCCACCATATGTATCAACAACATAAATATCGCCTTTATAAGTAAAAGCTATTTTATCGCCTTGAGGAGAAATCACGTTATAGCGCATCCATAAAGGCTGCTGGCTGTTGGCTGTTAGCTGTTGGCTATTGACTGCTGGCTGTAGGCCAAATAAAATCATTAACAAAAATGCCAATAATCTTGTAGTCTTGTTGCCTTGTAGTCTTGTTGTCTTTTTCATATTTCAAAACTTAATATTATTCTTACCACCCATTCTTAACTTAATTCCTGTTATGACTTTCTTTGTATATTCAGGAAAATCGCTTTTCATAATCCAGTCATAATATGGAGGCTCAATACGGAACACATCTTCTACCCTTTTATCTTTATGTTTTCCAAATTTAAACACCTCTTTACCTTCCTCATCGAAAACAATCTGTCCCATAAGGTCAGCATTTTTATTATGATAAGAAAAAGCAGAAAGCTGTTGTACGTCGTTCTGCACTGGAACAGATGTAACGCCTTTATTATCTGTATATTCAACATCTTTATATTTATCCAGCATAGCCATCATGACTTCATATGTAGCCATGGTATCGGCAGAAGCAGAATGAGCGTCTTCTAGTTCTTTATTCACGAAGAAGCGATAAGCACCTTTAAGAGTTCTTGGTTCCATTTTCATAAAGATATTCATGACATCTATGACTTGTCTCGACTTAAGATCGAAGTCGACATTAGCACGAATAAACTCTTCCATCAACATTGGAATATCGAATTTAATGATATTATAACCAGCGATATCGCTTGCTCCAAAAAACTTAACGATAGTTGGAGCCAGCTCTTTAAACGACGGACAATCCTTCACATCGTTATCGGAGATATGATGTATAGCTGTTGTTTCTGGAGGTATCGGGCAGCCAGGATTAACCAGCCATGTCTTTTGTTCTTCCTGTCCATCAACATTGATTTTCAGCGCACTAATTTCAACAATTCGATCATGAACTGGATTCAACCCAGTTGCTTCCAAATCGAAAAACACTATTGGTTTCTTTAAATTTAACTTCATAATTTCAGATAAAAAAATTAAGCTTCAAAGGTAATAAAATTAACATTTGGGAAATAAGAAAAAGATTAAAAAAAGCTATCAGCGGTCAGTTATCAGCCATCAGCGGCGACAAAGACTGTGAGCTAATCTACGAAGGAGGAATGTCATTTATTTTTTTTCAAAAAAAAGTTCAGACTTTAATAATTTTCTTTATTTTTGCTAAATCAAAATTCATTCGTAGAACACAAATTTTTTGACAGTTATGGAAAATGACAAGATGAACAATCGTGAGGAATTGTTTTCAAAGGCAATACGTGCAGGCAAACGCACATATTTCTTTGATGTAAAGACAACAAAAGGTGACGAGAAGTATATAACCATCACTGAGAGCAAACGTCGTTTCAGCAATGAACAAAATCGTTTTTTCTATGAAAAGCATAAACTTTTCTTATATAAAGAAGATTTTGAAAAATTCAGCAATGCATTAAAAGACACATTAAACTTCATCGAGACAGGCGAATATCCAGAAGGATACTTTGACGAACCAAAACATGAAGACTTTGATGACGACAAATCAATTGATGCATGGTTTGATGAATTAGACAAATAATGGCTAATGACAAAAGTCTAAAGGCTAAAGTTTAGGGGAGCTGCTATGAAATATGGCGGCTCTTTTTTTATTGTCTAAAGGCTAAAGACGAAAGGCTAAAGTCAATGGTCAAAAGTCAAAAAAAATTGTTGAAAACTTCTCCCCAAACAGCTCTGTTTTTTACAATAAAAATTATATCTTTGTAGTTTAATAAATAAATCAACAAGAGATGGGAAAGATAATAGCTATAGCCAATCAAAAAGGTGGAGTTGGCAAGACAACGACTGCCATCAATTTAGCAGCGAGCCTTGCAGTCCTTGAACATAAGACATTACTTATCGACGCTGATCCTCAGGCGAACTCTACATCTGGAGTAGGTTTCGACCCTAAAGGCATCGACGGAAGCATCTACGAATGCATCATCGACAATGTAAATCCACAAGACATCATCAAGGAGACGGATACACCGAATCTATTTCTTTTACCAGCGCACATCGACTTGGTTGGAGCAGAGATTGAGATTATCAACTTACCACAACGCGAGAAAATGATGAGCAATGCGCTATCCAGCATCAAAGACGAATACGACTATATCATTATAGACTGCTCTCCATCTTTAGGTTTAATAACCGTAAACGCATTGACAGCAGCCGACTCTGTTATCATTCCCGTACAATGTCAGTATTTCGCACTTGAAGGACTTGGAAAACTGCTCAACACAATAAAGATTGTTCAAAGCAGATTCAACCCAGAACTCGACATCGAAGGCATCTTGTTGACAATGTTCGACTCAAGAACAAGAATTTCAAAACAAGTCGTGAATGAAGTGAAGACCCACTTCCAGACCATGGTATTCGACACCATCATCAACGTCAACACCCGACTCAGCGAAGCTCCTAGTTTCGGACAGACAGCCATCATGCACGACGCGACAAGCATAGGCGCAATCAATTATCTTAACCTCGCAAGAGAAATATTAAAAAACAACGAAAATGTCACTGCAGAATAAAAAAAGAGGATTAGGCCGCGGACTAGACGCGATATTACAAAGCCCAGAAACAGACATCACTTCATCAGACATCTCTGGCAACTATGTAGCAGGTGCCGTGGCTGAACTTAATATCGATTTTATTGAAGCCAACCCATTCCAACCTAGAACAGACTTCGACGAGACAGCTCTCAACGAACTGGCCGAGTCAATAAAAATACAAGGCGTGATACAACCAGTCACCGTCAGAAAGATGGGACGCGACAAGTATCAGCTCATCTCTGGAGAACGCCGCCTCCGCGCATCGAAAATGGCAGGGCTCAAAACAATACCTGTATTCATCCGCGTCGCTAATGACGAACAAATGCTGGAAATGGCATTGATAGAAAACACCCACCGCGAAGGCCTTAACGCAATAGAAGTAGCTCTTTCTTACCAACGACTCATCGAAGAGTGCAACATCACTCAAGAACAACTCAGCGAAAAAGTAGGCAAAGACAGAAGCACAGTGACTAACTTCTTGCGTCTCCTCAAATTACCACCTGAAGTACAAGTTGCATTGCGTGACGGTTTCATCTCAATGAGCCAAGCCCGCGCTATAATCAATATCGAAGATAAGACTAAACAACTTATCATATTAAAAGAAATCATCGACAAAGACTTAAGCGTCAGACAAGTAGAAGAACTCGTTCGTTCTCTTAACACAAAAAACATTAAAACAAAAAAACAAAAAGACGTATTGCCTGAAGCATTCATCTATAAAGTGGATTCTTTGTCAAAGTCTTTGAACACAAAAGTGAAGATTAACCGCAACAGCAAAGGAAAAGGTAGCTTGACAATCGACTTCAAAAACGACGAAGATTTTGAAAGACTTATCGCTATAATCAACAAAAATTGATTTCTGAAATGTTAAAACGCTTTCTGATATTGTTATTGATGACTTTTGTTGCGACAAGCTCCGTCTTTGCAAAAAACGACAGCATTGCCGAGCCTAAAAAACATAATCCTAAGAAAGCGACGATTTATTCAGCTGTACTGCCTGGCCTAGGACAAGCTTACAACAAAAAATACTGGAAGATACCTATTGTGTACGCTGGCATAGGAACTATAGCTTATATTGCCGTAACAAATGGCAACAACTACGGCGACTATAGAGCTGCATTCGACTATAAAACAGGAACGATTACAGAAGCAGACCAAGAAATCATCAATATCGCTAAAAGATATTCTAGAGACAACCTGCTCAGCTTAAGAGATTATTACCGACGCAATATGGAACTCAGCTGGATTGTAATGGCTCTTTGGTATGGACTTAACATCATCGACGCCACCGTCGACGCTCACTTCTTTGAATACGACATCGGTGACGACTTAACATTAAAAGTTGAACCTGTATTACAAAGCGATTATGCCTACTGGAGACAAGAGATGGGAACGGGATATGGGAAAAGTTACGGTGTTTCACTTAAATTAAAATTTTAAGATAATGAAAATTATATTATTAGGATACGGAAAAATGGGTCACGAAGTGGAGAAAATCGCTCTGCAACGCGGACACGAGATATTAGCAAAAATAGATAACGAAAACGACTGGAATTCATTCTGCAACTCTGCAACTCAACAACTCAGCAACTCAGCAACTCAAACTGTAGCGATTGAGTTCAGCACTCCAGCAACAGCATTAGACAATATCAAACGTTGCTTCGATATGAATATCCCTGTGGTTTGCGGAACGACAGCTTGGTATCAGCATTTCGACGAGATAAAAGAAAGATGCGAAAAAGAAAACCAAGCCTTGTTCTACGCTCCAAATTTCAGCATAGGAATGAATATCATGTTCATGCTCAACCAACAACTAGCCAAGATAACAGAAAAATATGATTACAAATTAAGCCTCACAGAGACTCATCATATCCACAAACTCGACAAGCCAAGCGGCACCGCAGTGAAACTCGCTAACGACATCGTGGAGAATAGCAAGAATTACGATTCTTGGAAGTTAGTTGAATGTTCAATGAAGAATGAAGAATGTACAATGAAGAATGAAGAATGTACAATGCAGAATGAAGAATGTTCAATGAAGAATGAAGAATGTTCAATGAAGAATGTTTTACCGATTGAAGCGATTCGTGAGGGTGAATATTTTGGCATTCATGAAGTCAAAGCTGAGTCATCATGCGACATCATCAGCCTTCGTCACGAGGCATTCAGCCGCGAAGGTTTCGCAACCGGAGCCGTAATAGCAGCGGAATTCCTCATCGAAAAAAAAGGATTATTCACAATGAACGACTTATTAAACTGTTAAAAAATAAACCATGTTATCATTCATTTTATTCATATTGTTAGTTCCAGCATTATTTACACTTCCAATCGCTTTTTGCTGGGGACTTTTCGAAAAAGCAGGTTACAAAGGATTTTATTCCGTAATACCATATTACAATCTTTTTATTTTATCAAAAATAGTAAACTGCACACAATGGTGGTGGTATCTTTTATTATTCCTGCCATACATCAACTTCTTCACATTGATGCTATTATTCATCGACTTAGCAAAGTCATTCGGAAGATTTAGAATATGGGAGACAATATGCTCTGCTGTAGTCCCTTTTATCTTCTTCCCTATCGTAAATCATCAAAACTCAAAATACAGCGACCCAAGGATAAATCCTTTTCCTAAAAAAACACCTGTCCGCGAATGGCTCGACGCCATAGTGTGGGCTGTTGTAGCAGCATTGATTATCAGGACATTCTTATTCGAAGCTTACACAATTCCATCATCTAGCATGGAAAAATCGCTCTTAGTAGGAGATTATTTAGTCGTAAGCAAAATAGGATACGGGCCTCGCGTACCTAACACTCCGCTTTCGTTCCCATTCGTACACCACACCTTACCATGGTCGAAGACTGCGAAGTCATATATAGAAAAGCCACAGCTTCCTTACAAACGTCTGCCAGGTTCAACTGAAATAAAACGCAACGACCCAATAGTATTCAACTTCCCAGCAGGAGACACAGTAAGCGAAGTATATCAAAGCAATGTGACATTCTATCAATTATGCCGTTACTTCGGCAGAGATAAAGTCATGAGCGACAAGAAACAATTCGGTAATATCATAACACGTCCTGTCGACAAACGCGAGAATTATGTTAAGAGACTCATCGGAATGCCAGGCGACACCTTGCAAATCATAGATGGAATCGTTTACATCAACGGCGAAATCGGCGAACAACCAAATGAAATGCAACACAATTATTTGGTTAAAATCACAAGCAACGGCATAAATCCAAAGATATTAGAAAAATATAATATCACCGAAGGTTACAGAACAGCACATGCTGACGAATTGATTTTCAATATGACAGCCGACATAGCTGAAGAATTCAGAAAACTTCCATTTGTAAAATCAGTGGAAAGAAGAATAGCAGCTGCTGGAACTGAAGTTTCTGACGACATCTTCCCTAACGACACTACACACTTCAAGTGGAACGCCGATAACTTCGGACCTATCGTAATTCCTCAAGAAGGACAGACTGTTAAAATCAATACTGAAAACATTGCACTTTACGACAGAGTCATTAAAGCATACGAACTTAATGACATGAAAATCAAAGACGGAAAAATATTTATCAATGGAAAAGAAACCGACGAATATACATTCAAAATGGATTATTATTGGATGATGGGCGACAACAGACATAATTCTCAAGACTCTAGATTCTGGGGATATGTACCTGTCGACCATATTGTTGGAAAACCAGTATTCGTTTGGCTTTCAATAGATAAGAACACCGGAAAAATACGTTACAACAAAACTTTCAGATTCGTAGATTGATATGGGATATAACAGAAACAAACCAATAACAAACAATATAAAAGACGAAGATACAGTCGAAAAAATTATCGAAGATAAAAAGACAAAGGCAAAAGACGAAGACAAAGGCAAAAACAACAAGAAAAAGCCTAAAACCAACAAGACTGCCACTCGAAAAAAAGAAAGAGACCCTCGCATCGGCATAAGCATCGGCGTGTTTATTATGCTATTGAGCGTCTTCGTATTAGTATCGTTCATATCATACCTCTTGGGCTACAACCTAACGGGAAACCTTGGCGAAACCATTGGCTGGTGGCTCAGCGAAAACGCATTCGGCATAGGTTCCTTGTATCTGATATTCCTCGCATTCTTAGCAGGTTCTAATCTTTCCTTCAAAGGACCTAAAATCAAAGCATGGACAATATGCAAGTATTCTTTAATGACACTCATCTGGCTGCCATTATTGCTTGCTTCAATATTGCCAAACAACACATCGTTCGACAATTTCTACGGCGTAGTCGGATTATATACACATGACTTATTAGAACCTTTCATCAAAGAATTAGGTATTTATATAATACTTATATTCATTGCATTCCTATATATAATATTTACATTTGACCTTAAAATACCTACTATAAACTGGAGTAAAAACACTGATGCTGACTCTGATACTGATGCTGACGCTAACTCTGACGCTGATTCTGACGCTAACGTTGACGCTGACGTTGACGTTAATAACAATTTTGAAGATGATTTTGAAGATGTTGAAATTATCGTAAAGCATAAGCATAATCCTATAGAGTCATCAATTTCTACTATTGAAGAACCTGAGGACATTCAAATCATTGACATAACACCAGAGCCAAAACAATTACCTTATAAAGTTGAAGAATCAGCAATAGTTGATGAAGATGACGGCTTTGAAGATGTCACGATTACACCTATTGTCAAGACCGAAACGCCTAAAGAAAGTAGCGATGAGGTCAACGCCGACGACATAACTATGGAAGTCACAGCACCAACAGAAGAGAAGCAAGCTGTAGAAATAGGCGAGCACTTCGGCTTAGACACCGACTTCGACCCTAAATTGGAATTGTCTAGCTACAAATTCCCTCCATTAGACTTACTTAAAGACTATGGCGAAAGTACAAGCAATGTCGACAGAGAAGAACTTGAAGCCAACAAAAAACGTATCGTCGACACATTAGCGAATTACAATATCACCATTGATAAGATTAAAGCAACTATTGGCCCTACCGTGACATTATACGAAATCATTCCTGCCGCTGGTGTGAGGATTTCTAAGATTAAAGGTCTGCAAGACGACATCGCGCTCTGTCTTTCTGCAATAGGAATCCGTATCATCGCTCCTATCCCTGGAAAAGGAACTGTTGGTATTGAAGTACCTAACCAAAAGCCACAGATGGTTTCAATGAGAACCGTCTTAGGTTCAGAACGCTTCCAGTCATGCGGATACGAGCTTCCTTTCGGCGTCGGCAAAACCATTTCCAACGAAAGTTATGTCGCCGACCTAGCCAAGATGCCACACATCTTGATGGCAGGTGCTACTGGTCAAGGTAAATCAGTTGGTATCAACGCTATCATATCATCGTTATTATACAGCAAACACCCAGCAGAACTTAAGTTCGTCCTCGTCGACCCTAAAAAAGTAGAGTTAAGTCTTTATAAAAAAATAGAACGTCACTTCTTAGCTAAACTCCCTGATGCAGAAGACGCTATCATCACCGACGTAAGAAAAGTTGTTAGAACACTCAACTCATTATGTATCGAAATGGACAATCGTTACGAATTATTGAAAGACGCTCAAGTTCGTAATATCAAGGAATACAATGCCAAGTTCATCGCTCGTAAATTGAATCCTTACGACGGACATCGTTTCTTGCCTTATATCGTATTGGTCGTTGATGAATTCGCCGACCTTATTATGACAGCAGGTAAAGAAGTAGAAGCACCTATCGCACGTCTTGCTCAGCTCGCTCGTGCCATCGGCATCCACCTCATCATCGCAACACAACGTCCTTCTGTCAACATCATCACAGGTTCTATCAAGGCCAACTTCCCTGCTCGTATCGCATTCCGCGTCATCTCACGCGTCGACTCTATGACAATCCTCGACACCAACGGAGCCGACCAACTCATCGGTCGCGGCGATATGCTCTTATCGACTGGCAACGACCTGGTACGTCTGCAATGTGCTTTCATCGACACCCCTGAAGTTGAAGAAATTACAGACTTCATCGGCTCTCAAAGAGGCTATGCAGAAGCTTATAACCTACCAGAATGTCCTGATGAAAAAGAAGAAGGCGGTGGCAAAGAAAACATCAACCCTGACGAAAGAGACCCACTCTTTGAAGAAGCAGCATACATCATCGTTCAAACTCAACAAGGCTCAACGTCAATGCTGCAACGTAAGTTGAAACTTGGCTATAACAGAGCTGGACGTATCATCGACCAACTCGAAAAAGCCGGCATCGTAGGTCCTTTCGCTGGAAGTAAACAACGTGAAGTAAGAGTCGCCAATGAAATGGCTCTCGAACAATATCTCAAAGATTTGAACCTTGACAACGACTCTGATTCTGACTTTTAAACTTTGAACAAAAAACTATAGTCTAATATGAAAAAAGCTCTTTTTATAATAACTATCCTACTGCTAAGTTTCAGCTTATCAGCACAGTCCGCTCAAGATATACTCAATGCTGTAATCGAAAAAAACAAAGCATACAAAGATATTAGCATCTCCTTTGAGTATGAGTTTATCGATAAAACAAACAACTTTTCTGAAATGACTGGCGGTTACATGTATTTGAAAGGTGACTCGTTTATCATCAATATGGATGGACAAGAAATGATAAGCAACGGAGAAACACTCTGGACTTATCTCATCGATGACCAAGAAGTTATGATTAGTGAAGTCGGCGAGGATAATAACACAACTCCTTTTGCTATCATCAATTCTTTCTCACAAAACGTCAACGTAAATTTCAACATAAGTGAAAATAACAACACATCACTGTTGATTGAAGAAAAAGAAAAGACAACATTCGAAAATGTAATAATCAATATTGATAACGACTTAAAGATAAACGACATATCCATCAACACAATAGATGGAAGTTTAATAACTTATAAAATAAAAAGCTTCAAAACAAACCAAGACCTTCCAGACAGCATGTTCTTTTTCGATGAAAAAATACATCCAAATGTGGAAATCATTGATATGAGATGAATATAAAATCACGTAGAGACGCAAAATATTGCGTCTCTACAATAAATTACAAATTATGAATTATGAATTAATCATAGAAATAATAGCTGTTGCGACTGGTTTGCTCAGCGTCTGGTATTCCAAGAAAATCAACGTTTTGGTCTTCCCTATTGGAATCATCAGCGTATTATTATATGTTTTCATATTCATAAAAAATGGTCTGTTTGCCAATGCCGTTATCAACTTCCTTTATTTCGTGATAAGCGTATTCGGATGGTGGAACTGGAAAAGACAAAAGGCTAATGACGAAAGATTAAAGGCTAAAGAACTGTCAGTTACTTTTTTAAATACAAGACAAAGGTTGCTAACATTAGCGATTGTCATTGTTCTTTTAGTCATTTCAAAGATATTTACCACTGACACACCGACATTCTTGGATTATTTCACTGGAGTCTTAGGTTTAGGCGGAATGTTGTTGACAGCATTAAAAAAAGTCGAGAACTGGGTTTTATATCTGCTCTGCGACATCATCTTAATTCCGCTTTGTATTTTTAACGGATTATATCTTACTGTTTTACAATATATCATTTACGCAATAATTGCTGTAATGGGTTATATCAGTTGGAGCAAGGAGGCGAAGAAAAATGTTTAAGATTGCAATAACAGGACCTGAATCTACTGGCAAATCAACGCTTGCCGAAAAGTTGGCAAAACATTTCAATGTCGATTTTATACCCGAATATTCAAGAAGATATCTAGAAAACTTCGAAGGTCAATATACAGAAAACGACGTCGTTGAGATTGCAAAAGGACAATACAATCTCATTTTAGAAGATGAGAGAAAAAATCCTGAGATACTTATCGCCGACACAGAGACAATAGTCTGCAAGATTTGGGTTGAATATGTCTTTAAACATTCTAACGAGACAATCGACAATATTTTAAAGCAACAAAATTTTGACTTATATCTTCTCTGCGACATCGACTTACCTTGGGTTTACGACCCTTTGAGAGAAAACCCAAGTCTTGAGGAACGCAAGGAACTTTTCGACATTTATAAAAATACATTAACAACAATGAACGTTCCTTTCGAGATAGTCAGAGGCGACGATGAAGAAAGAGTCAATAATGCAATTAACATAATCAACAAATACCGTCATGAATAAAGAGAGAAAACATATAGTTTTTTTAGCTCGCTGGTATCCGCATCGCTACGACCCAATGTTTGGATTGTTTGTGCAGCGACATGCTGAAGCAGCTGCTTTGTTCAACGATATTACAGTTATTTATTGTCATGCTTGTGAAAGACAACAAGACAACAAGACAACAAGACAACAAGCAAAGAAATTTGAAATCGTAAGGACGAACGAAAATAATGTCGATACGATTCGTGTCTATTATAAAAAACCAAAGAACAAGATTCAATCATTGATTCGCTTCTATCGTGCCAATATGATGGCGTTGAAAATCGGACGCGACAAGTCACGTCCCTACGACTTGATTCATGTTCACGTCTTGACACGATTAGGCGTCATCGCCTGGATTCAGAAATTATTACATAAGACACCTTATATTATTACAGAACACTGGTCGAGGTATTTGCCTGGCAACGACTTCAGCGGTTTCTTCAGAAAGCTACTCACAAAAGTCGTTGTTCGTAATGCAAAATGCGTCACTGCCGTGACAGAATATCTTGCCAATGCGATGAAAAAACACGGATTGAAAAATGATAATTTTGTCATATTACCTAATGTGATAAACATTGACATGTTTCATATCAGCGAAAAAAACAATAATCCTTGCAAGATAATCCATATCAGCTGTTTTGAAGAAAAATCCAAGAACATCAGTGGACTTCTGGAATCTTTAAGAATAGTAAAAGACAAAGACATAGATTTCAGATGTGTGCTTATCGGCGATGGAATAGATTTCGAAATGACGAAAGAGAAAGCCCAAGACCTTCAATTACTCGACAAGGTCACTTTCACAGGAGTTCTAGAAGGCGACGTCTTAGCAGACGAACTATCTTCTGGAGATTTCTTTGTATTGTCGAGCAATTATGAAACCATGTCCATAGTCGTTATAGAAGCATTAGCTTCGGGACTACCAGTAGTGAGCACCGATGTTGCAGGAGTCAAAGGCATCATCGAAAACAAAGGCATCATAGTCCAGCCTAGAAACTCAGAAGCATTAGCAGAAGCTATCATCAAGATGATTGAGACACATAAAAACTACGATGCAGTCTCTTTAAGAAATAGCGTCATTGAGAAATATAGCTATGAAAGCGTAGGACGGTTTTTGGATTCAATTTACAATTGACTATTAACTATTAACAGTTAGTTCATATAACAAAAAGAGCTGCCGTCAATTAACAGCAGCTCTTTTTACTTTACTCACTCTATTCCCTCTCAACCCTCTATTCCCTCTCAATCCTCTATTCCCTCTCAATCCTCTTATTCCCTCTCAATCCTCTATTCTCCCTCAATCCTCCATTCCCTCTCAATCCTCCATTCCCTCTCAATCCTCTTATTCCCTCTCAATCCTCTATTCTCCCTCAATCCTCCATTCCCTCTCAACCCTCTATTCCCTCTCAATCCTCCATTCCCTCTCAACCCTCTATTCCCTCTCAATCCTCCATTCCCTCTCAACCCTCTATTCCCTCTCAATCCTCTTTCCCTCTCAATCCTCTATTCCCTCTCAATCCTCTATTCCCTCTCAATCCTCTATTCCCTCTATTCCAAATTCTCTATTATCAATTTCGCAAATTCCGTATTAGCGAGATGTCCAGGTTTGAACGCCTTGACGTGACCGAGTATTGGCTTTCCAAGCAATGTCATATCGCCGATTAAATCTAAAAGTTTATGGCGAGCTGGTTCATTTTCAAAACGAAGCGTTGTATTATTCAAGACGCCGCCTTCATGAACACCTACCGATTCCATATTGAAAAGTTTCGCAACGCGTTGCAGTTCCTCTTCACCGACGAAGCCTTCAACAAAGACTATCGCTGTAGATAAGTCGCCGCCTTTGATGAGATTATATTTCAACAACATTTCTAATTCGTGGAAAAAGACGAAGGTACGACTAGGAGCGATTTCTTTTTCAAAGTTGGACATATCTTCGAGAACCGCAGTCTGTGATTTAAGTACCTTTGAATTATAATCGACGCTTACTTCCATTCTGAAATCATCGGCAGGAGTTATTGTTATTTCTGCGCCAATTTCCTCGTTGACATAAGTCACCTCTTTATTTATTCTGAGATATTCTCGTTCAGCATTTTGTTCTACGATGCCTGCCGATTTAAGGGTTTCTATCATATTCTTTGCGCTGCCGTCTTGGATTGGAGGCTCTTCGCAATTTATATCGATGAGGATGTTGTCGATGCCTGCACCGCGTAATGAAGCCAATATATGTTCCACGGTATAAACTCTCACACCATTTTGAGCTATGGTTGTTCCGCGAGAAGTATCAACTACATTTTCCACTTTCGCATCAACTACAGGCTGACCATCAAGGTCTATCCTTCTAAACTTTATGCCGTGATTTTCAGGAGCTGGATTAAAAGTCAGAGTACCTTTTTGTCCAGTATGCAATCCTGTTCCTGTAATACTGACTGATTGTTTTATTGTTTGTTGTTTTTCTAATTTCATTGTTTTTCGTTTAGTTTTTTCTCCAGTTCTTCGACACGTTTCACCAACTTATCAAGATTTTTAGTATGTACCGACATTCTAAGAAAATCTTTCAGATTTATTGCTGGAGAGCCCATAATATTCTCGCCCTCTTTCTTGATGCTGCCGAGCACACCAGACTGAGCGCCGATTTTAGTATTGTTAGCGATATGAATATGACCGACGAATCCCACCTGTCCAGCTATCACACAATTAGCTCCTATTTTAGTAGATCCGCTAATACCAGTTTGAGCTGCTATTGCTGTATCGTTTCCGAGTTCGACATTATGAGCCACTTGAATAAGGTTGTCGAGTTTCACTCCGTCATGAATTCTTGTAGAGCCCATTGTCGCGCAGTCGATACAAGTGTTCGCGCCGATTTCCACGTTATCACCTATTATGACATTACCTATCTGAGGTATTTTTTTGTAAGAACCATCTTCCTGCGGTGCGAATCCGAAGCCGTCGGCACCTATCACGCAGCCAGAATGCAAGATACACGATTTACCGACAACTGTCTGAGCATAAAGTTTTGCGCCAGCGTAAATAACGGTATCGTCATCAATTACGGAGTCATCGCCTATGTAAGCCTGAGGATAAATCTTAACTCTATTGCCTATTTTAACTCTTTCTCCAACAAATGCAAATTCTCCGATGTAGACATCTTCGCCATAAGACGCGTCTTTAGAGATGAAAGAAAGAGAAGAGACGCCGGTTTTAGACTGCATAAACTGCTGATAAAGGCCGAGCAGCTGAGCGAAAGCCGCGTATGCGTCAGGCACCCTGATGAGAGTTGCAGACACTTCTCCCTGAAGTTCAAAATCGTTATTTATTAAAACGATAGAAGACTTTGTAGTATAAAGATATTGAGAATATTTAGGATTTGCCAGAAAGCTCAACATTCCAGGAGCGCCTTCCTCTATCTTCGCGACATTATAAACCTTCACTTCAGGATCACCTTCCACTGTTCCCGACAAAAATGTCGCTATCTGTATTGCTGAAAATTCCATAGTCATTTTTCTCTATAACGAGTTAAATTCATTTTTAATATTTACGACAGCCTTCTCAACCATCGGATTTTCAAACGATGCGATTTTCTGAGCAATCATAGCCACATCAGCTTCCGGATTGTCATTAAAAACAGCATTTACATTCTGAAGCACTTCTTCCTTTGCCAACACTATAAGCTGCCATGTCTTCTCTGACACATAAAGACGCTGAGCTAAATTATGTTCAAATTCATCTTGAACATTTTGCAAAATAGAAAATTGAAAATCATTTCTTGAAATACCAGGGTGGAAAACACGTTTCACCAAAACAGGAAACTGAATACGTTCTATATAAAGAAGAAGTCGCTCATAGGCCTGAATTCTCAAAGGAACTGTCAGCTTCAACGAAACAGACTTCAACTCTTTGTCATTTCCAATTCCATCAACAACATCATCCTTGCTTTTCCCTTCTTTTTTCAACATAAAGAAGAAGGAAACACCTAACAATATTATAAGTACAATTGATACTATATTAATTATATCCATCATCAAAATATTTTATGCAAAAATAGCGAAAAACATTTTATTAAATTTAAAAATAATTAGGTGTTTTTATCGTAAAAAAATAGTACTTTTGTAGATTGAATAAAAATAGTTTTTTAACATAAATTTTTTAAATAAAAATACAAAATGGGAAACATCATTTTATCACAAAGAGTCAACAACATGGCAGAATCTGCTACATTAAAAATGACTCAATTAAGCCGTGAATTAAAAGCTCAAGGCATCGACGTTATTTCATTAAGCATTGGTGAACCAGACTTCAACACACCAGTTGCAGCAAAACAAGCTGGTATCGATGCTATCAACAACAACGATACACACTATCCTCCAGTTCCTGGAACACCAGCATTGCGCAAAGCCATCGCTGAAAAATTAAAACGCGACAACGGCCTCGATTATACAGATGCTGACATCATCGTTTCAAACGGAGCAAAACAAGCTATCACAAACGTATTCATGGCTATCGTTGATAAAGGTGACGAAGTTATCATCCCAGCTCCATTCTGGGTATCATATCCTGAAATGGTAAAATTAGCTGACGGCACTCCAGTTTTCATCAACACAACAGCTGAACAAAACTTCAAAATCACTGCTGAACAATTAGAAGCAGCTATCACTCCAAAAACAAAAGCTTTCATTTTCAGCACTCCATGTAACCCTTCTGGCTCTGTTTATACAAAAGCTGAATTAGCTTCTTTAGCAGAAGTATTCAAGAAATATCCAAACATCATCATCTTGTCAGACGAAATCTATGAATTCATCCAATACGAACAAAAACACGAAAGCATGGGTCAATTCACAGAATTGAAAGACAGACTCGTCATCATCAATGGCGTTGCTAAAGGTTACGCTATGACAGGCTGGAGAATCGGTTACATCGCAGCTCCTAAAGCTATCGTTTCAGCATGCAACAAAATCCAAGGCCAATACACATCTGGTATCTGTACAATCGCTCAAGCAGCTTCTTTAGAAGCAATGAAGATGTCTCCTGAAAACTCAGAAGAAATCCAAACTATGCTCAAGGCTTTCAGAAACCGCCGCGATATGTTCTTCGAACTCTTAAGCGAAATCCCAGGATTGAAGTTAAGCAAACCAGCTGGCGCATTCTATATGTTCCCAGAAATCAAATCTTACTTCGGCAAAACTGACGGCGAAACAACAATCAACAACAGCGATGACCTCTGCCTCTACTTATTAGACAAAGCTCACGTTGCTTGCGTTGGCGGCGCTGCTTTCGGCAACGACGAATGTATCCGTCTCTCTTACGCTACATCAGAAGACAAACTCCGCGATGCAGCAGCTAGAATCAAAGAAGCTTTAAGTAAACTTAAATAAGATAATAAGTCTGTGAGTCAATGAGTCAATAAGCACTTGTTGACTCACAACTTTTCAACCCACAAAATCACTTATTGACTTATTGACTTATCGACTTATCGACTTAAAAAAATGGAACATCTCTTCAATTCATTCAACGGAAAAAAAATCATGATTGTCGGCGACATGATGCTCGACATCTATATGAAAGGTAAAGTTGAAAGAATATCTCCAGAAGCTCCTGTACCAATCGTATCTGTGACAGAAAGCTTCTCCCGTTTAGGAGGAGCTGCCAATGTAGCTCAAAACCTTAAAGCCTTAGGCGCAGAACCTATCCTTTGTTCCGTGATAGGCAATGACGAAAAATCAAATGACCTAATATCACTAATGCTTGAACATAACATGAACACATCAGGCATAGTGAAAAGCAACGAAAGAAAAACCACAACCAAAGTAAGAATCATCGGCAATAACGCACAAATGTTACGCGTTGATACCGAAGACACCTTCGACATATCTGAAAAAGACTACAACTCTCTGTTAATAAAAATTAACAAAACACTCGACACTGAAGACATCAATGGAATAATTTTACAAGATTATAATAAAGGTGTTTTAACAGAATCACTGATAAAAGACATCATTGACATTGCCAACAAGAAAAACATCCCTATCGGTGTCGACCCTAAAAAAAAGAATTTTTTAGCATACAAAAACGCAACCTTCTTCAAGCCTAATTTAAAAGAATTAAAAGAAGGTATCGGCATTTCATCTAAATACGACAGCATCGAAGAAATACTAAAAGCCGTCGATACTTTACACGACAAACTGAACTGCAGATACATCATGACCACATTGTCGGAGCGTGGCGTTTTGATAAAAGATTACGAAACAAATACACATCATCATATTCCAGCCCTTCTTAGAAAAATAGCAGATGTTTCTGGAGCTGGCGACACAGTGCTAAGCGTTGCAATGTTATGCCTAGTATGCCAACAAGACGCTTACAATATCGCATCATTATCAAACATTGCAGGAGGCCTCGTTTGCGAAGAGCTTGGAGCCGTGCCAATCAACAAAGAACATTTATTGAACGAAAGCGAAAAACATCATAATAAATAAGGTAACAACTCGTTTTTTACACATGATGAAAAATATTATTAAACTTTTATTGTGTTTATGTATCATTACTTGCATAAACCCTGACTTATTGAAAGCTCAAAGTAAAGGACCATTAAACCTACCTCTTTACGACGATGAGCCTTATCATTACGGATTTATCTTGGGATACAACCAAATGCTATTATCTATCAATTATATAGACAATTATCAAAACGTAATTCACTCACCATTAGAATTACCTTCAAACGATGTATTGCCTGGGACTAACGATATTTTCCTAAATTCAAATTTTAAGGTCTATGACATCAATCCGCAAATGACACACGGATTTACCGTCGGCATTGTCGGCAACCTACGTCTTGCCAAATACTTCGACCTCAGACTTATACCTTCCTTAAGTTTTGGAGAAAGAAAGATTATCTACACAATAGTATCTCTGCAAAAAGACCCTATCAGCGAAGAAACAATAGAAGTGCCGAGATCTATCAACAGCACCACACACTCGACTTTCATCGAATTTCCTTTGCAAATAAAATACAGATCTAAAAGATTCTACAACTCATCAGCTTACATAATTGCTGGAGCGAACTACAAAATAGACATGGCTTCACAGAAAAAGAATTACGATGCCGACACTGGACGTCCTAAAATACTCAGCGTAAATCGACACGATGTCGCAGCTGAAGTCGGCGCAGGTTTCGATTTCTATACCGGATATTTCAAACTTGGCGTAGAATTAAAAATGAGTTATGGCATCCTTAATGTCGCTAAAAACGACAATTACATGTTCTCAAATAGCTTCGATAGTCTACGAAATAAAACCTTCCAACTATCATTCACATTTGAATAATAACACTAAAGTTTAACACAATCACATAATTTGTGATATTTTCAAATACAATTCACAACGAAACACACCTAAAGGCAGAGAAAAACAAGCTTCTCTGCCTTATTTTTTAACAAATAAACCATTGATTACCATAACAATAAAAATATTTTAAAAAAAATTACATTTTTACTTGCACGTAATATTTTTTTTTGTACTTTTGCAATCACAAAAACACGGCGGTCTCTTCGTCTAGTCTGGTCAGGACGTCAGGTTTTCATCCTGGTAACAGGGGTTCAAATCCCCTAGAGACTACAAAAGTTCACCACTACTTTAAAAAGTGGTCATTTAATGGGCGGTCTCTTCGTCTAGTCTGGTCAGG
>JAZOSK010000018.1:0-1225 GCA_045657145.1 Bacteroidales bacterium | reverse complement strand
CACCTGGAAGCGCAAACGTTTCGTTTCATCATTTATGACACCCGAAATGTGCTTGAACATGGCAGGAGACTTGCCCACAGCCGGGTCTTGCAACATCTGTGCAGCCAACGAAATAGTAGAAATCGGTGTCTTGAACTCATGTGTCATATTGTTAATGAAGTCGTTCTTGATTTCCGTCAGCTTCTTTTGTCTGAAGATGATGTAAATCGTAAAGATAAAAGTCACCAACAATACCAAAGTAAAAATGAGCGACGGAATCATGAAACGCACCGAACTGAAAATATAGCTATCCATAGTCGGGAAATGCACATTCACCATCCCCATTCGCTGCGGCGGGTCATTCTTAAACAATACATGTGAATACAAAGTTTCACTTCCATCTGGCACATAGTCCGTACAATGGTAAATCATCGTCCCCACACGGTCTGTAACCGTAAAATGATAAGGGATACTGATACCATTATTACGAAGTTCCACCTTCAAGAAAGCATCCAATTGCTTGAAATTGACACGCTGCTTCAAAGGTTTGTCGCTGGCTGTACGCAATATGTTAAAGACCACTTCATCCAACAATGCCCGTTGATGAACATATCTATCGTTCAAAATATCCCGCAAGGTTCTTGCTGTCTGCGGTATATTCTTTCCCGACGAGATGATTGGTTTCGTCATATTCGGTTCGATTCTCATCTCCCACTCAAAATGACTCAGTCCTCCTTTAGAACGAACCGAATAACGTTCGGTATATTTCACTAATTCATCTTCACTGACATGCGCCACATTATTGGCCGCTTCTACCTCCTTTGCCCTCTGCGCCGCAGCCTCAGTAGCTATCGCATCAGCCTCCAGATAACTTCTAGTCTCAGCCAATTCCATGTTTCGACATGCCTGATCCAAACTTCGTTGCACCGATTCATCAAACTGTTCACGGCGCGTTCTCATCATTTCTTCAATATAGCTTACCTGCAAGAACAGCAAGCTAAGAAATGAGAGTCCCATCACAACTCCTAATATCCAAATCGTAGACTTTTTCATGCCGACAAATTTAAGAGGCTTTTGCCACTATTCATAACAAATTAACCTAAATTAAAAGTCAATTTTCTATTATTAACCGAAAATGGCATTTTAACTACTATTTTATTAACCATAACAAATAAAACGCCTCTTTGTTTTGCAAAAATAATAAAAAATTAAGTTCATCCAATTTTTAAGAAATAAAAAGTTTAAG
>JAZOSK010000017.1:0-1284 GCA_045657145.1 Bacteroidales bacterium | reverse complement strand
ATTGTTACAGCAGTGCACGGCTGACGACTTTAGCACGATAGCTAATAATTTCAGTTTTTTATTAACCAAAAAAAGAATTAGTATGATTACGAAAAATCAGAAAGTAAAGGGTTCGGTAATCAAGGTGTTACTGACTCTTCCGGTATTTGCATTGTTGATTTTGCTTAACACACAATGTGATAACACAAAACCTAATGAGGAGAAACAAACGGCTGTTGAAGTCAAAGCTGATGAAAACGCTGGTCAACTCTTGGGAACTATTTTAGATAGATTCACAGAAAAACCTATTGCACTTGCAACAATTTTATTGGAAAAAGATGGCAAAGAACTCTATTACACTACTTCCGATAAAAATGGAAGATATGAGATAACAAAAATTAAAGCCGGTGCATATAATGTGAAAGCAAGCTGTGAAGGTTACGAAACAGTCACTATTAGAGATGTTAACATTCCTGTCAAGAAAATCACATTTCAAGACTTCTGGTTAAAAAATAAAGAAGCATCAGCAGCACCCTCACAGGAAGTCGTTGCAACTCAAGACTCTATTCACAGAGTTACTGAAGTGATGCCACAATATCCAGGCGGACCAAATGAGATGATGAAATACATTCAAGAAAACATCAAATATCCTCAATCAGCAAAAGACAACAAGATTGAAGGAAGAGTATTTGTTTCTTTTGTCGTTGAGAAAGATGGAAGTATCACCAATGCAGCAGTCATGAGAGGCATTGACAAAGAATGTGATGCCGAAGCATTAAGAGTTGTAGCTTCAATGCCAAAGTGGACACCAGGACAACACAAAGGTGAAGTTGTAAGAACACAATTCACAATTCCTGTTTATTATAAGTTTAATTAAGAAGAAGGCTACTTTAGGGTAGCCTTTTTAGCCATGTATGTGACATGAAGAAATCGTTGATATTATTAGCTTTTATATTGCTTTTGAATAATGCAAAAGTTCAATCCCAAACTGTCATAAGTGGTCATATTAAAGACACAGCTGGCGAAGCTGTCTTTAATGTCAGCGTGCTGCTTCATGTGGCAGGAAGTAATCTCATTATGGCTTACGGATTTTCTGA
The DNA here is from genome assembly GCA_045657145.1 of Bacteroidales bacterium. Classification (GTDB taxonomy): domain Bacteria; phylum Bacteroidota; class Bacteroidia; order Bacteroidales; family F082; genus Limimorpha. The sequence goes on along the minus strand of JAZOSK010000017.1, from coordinate 208 downwards.
TATCAACGGTTACTATGAAATAAACGCTAACATAACAGCTGACAGTCTCGACATAAAGACAAACTCGTCTTTTTATGAGAAGAAAATGCTACGCATAGCAAATGCGTCTCAGACGATAGACTTCGTTCTAGAGGAAACTGTTTATGAATTGAAAGGCGTTACCGTGATGGCACGACCAATCGAAAAGACCAACGACACTATAGAATAT
>JAZOSK010000016.1:0-2020 GCA_045657145.1 Bacteroidales bacterium | reverse complement strand
GGACCATCCACGGCAAGTGTAACCATGTTGGCAATTACGCCACTAACAGTTCCTTTTGTTGCCATATATTATTCAATTATTTATTTTCTGAATTCTTGGGGTATCTGTACTTCATCCTTCAATTGGCCTATCAACTGTCTGAACATTTCATTACCCTTTTCCTTGTCTAATGAAATCCAACGTTCAATCATCTCCAGCTTCATCAGGAATACGAAAATCTTTTCAATGGTAAAATAGTTGAAGAACGTATTGTCCTCCATCCAGTTCCATTTCAACAAGTCGATTTTCTTTTCACGATCCACCAAATCAATTGTATCATTGATTCGCACCAACTGTTCGAAATATTCCAAATCATCCGCCAAACCGAAATCCCTTGCATTCGAAGTACGCAAAGCATCTGCCACAGCATTGGTACCAACAGGCACCTTAGCCACTTCCATCTTATACTTGCGTGCTGCCATAGCAGCCAAGATATTGTTTACATCCAGATTGAGTTCAAACCAAGTCGAAACAAACGGATTGCCACACTTCATGGCATAATCATAATAGTATCCATAAAGTTTGTCTTCCAATCCAAACCGTTCTTCATCAGGTGTATTCAGATAAAGTTCAGCAAATTCATAGAAATAAGAAGGGAATTTCTTGTCCGGAGCCGATTCTTCTTTGAACGAGGCGATGATGCCCAACAATTCATCGGCAGAAAAATTACCCAACGATGCATCTACCGACGCTTCCTTATCTTTCAGAAGAGTCATCAAATTGCGATTGTCGTATTTTAAATAAAACAAGTCCAACAATTTCTTGTCTGACTTCGACAATTGTGGATAAATTTCTGTCTTGAAGTTAGCTACTGTATAACTCAGCTTACCGTCTTCTAATGACAATTCAGGCAAACCGGTTACCAGACAATAATAGTTTGTCATAAAGCTATATTAAAACAACATTTCTACTAATTGTGGACGGAGGAAATCCTTAAAGTAATTTTCAAATTCCTCTTCACCGAAATTAACCTTATACGAACCGTCAGCCGGAGAGATTGAGAACAAAGTCTTGCTTCCGTTCACTTGTTCAATCTTCACACCCTTATCCAACACAGCTTTCGCATTGGCAGCAAAATACTTCTTCAAGCCTTCTGCGTCAGCAGTTGAAATAACAATCGGTTCGTTTGCATCCCATTGGCCAGCTAATGAATCAATGAACTTATTCAAATATTCCTTGTCAGCTACAAAGCCCTTTACAGCCTCTGACACTACTTGATTAGTCAACAAAGAAGCGACTTCGGTCTTCAGAGCATTTACAGCTTGACCAGCGAACAACCTGATTTCAGATTGTGTGTTTTCCGCTGTTTCAGTTGCAGCCTTACGTGCATTAGCCATAATTGCATCTGCTTCCTTACGGGCTTCTTCAAGAATTTTTGCCGCTTCTTCGCGTGCATTGCTTACCAGGCGTTGAGCTTCTTCATTGCCCTTTTCTACACCTTCACGATAGATTTTATCGGTAAGCTCCTGAATTTTATTTTCCATAATCTTCGAAGATTTTTTATTTATTGATGTAATTTTCCATAATAATAAAGATTTGCCAAAGTTACAAAATAAAGTAATAACAGAGCAATTATTTGAAGAATTATTATGCTAATACAACAAAAAAAGCCTCCGATACATTCCTGTATCGAAGGCTTCAACTAAAACGGCGGCTACCTACTCTCCCACAAACGCAGTACCATCGGCGTGACAAGGCTTAACTTCTCTGTTCGGAATGGGAAGAGGTGGAACCCTTGTGCTATAGCCACCTAAATATCATTATATTCAGATTATTTGACTATTGAGAAAGCAAAAGAAATATTTGATTTAGTGTCTCACTGACAGTATGTATCACCTTGTTCACAAAGAAAGCAAACGGGCAATTAGTAGTGCTCGGCTTTGATGTCTCCATCTTTACACCTGCACCCTATCAACGTTGTCGTCTACAACGACCCTGAGAAATCTAATCTTGTGGCCGGCTTCGCACTTAGATGCTTTCA
>JAZOSK010000015.1:0-48342 GCA_045657145.1 Bacteroidales bacterium | reverse complement strand
GGGGAGCCTCATTATTCCTTTTATTATTCGTATTATCATTAAACATATTAGCTAAATATTTTGCAAAGAAATGGAATCAGTAAAAACACCGATATTAGAATTCAAGAACACTTGTGTCTCTTACACCAAACAGACTATGGCAGTGAAATATGTATCTGCCGCCATTGAAAGAAACACCATCACTGCCATCATGGGACCTTCAGGCTGCGGGAAATCGACATTGCTTCGTGCAGCAAATCTCATGCACAACCTCTATCAGAACATACAAGTCAACGGAGAAATATTGCTGAATGGAGAAAACATACTTGCAATGGAACCTATCGACGTACGTCGTAGAGTCGGGATGGTATTCCAACGCCCTGCCCCATTTCCAACGATGAGCATATATGACAATGTTTTATCAGGATTTACCTTAAACGGCATCAATTTATCCAAATCAGAAAAAGACGCAACAGTGGAACGTTGTCTGAAAAATGTAGCTCTTTGGAACGAAGTGAAAGATGTTTTAAATAAGAAAGGTACTTTCCTCTCTGGCGGACAACAGCAGCGTTTATGTATTGCACGCGCCTTGGCTATGAAGCCAGACGTACTTCTGATGGACGAACCGACTTCCGCTCTCGACCCTATCGCTACAAAACATATTGAAGAATTATTGTTAGAATTGCAAAAAGAAGTAACAATATTAATTGTGACACACAATATGGGTCAGGCACGACGTATCTCATCAAAATCAATGTTTATGTATTTAGGCGAACTCGTTGAATATGACTATACTGAGAATATGTTCACAAATCCAAAAGACGAACGCACCAAAGCTTATCTCACCGGCAAGATGGGATAACACTCCCATCATTTAACCAAACTCTAATTTTTTTGAAACATTTTTGTAACATAATTTGTATTGTTTTGCAGTCGTAAAATAATATAATTTTTATGAGCATATTACAAGTATTTACATTATTCGGAGCATTGGGAATGTTCCTTTATGGCATGAATTTAATGAGTTCCGGTTTGCAAAAAGCTGCCGGCGATAAACTAAGAGGTTTCTTATCAGCAATGACATCGAATCCTTTCAAAGGAGTGATGACAGGCTTGGGAATCACCGCATTGATACAGTCATCATCAGCGACGACAGTCATGGTCGTCAGTTTCGTCAACGCTGGACTTCTGACATTAGTACAAGCCATCGGCGTCATCATGGGCGCAAACATAGGCACGACGGTAACAGCTTGGTTAGTAGCGTGGTTAGGTTTCAAAGCCGACATCTCAATACTCGCGATACCATTGATGATTTTTGGTTTCCTTTTCTCCAACTCAAAACAAGACAAACGTAAAAACATCGGCGAACTCATCGTCGGCTTCTCACTCCTCTTCCTCGGACTTTCCTTCATGAAAGAATCGGTGCCAGACCTCAGAGAGACACCAGCAGTATTAGAATTCGTAACGACATGGTCATCACACGGCTTCGGTTCAGTGCTGTTATTCCTCGCTTTCGGAACGATATTGACACTCATCCTTCAATCATCATCAGCCACTATGGCCATCACGCTCATCATGTTAAGCATGGGATGGATTCCATTCAGCATGGCATGCGCTATGGTTCTTGGTGAAAACATCGGTACGACAATCACTGCTAACATTGCAGCGTCTGTCGGAAACACACAAGCGAAACGCGCCGCGATGTCACACACGATTTTCAACCTATTCGGAGTCATCTGGGCTTTGATATTATTCAAGCCATTCTTGAGATTAGTAGGATTCATCACCGAATCTATATTCGGCTTGCCGAACCCAGCATCCGACGGATTTGTAGTGAGCGAGGCGACATCAGCAGAAGGAACAGCAGCCTTATACGGTCTGTCGATGCTTCACACATTATTCAACACAATCAACACCTTGATTTTGGTATGGTTTACAAAACTCATAAGCAAGGCTGTATGCTGGATTATCCGCGCACCAGAAAATCAAGAGAAGGAAGTTTTCAAACTCAAATACATCTCAGCAGGTCCTTTGGCAACGCCAGAATTATCAGTAGAACAAGCATTTAACGAAGTGATACATTTCGCTCAGATTTCAAAGAACGGAGCGAAATACGCGCAAGAAGCTATCAACGAGACTGACAACAACAAGTTAAACACATTAAAAGAAAAGCTTGTCAAATACGAAGAGATTTCCGATAGGATAGAATTTGAAATCGCGACATTCCTGAATGCCGTATCTGCAGAAGAGATAAGCGAAAGCACATCTATGAAAATCAAGGCGATGTATAAAATCATCGGCGAGTTGGAATCACTCGGCGACTCTGGAGAAAGCATCAGCAGAATTTTGTCAAGAAAGAACATTCATAAAAAAGAATTCGATGCTGAAAGCATAAAGAACCTCAACACCATGGCTGAGGCTGTCAACGATGCATACGATGCGATGATTACAAACCTTAACGCTGCGCATAAAGGCGAATTGGTCGAAATATCAAATGCTTACAACGCTGAAGAACGACTCAACAACCTCAGAAACGACTTCAGAGATGCTATGATTGAAGACCTCGAAAACAACAGAAACAACTATCAGGCAAACATCTACTACATCGACATCATCAACGCCTACGAACAAATGGGAGACTTCATGATTAACATCTCTCAAGATTTGGAAAAGGCTTTTATCGAGAAATGATTTAAATTTAGTTAATAACAATTGAGGCTGACTAGAAATTTAGTCAGCCTCTTATTTTTATGTCTTATTAAAATACGTCTTTTAACTCAATCCTTCGATGTTGCCATTAACGATGTCAATATTTTGAGCATGAGGATCTTTTGGCAATCCTGGCATACGCATAATATCACCCATGATGACAACAATCATCTCAGCTCCGTTGTTGATGATAATATCGCGCACGTTAAGGTCGAAGTCCTTCGCTACGCCGTAAGCCTTTGGATCTGCCGAGAATGAATACTGTGTCTTTGCAATACATATAGGATAATGCGAGATTCCCAACGATTCAATCTGCTTGATTTTCTTGAGAGCTATAATTGAATATGCTATATCTTTTGCGCCATAAATCTGCTTAGCCACTTTATCAATCTTAGTGCGTACAGAATCCTCGTTTTCATAGATGAACTTAAGAGGTTCTGACGGTGTCTTTTCTATTGTCTCAACTACGAGTTTCGCAAGTTCTTCAGCACCTTTACCTCCATCAGCAAAGACGTTATTCATGCAGAATCCCACTCCAAGTTCTTTACAGTGTTCTGCAACCAATGCTATTTCTTCGTCGGTGTCGCTTGCAAATCTATTGAATGTAACTATAACCTTCTGGCCGAAGCGTTTTAAATTCTCGATATGTTTGTCGAGATTTGGAAGACCGTTCTTCAATCCTTCAATATTTGGTTCCTTGATTTTATCTTCAGGGACACCGCCGTGCAGTTTCAGACTCTGCGCCGTAGCCACCACGACTGTAAGTTTTGGCGAGAGACCACCCTTACGGCATTTGATGTCGAAGAATTTTTCTGCACCGAGGTCCGCGCCGAAACCAGCTTCAGTGATTACATAGTCGCCATAGCTGAGAGCCATTTTCGTAGCGATAAGAGAGTTACATCCGTGAGCGATATTAGCGAAAGGACCGCCATGAACGAAAGCAGCAGTGTTTTCTGTCGTCTGTACGAGGTTAGGTTGAATAGCATCTTTCAGAAGCACTGTTATCGCACCAGCTATACCAAGGTCGTTGACGGTCAGAGGTTGGTCGTCGAATGTGTAACCTAAAAGGATATTACCCACACGGCGACGCAAGTCATCAAGGTCTTTAGCGAGACAGAGAATTGCCATAATCTCTGATGCTGGAGTGATGTCGAATCCGCTTTCTGTAGGGAGTCCGTTAGCTGAACCGCCGAGACCTGTTATAATATTACGCAGGCTTCTGTCGTTGACGTCGAGCACACGTTTCCATTTTATCTCTTTGAGAGCGAGACCTGTTTTTCTATTATGATAGATGTAATTGTCGAGCAGCGCAGTAATCATGTTATGCGCAGATGTTATTGCATGGAAGTCGCCAGTAAAGTGGAGGTTGATATTTTCCATTGGCAGCACCTGAGAGTAGCCGCCGCCAGCCGCACCGCCTTTCATGCCGAAGCAGGGACCGAGAGAAGGCTCGCGCAGTGCGACAATAGCTTTCTTACCTATTCTATTAAGACCCAACGAAAGACCGATAGAGACAGTAGTCTTACCGATGCCGGCCTTTGTAGGAGTGATGGCAGTGACAAGGATAAGGTTGCTTTTCTTTATCTTATCTTCGTCAATAAGAGATAGTGGCAGTTTAGCAATATATTTGCCATAGTTGTTTATCTCATCTGTTGGAACGCCAATATTACTTGCAATATCTTCGATTCTTTTAAGAGAAGTTTCTCTTGCGATTTCTATATCAGTTTTCATATTAAAAATGTTAGTTATAAATTAGTATAATTAGTGTTATATAAACATAACAAAGATACGAAAAAAAACGCATATATGATGAAGAAAATTATAACAAAAAAGCATATTGAAATTAGGCTTCTAGCAATAAGCCAAGAGCGATGAGCTGTCAATAGTTACAATTTTAAACAAGACTTCGTATAGATATAAAAACAAAACTGCCGACATATTGATTATCAGCAGTTTTATTTTACAATTGTTTTTTTTTGCGGAGGGAGAGGGATTCGAACCCTCGGACCGGGGAGACCGGTCAACGGTTTTCGAGACCGCCCCATTCGACCACTCTGGCATCCCTCCTATTTCGTTAAGTCAACAAGACTATAAGACAACAAGACTACAAGACTACAAGTCATTTATTTGCAAACAAATCTGACAAAATTCTTTAGCCATTTGTCGTTTGTCTTTAGTCTTTAAAGAACAAAAGCGACTTTCTAGTCGCTTCATCTCCGCGGAGAAAGAGGGATTCGAACCCCCGGTACATTGCTGTACAACGGTTTTCAAGACCGCCGCATTCGACCGCTCTGCCATTTCTCCGCTGCAAAGATACAAATTTTTCATTCCACGCAAGAGTTTTTCAAAAAAAAATATTTTTTTTATTTCATACACCAAATAAAAGCAGTATTTTTGTAATCAAATATGAGGTCGTTTTACAGAAATATTATTTTTTTATCTTTGATAATCACCACCTTGAATTTCATTTCTTGTAGTGATGTATCTAAATCTTATTGTGAAGAAATTCTTGATTATTCTTACACTGAAAATGACTCATTGATAGAATATAATATTGAATCCGCAAAGAAATGTGCAGAAAAATATCACAAACGCCCAGAATTTCTTCAAAAAATATCACAAATTTACTACTACGACGCTATTGAAGATTACTCTTCCAATAATCCTTTACAAGCAACAAGGAAATTATATAACGCACTTTATTATATCAACAATTACATAACTAAAAACGAAAATACAAAATCTTACGACTATCAGTTCAGAGGTGAGATTTACGAACGACTCGGCGACATTTACAAAGACATCAACTCGCTCAAACCTGCAGCTGCTCTTTACGATAAAGCCCTCTCCGACTACGAATCGGCAAACAACAATGAAAAAGCGATAAACATATTATTGAAGACAGGCAAATTATATCAATACAATCACATGCCTAATATCGCCATGATTCACTTCGAAATGGCTGAAGAAAAAGACGATATTCCCAATAATATATATAGAAAAATTATCGACAATAAGATTACAACTCTATATGAATTAAACGATTACACAAAAGCCGACTCTATATTCATAAATCATTTTAACGTAAAAATACAAGACTACGATTTCCATTCCGCTATAGGCACAAAGTATTTCTACGAAAGGAACTACATCGAAGCGATACCTCATTTAAAGTATTGTTTTGAAAACGGAAACCAACAAGAAAAATTAGCATTCTCTGAAAAGTTAGCAGAGTCTTATTTCAACACTAATGAGCATGAAAATGAGATGTTTTACATCCAACACCAGGCAAAGAATAATTCTATTGAAATCAGGAAAACACCTCTTAAATTAGATTTAGAAAAGATTTACGATATAAATAGTGATATTATAAACAATAAAAACGAAAGCATAAAAAGCAATAATAATAAACCAGTAATATTCACGATTTTAATATTCACAATAATTATAATATCAATCCTTATTATTTTCAATAAAAATAAAAAGCAAGACAAAGAAAAAATACGTTCCGCACAAAAGACAATAGACGGCAATAAGGAAATAATAGAATCCAAGGATAAAATCATCAACAATATTTCAAAGAAACTCAACGATTTAACACCTAACGAAAACTTCGAAGAAGCTTATAGTCGTTTTTGTGAAAGTATTATTTACACAAAAATAAAATCTTCATTAGAAGGCACAACAATCTTGACCAAAAACGTACAAGATTATAGCAAACTTCAGCTGTCTAATAAAGACATCATTTCTCTGACAAAGACATTTAACAATTGCTTCCCAAAGGCAATTCATTCTTTGAAAGAAGAATATGCAAGCATCACAACCAGTGACATCAAGTTCATAATTCTTAATTTCATGAATTTAAACAATGTCGAAATTGCAGTTCTTCTCGGTTTAACATACGGAGCCGCAAATAAAAGAAGCAATAAAATCAAAAACACATTCAATATCAAAAGTGATTTAAGCCAATTTTTATTAACATTTGTCAAATCGAACTTCTAAGGAAATCATTTTTATATCTATTTGATTTAACAATCGTTACAAAAATTTTGTCGATACTTTTCCATAAAATAAAAGTTAAAATTTATTGACATTTCGCGAAGTATAAGTATCTTTGCAAAACAAATTTTAACTTAAAAATGAAAAGAATATTAACATTTATTTTATTATGTGTTTTATCGACACAGATCGTAGCACAAGAAAAGAATATCAACTCTTTTATTTCTTACGGAACATTTAACATTACAGGTGACAACACACCTTATTTAGAAACTTACATCACCTTCGATTGTAGCAGTTTAACTTATATAAAACAGTCAAATGGTCAATACAATGCTGCTATAAATCTCACTATTATATTTAAACAAGGTGAGTCTATCAAAAACTATGACAAATACACTGTCACCAGTCCTCAAGTAGCAGATACTGCCAATATTGATGGTTTCTTTATGGACATCCAACGTTACTCATTGCCAAACGGCGAATACCAAATGGAAGTAACAATCGAAGACGCCAACAACAAGAAAGAAAGACCATTAAAAGTCAATGAAACCATAGTAATTGACTTCCCAGAAAGCATCTGTTTCTCAAGCATCATCGCCCTTGAAGATTACAAACCAACTACCACAGAATCAGCCAATTCAAAGAACGGCTATGATCTCACACCTATGATTATGCCTTACTATCCAGAGACAATCAACAAGCTGACATTCTACGCAGAGGTCTACAACAGCAAGAAACAACTCGGAGAAAATGAAAAATATCTCCTTAACACATACATCAAAACTTTTGAAAGCAATACCATCGTAAGCAATTACTTCTTCACAAAAAGAATGAATGTAAAAGATACAGAAGTGATTATCAACGCCATCGACATCAGCAACCTCCCTTCTGGCAATTATTATCTAGCACTCGAAGCCCGCAACAGAAATAACGAAATAATAGGTTACAATCAATTCTTTTTCCAAAGAAGCAATTCTAACTACCAGATAGACAACTCTGTTTTAGCAACAATAACTCCTGAAAAAGTCTTTTCTGGAAGTATCAATAACTTAGACACAATCAGAGAATACATAAGATCTTTAGAAGCTATTTCTTCACAAGTAGAAAAAGAATATGCTTTCAATTTAGTTAAAACAAATGATATTGAGACAATGCAACAATACTTCTATAGTTTCTGGGCTAGTCGCAACACATTATCACCAAAAGAAGAATGGGAAAAATACTACACACAAGTCAAACGCGTAAACGCATCATTCTCTGCACATAGAATGAAAGGTTACCAGACAGACAGAGGCATAGTATTCCTCAAATATGGAGCTCCTGACAGAATAGTTCAAAACTACAACGAAGCTGGAGCCTACCCATATGAAATATGGCATTACTACACTTTAGACAAACAAAGAAATAAGAAGTTCGTGTTTATGACACAAGACATTGCAACAAATGACTTCCAACTCATTCACTCTGATGCCGTTGGCGAAATCAACAACAACAGATGGACAACCGAAATCTATTCAAGAACATATAGTCCTTACCAAGAATATTACAACTCAGACGGCAGCGTAAACCCAGGAGTCAACTACGGCGATGAAGCAAAAGACTATTACGACAATCCAAGATAATAGAAGTAATTTCTTACCACACCACATATTTTATTTATACTCAAAAGGCTCTCAGAAATGGGAGTCTTTTTTTAGTTAGGAATTAGGAGTTAGGAGTTGGGAGTTAGGAGTTGGGAGTTAGGAGTTTGAGAAAAAAAACTGTTGTCCGTGTCCATTGTCTGTTGACTTTTCTTATCTTTGCGCTCATGAAAAAAGTAGCGGTAGTCATATTGAATTATAACGGAAAGAATTTCCTTGAGAAGTTCTTACCTATTGTCATTGAAAACAATGCAGATTACGCAGAAATAATTGTTGCAGACAATAAATCAACAGACGATTCCGTCGATTTCATGAAGCAAAACTTTCCCAATATCAGATTGATAATTAACGATTTCAATGGAGGTTTCGCTACTGGTTACAATGTCGCGCTTCGTCAAGTAGAAGCAGAATATTACATCTTGCTTAATTCTGATATTGAAGTCACACCAAATTGGATTGAACCAGTTATCGAACTGATGGACAAGGACGAAAACATTGCTGCCTGTCAACCTAAGATTTTATCATATTACGAAAAGACAAAATTCGAATATGCAGGAGCCGCAGGCGGTTTTATTGATAAATACGGCTACCCTTTCTGTCGCGGAAGAATGTTCCAAGATTTAGAAACCGATAACGGACAATACAACGACATAAAAGAAATATTCTGGGCCACAGGAGCTTGCATGTTCGTAAGAGCATCTCTTTATCATAAACTAGGCGGTTTAGACGATGATTTCTTCGCCCACATGGAAGAAATAGATTTGTGCTGGAGAATGAAAAACGCAGGATATAAGATAATGTACTGCCCAGATTCAAAAATATATCACATCGGCGGTGGAACATTGCCAAAATCCTCAGCAAGAAAGACTTATCTCAACTTTAGGAATAACCTTTCATTGTTGATAAAAAACCTTCCAAATGGAAAAGTCTTCGGAACTATATTATACAGATTCTTCCTCGACTGGATTGCAGCATTTAAATTCTTGTGCGGTGGCAGCTTCGCCGACTTCTTCGCAGTGACACGCGCACACTGCAGTTTCTTGCGACATCTCCCTTACTTAAAAAAGAAAAGAAGAAAACTCACCCAAAACAAAGTGTCGCAAATATATCAGAAAAATATCGTTTTCAAATATTTCTTAGGTAAAAAGAAATTATACAGCGAATTGGAAGAGAGAGATTTTTCGTGAATGAAGAATTAAGAATGTAGAATGTAGAATTTCTTAATTCTTCATTCTACATTCTTAATTCTTCATTCCAACCAAATAAAGGACCGCTTCCTCGTAGCCTTTCAAGCCCTTGCCGACTATAGATTTGACAGAAGCTTCCGCAGTATATGAATGATGACGATATTCTTCTCGTGAATAAATATCGCTGATATGAACCTCAACAACTGGAGTTTCAATAGAACGAATCGCGTCAGCCAAAGCGATAGAAGTGTGACAATAAGCACCAGGATTGAAAACAACGCCATCGTAATTATCCCAAGCCTCATGTAATTTATCAATCAAAACGCCTTCATGATTAGATTGAAAATAATCCAACTGATGCTCTGGAAAATTGTTTTTCATCTTTTCTACAAAATCAACAAGTGACTCAGTTCCATATATTTGGGGTTCTCGCCTGCCTATGAGATTCAAGTTAGGACCATTTAAAATTAAAATTTTCATCTTATTATTTTTTCTTGCAAACTTAAAAAAAAATATAATATCTTTGCCTTGACTTTCAATAGGGGTGCCTTTTTTACGAAAGTGAAATGAAATACAGGCTGAGATCACACCCTCTGAACCGGATACGGATAATGCCGAGACCGGGAAATGAGCAAAATCAAAAAAATTTCCTCCTATTGATTTAAAATTATTAACAACTTTAAATCAATTAGTTATGTTCAAAACATTAAAAACTTTAATCTTAGTTGCAGTCATGATGCCACTGCAATTATTTGCACAATTCAGCTTAAGCGGAAATGTGATAGACAAAGAAAACCACGAAGCTTTAATCGGCGCGCACATATCTTTAAAAGAACTAAACCTCATGACCGTCAGCGACGAGTCAGGCAACTTTAATTTCAAGAAGATCGAGAAAGGAACTTACACATTAGAAGCATCTTACATAGGTTTCAAAACTTATAAAACAACGATTAACATCACCAAAGACAGCAAGGTTAAAGTCGCGATGACTGCCGATTCAATGATGGAAGACGAAGTCATTGTGACAGCATCGCGTGTTGGAGAGAAGACGCCTCTCACCTACTCCGAAGTCACTTCTAACGAATTGAAAAAGAGCAATCAAGGAACAGATTTACCATTTTTATTACAAAACACGCCATCTGTCGTCGTCACTTCCGATGCGGGTGCAGGCGTGGGTTACACGAGCATGCGTGTTCGTGGCAGCGACCTCACAAGAATCAACGTCACTTTGAATGGAGTTCCAATCAATGACGCTGAATCGAGTCTAGTTTATTTCGTAGACCTTCCTGACTTAGCATCTTCAGTAGATAACATACAGATACAGAGAGGCGTAGGAAATTCAAGCAACGGCGCAGCAGCATTCGGCGCTTCAATCAACATAAAAACCGACGAACAAACGACAGAGCCTTTCGCACGATTAAGCAGTTCAGTCGGCTCGTTCAACACATTGAAAAACACATTGAATTTTTCTACTGGAAGAAACAGCAATGGTTTCAACGTCAACGGAAGAATCAGCAAGATAAATTCCGAAGGTTATATCGACAGAGCATATTCTGATTTGTTCTCATATCAACTTTCCGCTTCATGGTCAGATGAAAACGACTTCCTTAAATTCATGATTATGAACGGTAAAGAACAGACTTACCAAGCATGGAACGGAACACCCAAAGACAGTCTAGCCACAAATCCTACTTTCAATCCAGCAGGAATGATGTACGACAAAGAGGGTAATTTCATCGGTTATTACGAAAACGAAATCGACAAATATAACCAGACTTATTATCAATTACATTACGCTCATAGCTTCAATCAAAATCTAATTCTGACAGCATCAGCGTTTTTAACAACAGGAAAAGGTTATTACGAGAATTATAAAAACGACAAGAAACTTTCCAGTTACGGATTAGAATCTTTGATTATCGGTGACACTACTATTCAACGACTTAACTTAATACAACAGAAATGGTTAGATAATAAATTCTATGGCGTCAACATAAATTTAAATCAAAAAGTCGGAAGATTTGACATCAATTATGGTGGCAGTTGGAACAAATACGACGGCAATCATTACGGAATCATCAACTGGGCAGAATATGCAGTTCCTTTGAATTACAGATGGTATGAAAACAAAAGCAACAAACAATATTATAATATATATGTATCAAGCAATTACGAATTAAATTCATATCTTAACTTCTTTGCCGAGATACAATATCGACACATAAATTACGATTTAAACGGCATTCATGATGATTTGAACGACATCACGCAAAATCATGTCTTCAATTTCTGGAATCCTAAAGGCGGCGTTTTTTACACCATAAATGAAAATAATTCAGCATATTTTTCAGTGGCATATTCCAACAGAGAACCAAACCGCGACATCTACACCGACGCTGACGAGATTCAGAGGGAGAACATCACACACGAAAAACTCATTGACTATGAATTAGGTTATTCTTATAGAAATAGAAAAATCGCTTTGAACACCAACCTTTTCTATATGGATTACAGAGACCAATTAGTTTTGACTGGCGAGATTAACAATGTTGGAGCGACCATTATGACCAATGTCGATAAGAGCTACAGATTCGGTCTGGAAGGAAGCCTTGCTTATCAAGCAAACAAATATTTCGCTTTAGACTTCAACTTCGCTTTAAGTCAGAATAAGATTTTGAATTTCGTTGATTTTGTTGACAATTACGATGCCGACTGGAATTATTTAGGACAAATCGAGAACAATCTTGGTACAACAGATATTTCATTTTCACCTAATGTGATTTCCGGTTTGAATCTGAAAGTAACACCAATAAAATATTTAGACATCGTATTTCAGGAGAAATATGTCGGACGACAATATATTGACAACACCTCTACCCTTTCAAGAAGTCTGGACCCATATTTCGTAAGCAATATCAACATCAATTACGAATGGAAGCAGTCATTGTTTAAGACATTGAATTTCAATTTTTCGATAAACAATATCTTCAACAATAAATATTGCAGCAACGCTTGGGTTTACAAGGCGCTTGTCGGCGGAACAGAATATATTGAAGACGGATATTTCCCACAAGCTGGAATCAACTTTATGTTTGGAGTTATTGTGGAGATTTGATTTGTTAGGAACTGAGGATTTGAGGAACTGAGGAACTGAGGAACTGAGGATTTGAGGAACTGAGGATTTGTAAAGACGTATCAATTACACCATAAAAAAAATAAACAATATGTAATTGCTGCGTCTTTTTAGTTAGGAATTAGGGATTCAAAAAGAAGAGAGACGCAGCAAATTCTGTGAATTGTGATACGTCCCTACTTCTATTTAATTTCTGAGACGCAGCAAAATTCTCGAATTTTGATACGTCTCTACATTTTAGCTTAATAATTTCTTAACTATTCTCATCGCCTCTCCTATGATGAATACTGGCAATGTTCCTAAGATTATGTACATCCAGTCTTTTGCGTTCATTGCTGCTACGTTGAACATTTCGCCACCGAAGCTTACGATGAGCAACTGACCTGCAACGATGACGAATAATGCGAGACCGAAACCAGCGATGACGTCTTTTCTGAACAAGCCTTTGAATGCAGAGCCTTCGCTGTGGAATGCCTTAGCATTAAACAAGTTCCAGAATTGCAAGAATACGAATATTGTAAAGATGTATGTCTGTTCCAAAGCTGAGATTCCTTGTGAGGCTTTGAAGTTGAAATAATTCCTGAAATATTCTGCGAATGAGAAGTCAGCCAATGAAGTAACTTCAACATGTTTGAAATATTGAACGAGACCGAACATCAAGAAGACGAACAACAGACCGACGCCGAATATCTGCCACATCATTGGTTTTGTGATGATGTTAGCTTCTCGGCTACGTGGTTTCTCTTTCATCACCATTTCTGATGGAGGCAATGAAGCGAGAGCGAGAGCTGCGAATGTATCCATGATGAGGTTAACCCAAAGCATTTGAGTAACTGTAAGAACCATTTCTGTTCCGAGCAATGAACCAAGCATCACGATGAGACATGCAGCCACGTTGATTGTCATTTGGAACACGACGAAGCGTTGGATATTGATATACAATGACCTTCCCCACATCACAGCACGAGCGATACTATTGAATGAGTTGTCAAGGATTGTGATGTCGGAGGCCTCTTTAGCGACTGTGGTGCCATCGCCCATTGAGAGGCCGACTTGAGCCGCCTTCAAAGCTGGAGCGTCGTTTGTACCGTCGCCTGTAACAGCAACGACTTCGCCGTCAGACTGAAGCAATCTTACAAGACGTTCCTTATCCATAGGACGTGCGCGTGACATAATCTTAATCTTATGCATTACAGAAAGAGCTTCTTCGTCAGAAAGAGCTTCCCAGTCTTTGCCTGTGATATGGTTAACGTCTTTAGAGTCAGTGCCGAGCCACAAACCGAGCTGACGACCGATTTCTATTGCTGTACCAGGAGTGTCGCCTGTAACGATTTTAACATCGATACCAGCTGACATACAATTTCTTACAGCTTCAGCGACATCGCCACGAATTGGGTCAGCGATAGCTACAATACCTAATAATATAAAGTTTTCTGCTACAAGATCGTCTGTATTTGGGTCGAATGACTGCTCATTAGGGTCACCTACTTTATAAGCGAAAGCGAGAGTACGCATTGCCTTGCCTTGATATTCAAGAAGCTGACGTTCAACATCCAAACGATATGGAGTGATATCGACTTCACCTTCTGGAGTTGAGATTTTGTAACAATGTTTCAACAAGATTTCAGGAGCTCCTTTAACATAGAAGATTGGTTTTCCCATTGCTGGTGACTCAACGATAGAAGCCATGAATTTATATTTTGTTGAGAATGGCACTTGTTGATACATCTTAACGCCTTCTCTCACTTGCATATAGTCAACGCCTTGTTTATTCAGCCAAAGCAACAAAGCACCTTCTGTTGGATTACCGATAGCCTTGATTTTCTTTTCATCACTGAAATCGAGGAACGCTGTTGTGTTAAGAGCGAGACTTTCTTTTATAAGGTTGCTTATTTCATTATCACCTAATTGTTTTTCAGGAAGAGCGAGGAAACTCATATCATTGACGCTCATCTGATTTTGTGTCAAAGTTCCAGTTTTATCTGTACAGATAACTGTTGCTGCGCCCATTGTCTCGCAAGCGTGCATCTTTCTGACGAGGTTGTTAGCTGTAAGCATACGTTTCATACTCAATGCAAGGCTGAGAGTAACGCTCATTGGAAGTCCTTCTGGCACAGAGACGACTATGATTGTGACAGCCATCATCAATGTATTAAGGAGATATTGAGCGAAGCCTAACCATTCGAATGTTTCACCAGAAGTGAAAAACATCACGAGACGCATCACGATAATGACAGATGCGATGATATAACTTGCTACAGTGATAATCTTTCCGAGATGATCGAGTTGATTATCAAGAGGAGTTTTGATATTATTTTCTATTTGAGAACCTTGATAAACCTTACCCCATTCTGTTGCGTCGCCTACTTTATCGACTATCATCACGCCGTGACCGTCAATCACTTTACTTCCGCGGAGTACGTAGTTTGAAGGATAAGTAGCGTCTTTTTTAAAGTCTTTAGGGTCGATGGTTTTAGTTGCCATTGGCTCGCCAGTGAGGTCTGACTCATTGACTTGGAGTGAGAACGCGTCGATGAGTTCACCATCGGCTGGGACTTCGTCGCCAGTCTCAATGATAACTACATCGCCCACAACGATTTCCTTACGACCGATAACTGTGATGTTACCATTACGGACGACTTTAACTTCTTCGTCGTCACTGACTTTATTAAGGACCTCGAATTTCTTGTTTGCGCTAACTTCAAAAGCGAAGCCGATGCAAGTAGCGAGCATAATTGCCACGAAGATTCCTATTGGTTCAAATAAAACTGACAATCCTTCATCATGAGCGAAGAATTCATACAAAGAAACTCCGACTGATAAAGCCAAAGCTATCAATAAAATTCTGATAATTGGGTCTTTAAATTTTTCAATAAACTGATGCCAGAGAGATTCTTTTTCTGGCGGCGTCAAGATATTAGAGCCGTGTTTTTTACGACTTTCTTCTACCTGTTCTGTCGTTAAACCTTTGTGTATCATAATAAATAATTTATTGTATTATTCCATTATTTTTTTAAATTCTTCTTTTGTTTTATCATCGAAGTAGAAAATATCACCAATGTTCTCAAGACTTATCTCTTTAGTAACATAAGTAACATACGCATTGTTGATAAGTTTTGTTTCCGACTGGCAAATTGTTTTCATTCCATTAAAAACCTTATAAGAAGATACGAGTGTAGTATCAATATTCAACTCAGCATGATATGTATCATTTTTAGTCAATCTCTCAGCCAGGCGAGTTACTAAAGAATTTATCATTTTTGACAATTCACATTCAGCAGAAATATTAGCCATTTTACGAGACTCGTTGATGGCCTTTGAATGGTTTCCGTTTATAACATTTTGGTATCCTGACGCTGTGTATCTTAAACATGTACCATCAGATACAAATCCTGAACATTCATCATTTTCTTGTGCACTAATCATATTCACCAAAAGAAGGAACAAAGTGCAAATATATATTTTTTTCATCTTTCAGAAATTACCCAACTAGCATAAAAGTTATTATTTTTCAATGAGAAATCAGATAAATAACATGAAATATTAGTCCTCATCACCAAACGTGACAAGTTTTGCGATTTCTCGTCATAATTATCCATATTATCAGATCTGATGGCTCTTGACGTGTTTTCCACCACCACATATTTTGATTCGAATATCGATAACGCTTGAAGGAATGTATCTATATAGCTATTCCACAATCCAAATTCGGTATTGCAAAACACCATATCATCTGATACCGTTCCATAATCTTTATATTTATTCAAATATCTGATTACAACGTTTTCCTTTTCATCAACATAAGATTTTTTAATGTATCCTCCTTTAGAGATTATTGAGTTCCATTCCAGATTTCCTATTATATCGTCAGAAGATATCGTCATAATCTGTTTTTCTCCATATTCTGCTTTCTTATTATGATATTCATAATGATACATAAAGGAACCAGAGACATCGATATTTATGTCTCCTTCACCATTTTCGATTGAAAGCAGTACTATTGTTTCATTATATTTTGTACGATACAATTTGATTACTTCGTATGATATGTTTTCCAACATGACATCAAATTCTACCATCCAGTGTGATTTTTGGTTATCACAATCTTTATTATTCATGTTTGAGACCAGATAATAATATTCATATACAGAAGAATAGCTCATATTATTACCTATGGCATAAAAAGCCAACGCTCTTTGTACGGCTTGGTCGAATGCCAACAAAGTATCGGATATCGGGTCTGATATACCTAAGTAGCCTTCATTGCTAATCCATTCTGGCAGGTCGGTACCATAAGATATGGGGGAAGCATTAGTTTCCCCCATATAGTTATTTGCATTTGATGTCTTCGCCAATATTAATAGCAAGAAGATTATAAAAACATATAGATTACAATGATTATTGTAATTTACCCATTTCTTCATCAAATACTTTCTTATATTTTTCATATTCGTAATCAACTCTGAGTCTTTCGTCGTTTGCGATTGATGATGTGATACCATTCAAAATATTAGCTACAGGAATTTCCACTGCAACATAACAAATGATTGTGCCAGCTTCTGTACCTAAAGCTCTTTTCTTACATACTACTGGAGCGAATTTAAGTTCTTGGTTAACAATGGCGCGCATCATGTTTTCAATACGTTCTTTGAAATCGTTAGCATCATTTACTGTGTATGAGTTAACATATTTATCGTTAACGCTTTTGATTGTTGTTTCGATTTGTGATGCCAATTCTGCACGTGCTGCAATAGCTGCTTGATCGTAAGCGAATTGGATTTGTCTGTCACCTTTAGCTACATGCTGGCCGGTAGCACGGAAGATGTCAGATGTTGATAAAAATTCTGCACATGGTTCATCTGGCAATGTTTGGATTACTGGTTGTGCTGGTTGTGGTGCTGGTGCTACAACTGCTTTGCTAGAACCGCAAGAAGCCACTGCTAATGACATTAAAGCTGCTCCTAAAAATAAAGAAATCTTTTTCATTTTGTTTAATTTTTTTTAATTACGCCTACTCTTTGCTTTTCGGCTTCCGCATATTTTTTTTACAAATTTATATTTATTTTCTTAATCAATTTTCTCTTTCCAAATGTGAATCTTATGTCAACATAGTTATTATCTTGCTCGTAGCAATCGAATGTATTGAATGTAATCACAATTTTATCTCCATCATGTTTCTTGCTGAAATCTCGAGCACATTCGCTACCTAATTTAGGCAACGACTTTGTCTTCATGATTTTTTCACCATGTTTTAGTTGTATAATCAAGGTACCTTTGTTGTTATAATTGTAATTATCAATAACTTCAACATAGATATCTTTAATTGTTTTTTCGTATAATGAAATAATGGATTCTAATCTAGAAGATTTTGCATATTCATCTTTATGTTCTTCTTTCATAGCTTTCATTTGAGATATGTTTTCTAACAAAATATCAATGTCATTTATTTTATCGAGAGAATTTCTATAGTTGTTGATTTTATCATTAATTGCTTTTTCCTGTGCATTATATGCTTCCATAAGTTCCTCTAACTCAAACTGAGAAAATGGATAAAGGACATAGTAATCGTAGCACGACTCCTTAGTTTTCTTGTTTATATAACGTTCCCAATATATCTCTCCCTTTAAGTCGACGCTTATGCCTTGTAACGCAGGAATTTTAGAAATTTTTGTGGTAGTATTGGTTTTTATTGTCTCTATAAATTGTTCTTGGGTTTGGCCGTTAAGTTCTACTTCTTCCCACACAATATCTTTGACTGTCTCTCCCACTACTATTACTGATATTGATGATGCTATGTCATTTAATAATGATAAGGTAGTATTACTCTTAGCTTCGTCTAAAGTAGCGACTTTATTAGCTTGGACCATGAAGTAGCCTTTATGCGTGCCTTCTGAAAGCCAAGCTGGTTTTTCTTTGGAGCTTTGTTCTACTAACTTATAATCTTTTTGCGCTATTGTCATGATTGGCAAAAAAGCCAAAATGAATATTAAAATTTTTCTCATCATAAAACTATCATTCATTTATCCATGAGACATCAGGATTCTCATTTTTGATATTATTATTTGACTTTGTTTGTTGTTCTGCCGAGATATTACTCAATATATCCATTGAACTTTTATAGCAATCCAATTCTGCATCTATTTGAGGTATTGCATTAAGTTCATTCAATGCCTTGTCATACATCCCCATCTCTAGGTATGTTACTATTGTCGACATTACATTTTCACATTCAGTGTTATAATATTCAACAATCTCATTCTTACCATTGACTATCAACTTTTTAAGCCTTGTATCACGAGCTTTAAGCGATTTAACTGCCTCTTCTATTGCCTTTGTCTTATTTTCAGCCACGCCTTTTTTGGTCAATATCTCTTGTGTCATCAATAGTTTTCTATCATTATCGACTAAAGACAATGATATTTCTATTTCCGCTACATACATCACAGGGGCTGTGGTCGTTTGTTCCACTGAAAGTATTGTTATAGAAGGTATTAACAAAAATTTATTTGAATTATCTGTCGCTGCCATTCCATTCAACGACACTGCTTGATTCAATCTGTTATACAACATATCAGCGGCAGTCTCACTCACATCTGACTTCGACAACGGAATAACTCTAAGAGTCTGTGCCTCAATCGAATTAAGCATTACAGACAACATCAAAGCAATCAAGACAAATTTTATCTTTTTCATATTATTTCTCTCCTATTATAATCCAGACTTCGCCGAGTCCACGTTCATAAATTTTACTCTCTATCAAGAATGGTTCTTTTTTAAGATAACTTCTGAGAGTATTAGCAAAACCGCGAGCATCAAGTGCCGACTGTCTTCCATTACGTTCTCTGAACAAAGGAATGCGAACCTGTTCGAAAGTGATAAAGTTTTCACTTGCGTTAGTACGCGAAGGCGCGTGATTTACAGTATTATCTTCCATCCAATATGAGATTATATCTGTCAATTCAAGATACTCCTCCTCAAATTCGAACTCTTCTTCAAAAGTAATATCCGAAGAATCCCACATCTTAAGCTTCAACACTATCTCACGTCCATTTTGTGCCATATCTTCAAAATGCGACATCAACTGCGCGCAGAAAGAATCTATAAAGTTAAGTACAGCTTCTTCAAGCAAAAGGTTTATCGGTGCCGATGTTGATGGAGAACCAACACCAGAATTTGCGGCTATAACCTTATTAGTATAAGCATCTAAAGCTCTAAGATTGTATGATATATAATACTGAGGCCCCTTTCGCATTGGGGTAAAGTCAAGGTCCAAAATAATATCAGCCTTTGCCGTTCTTTTGACTTTATCCAACATTGATTCTGTCACATATGCTCCTGATGACGAACTTTCCAATAGACTCATCTCAACCGATTCTTGTTGTATCGATTTCAATGTTTGTTCTAAATCCTTCAATGGGAAACCTCTTTCTGCCATTATCTGAGACAATTCTGATATCACAAGACGCAGGTCTTCTACATCGTCTTGCTTGAATATATTTGATATATCTGAAACTTTATTAACATTTCCGCTCTCATCTATCCATTCTGTAACATATCCATTCCTAGAACAATATGCATCTGATGGCATGACCATGATAGTTGGCTTCTTCGCCTGCGCCATCAAAGTCATTGACATCATGACAAATACAACAGAAATAAACACTTTAAAAAAACTTATCTTTCTCATAATGTAGAATTTACGTACGTAACATCATTATGATGCAAATTTAAATCTATTTTCAAGAAAAACAAATTTTTTACAACAAAAAAAAACGGAGGAAATTCACCAAAAATTTCCTCCTAAAATAAAATCAAAAAATTCTTCAAAATATTCAGCTATGGCAATGGATATAAAGTAGATGCATTTTCTGGAGACACAATATCACCAGTAAAAGTTGCCTGACCTCCGTCGTTAGAATAAAACACTATCCTACCTGTTCCGTTAGCTTGAACATACACTTTAAAGTTAACAGGTATCACGCCAGTCCATGTTCTAAAAGCTCCCGTTATTATAAAAGGTCCGTCTGCATCGGACATATCAACACTATAAGACGTCAATGTTGCTGGTGTATTGGGCGTATCCCACGACTGCCAATTCCAGCCGGGCCAACCTGGAGCTGTATATCCTGGACCAATGCCTGGCGCACCTGGGCCATACCACGACAATGGAGAAGCCGCAAAACCAGAATTGAGGTTTACAGGATTATTAAACGCAATGCTTATCGCTATCTTATCTTTTATGATAGCAAAATAATTTTGGAATGAAGTAACCGGCGACTCTTGTCCAAAAGGACCGATAAAGGTGTTGGCTTCCAGAACGAAGGCCGTGTCTTCCACCAGCTTAATCATCTCGGCACGCGATTGTGCCAGTTCCATCGCTTGTCGTTGTTTACGAGCTTCGCGACGCTGCATTCTTTCAGTCTTAGCATCATTCTGAGCGAAGATGGTGCCGCTAAAAACCAGAAGAATGGCTAATGATAATAATTTAGATTTCATAGTACTTGATGTTTTTTCACATAAACACCAAATATTATTTTTTTGTTTTAATGAGAAATCAAATTACCATATCATAAAAACAGAGACGTTTCAACTACAATTTAGGTGTAATTGACACGTCTCCTAAGTGCCAGCTATACTGACTGCTAAAAACTGATAGCTAATAGCTTAAATAACGTATTTTGTAACGTCTGAATTTGGCTCTAACTCAATAGGTTCTGCACCATATTTAAACACAACCAACTTCTTACCACCTTTCAAAACCACCTTGTCTTCTGTAACCCAAAGTGCAGACGCTTCACGTAGACCAACAACCTTCATATTTTGATTTACAGCGAGATATTCATTGATACGGTCTTGACGTGTTTCTCCGCCATGCTTAATCATCTTATCGATTTCTGGGTGAGGGTCAAGATAGTGAGGATTGATTTGGAATGGAACCAAGTTCAATGTCTTAAATGAAGCAGGTTGAACTATAGGCATATCGTTTGTTGTGCATAATGTAGGACAAGCTATATTTGACCCTGCGCTCCATCCGATATAAGCTGTACCATTTTTAGCAGCTTCTGCTATAGCATCCATCAAGCCATATCTGTGAAGCTCAGCAACAAGATGGAATGTATTACCACCACCAACAACGATACAATCAGCATCTTTAACAAGTTGAATCTTATCTTCTACTTCATGTACTGAAACAAAATTGTTCAATCCCAATTTTTCTTCAAATACTTTCTTAACTCTCGCTGTATATGCATCGTAGCTTTGTGGATATGGATTTCCATTGATAAATACGCCAGCAAAAGGAACGAAAACTATTTTGCTATCTGACTTAAGATTATTTTTCTCACAGAAAGACTCAAGCTGACTCATAGGCCAAGCCAAGTATGTCTCTCCAAAATTTGTTGAATTGCTTATTAATAAAAGGTTCATGTCGATTTATTTTTATTTGCCAAAATTAAGCATTTTTTCTTAATCAAATAACATTATTTTTCGTATCTTTGAAACAAAGATTTTAATCACAACAACGTAACATTTATGAAAGTTAAATCACTGATAACATGTCTATTATTGATTCTAAACTTAAATATTGTCTATTCTCAAAAAATATACAATTTAGAATCTCCGCAAAAAAACATTAACATAACAATAACAGCTGACGATGATTTTCTAAAATATTCAGTCACTCATAAAAATAGCACTGTCATTAACGACTCCCCTATTTCTATGGAATTAAGTGATGGCAAGATTTTAGGAGCTGCACCTATAGTCAGAAGTTTCAAAAGCGAAAGCATAAACGAAACAATAAAAACCGATTTCTACAAAAAAGAATATATCGACAACAATTATAACGAATTGACACTTAACTTTAAAGGGAATTACAGCATTATATTCAGAGCCTACGACGATGGCATCGCCTATAGATTCTGCACAAAGTTTCCAAAACCTATAATCGTTGTAAACGAAGGAATCACATACAATTTCGACAGTGATTACACAGCATATATACCTTATGTAAATCCAGGTAATTTCTACGGCGACAACATCAGCAAGCAGTTTTTCAATTCATTTGAAAACGTCTATAGCGTAACGCCTATATCAAAAATAGAAGATGACAAACTTGCCTTTCTTCCCACATTAATTTCATTAAACGACAACAAAAAAGTCGTCATCACAGAAGCCGACTTGGAAGATTATCCTGGCACATATTTGAGAAAAAACAAGAAGAATGAAAACAGTCTCGTTGGCGTACATGCCAATTATCCAAAGACAGAAGAACAAGGCGGATATAACATGCTGCAATATCTTGTGAAGGAACGTGAAAATTATATTGCTAAAGTTCAAGGCACAAGGAATTTCCCATGGAGATGTATGATTATTTCTGAAGAAGACAAAGAACTGACAGACAACGACATGGTATACAAACTAGCGGAGCCTTCACGCATTGAAGACAAGAGCTGGATCGTCCCAGGCAAGGTCGCGTGGGAATGGTGGAATGCTTGGAATATCAAAGATGTTGACTTTGAATCAGGCATAAACAACGAAACATATAAACATTATATTGATTTCGCTTCAGAATACGGCATCGAATATGTCATTTTAGACGAAGGCTGGGCTATTAACAAAAAAGCCGATTTATTTGACGTAATACCAGAGATAGATATAATCGACTTGGTGGAATACGCTGATTCAAAAGGCGTCGGCATTGTATTATGGGCAGGTTATGTAGCCATTGACCGCGACATGGAAGAAGTGTGCAAGTATTATTCAGAAATTGGAGTCAAAGGTTTTAAAGTAGATTTCATTGACAGAGACGACCAAAAAGCCGTTAATTTCTATTATAAAATGGCAGAAACTGCTGCTAGATACCATCTCATCATCGACTTCCACGGTGCGTACAAACCTACAGGCCTCAACCGCACATACCCTAACGTATTGAATTTCGAAGGCGTCTACGGACTTGAAAACGTGAAATGGAATCAAGGCCTCGACTTGGTAACTTACGAAACAACAATACCTTTCATAAGAATGCTTGCAGGTCCGATGGACTTCACCCAGGGCGCGATGCGTAATGCAAACAAAGACAACTACAGAGCTGTCTGGAGCGAGCCGATGAGCCAAGGTACACGCTGCCGACAACTCGCTGAATATGTCATATTTGAATCTCCTTTCAATATGCTCTGCGATAGCCCAAGCAATTATAGAGACGAAGACGAATGCTCACAATATATAGCAAAAATCCCAACCATCTGGGATGAAACCATCGCCTTGGACGGAAAACTAGGCGAATACGTCATCATCGCTCGACGCTCTGGCGACAGATGGTATGTTGGAGGAATAACCAACTGGAACGAACGCGAAATTGAGGTCGACTTGTCTAATTTAAACCTAAAACATAATCAAGCGACAGAATTCCGCGACGGCATAAACGCCAATAAAATAGCAGAAGATTACGTAAAAGACAACATCAAGATTGACAACAACACTTACAATGCAAAAATGGGTAAGGGCGGCGGCTTTGTGCTCATTTTCTAAACCATTGATTTTTAACATTTTCTTTTGAAAAAATATTTATAAAAAATGGGTTCTTAATTGGAGTTTTTTTCGCAATTTTGCACCCTAAAAAACAAGTATCATGAGCGAACCGAAAGGAGCATTACTGCTAGGAACAGAAAGCGTTGGCAAATTATTAAAGAAATATGCGACACCTGCTATCATTGCAATGACAGCCTCGTCATTATATAATATGATAGACAGCATCTTTATTGGGCAAGGCGTTGGGCCATTAGCGATTTCCGGATTAGCTATTACCTTCCCATTCATGAACTTAGGAGCAGCCATCGGTGCAATGGTCGGCGTGGGTGCATCAACAGTCACAGCCATGGAGCTGGGAAAGAAAAACTACGCAAAGAGCTGCCGAGCTTTAGCAAACACCATTATGCTCAATGTTTTCTTTGGAATCATATTCACCGTAGTCTGTCTCTTATTCTTAAAGCCGATACTTTTCTTCTTTGGCGCAAGCGAACAGACCTTGCCTTACGCATACGAATACATGCAAGTCATCCTTATCGGCAACGTTATCACGCACTTATATCATGGATTAAATTCTTTGCTAAGAGCTTCTGGACATCCTAACGAAGCTATGTACGCAACGATAGTAACAGTACTAGCCAATGTATTTTTAGACTGGCTTTTCATATATCCTCTCGGAATGGGAATCCGCGGCGCTGCAATAGCAACAGTCGTAGCGCAAACAATACCATTGATTTATCTTTTCAAAATATTCTCCAACAAAGATGAATTGGTACATTTCGACAAAAAAGATTTTGTCTTCGATATAAATATCATCAAAGACATTCTCGCCATCGGTTTGTCCCCATTCCTCTTGAACTCAATGCTTTGCGTTATAATCATAATAATAAACAAAGGATTGAAAGAATTCGGCGGCGATTTGTCCGTAGGTGCTTATGGCATCGTAAACCGTGTGACATTCTTCTTCACTATGATTGTCTTAGGCATCACACAAGGAATGCAGCCTATCGTAAGTTACAACTATGGTGCAAGACAATTTACAAGAGTAACAGAAGCTTTAAAGAAAGCTATATTATTAGCATTCATAACATTAACAATAGGCTTCATCATCGGCGAAACAATACCAAGAATAGTCTGCCGTCTTTTCACTTCCGATGAAGAACTCTTGAAATATTCCATCGACGGCATGAGAATCGTGATGCTCACATTCCCAATCATCTCCTTCCCTATCGTCATCGGAAACTTCTTCCAAAGCATAGGAAAAGCAAAGAAATCGATATTATTGTCACTATCGAGACAAGTTTTGTTCCTGACACCTTTATTATTAATACTGCCAAAATTCATCGGCATCAACGGCGTATGGTGGAGCATTCCAATTTCCGACGCTATCGCGACGATACTTTCGATTGTTATGATTTATAGACACTACAGTAAATAGAATTCTACTAATACTCCACTCCTTCCAAGAAAAGAGCGTGCGCTGGCATGGATGTTCCAGCAGAACAGCGGTTCTTGTTTTCTATCACATCGCGGAATTGTTGAAGCGTAAGTCTTCCTCTTCCAACTTCGAGTAATGTCCCAACAACAGCGCGAACCATATTTCTTAAAAATCTGTCAGCTTTTATCTCAAAGACAAGCAAATCATTTTCTTCAAAAAAACGAGCCGCCATAATCCTGCAGTTGTTGGTCTTCACTTGTGTATGAAGTTTTGAAAAACTTGTAAAATCGGTATATTCAAACAAAATATCAGCTGCTTTCTGCATCATTTCCACGTCAAGATTTCCGTGATAATAATAAGCGTCATGATTATGAAAAGGGTTCTTTTTCTGAGTTATATAATAACGATATGTCCTTGATTTTGCGTCGAATCGAGCGTGAAGGTCATTATCGACCTCCCAACATTTATATATCACTATATCGTTTGGCAAAAAGATATTAAGTCGTCTGACAAACTCCTCGCAGTTGCTTATCGGTTTCTCAACATCAAAATGAGCGTAACAGTTACGCGCGTGAACGCCAGTATCGGTACGGCCGCAACCCGTGATACCAACTTTCTCGCCCAGCTTCAGACTGAGACATTTCTCCAATTCTTCCTGAACCGACATCTCAGAAGGTTGAATCTGCCAACCATGATAACGTGTTCCATTATATGCGAGATGCAAAAAATATCTTTTCATAATGTATAATGTATTTCGCAAAAATATAAAAAATAATATTGCTTTTTAGAAAATTAAAATATAACTTTGAACCCAGAACTCTGACACTGACTCTGACTATGACTCTGACTATGACTTATTGACTTAAAAACCGATATCCGACAGCATTAAATAATAAACGCCATGTCAATCTACTTATTAGCGGATGATGTGTTTGACTTTCCGTCCGCGAATCTAGCCAACCCAGACGGCCTTCTTGCGATAGGAGGCGACTTATCACCTGAGCGGCTTATCATAGCTTATTCTTCAGGTATCTTCCCTTGGTACAACGAAGGTGAGCCTATTTTATGGTGGTCGCTGGACCCTCGTATGGTAATGAAACCTACCGAGCTAAAAATCACCAAATCATTAAAGAAAACCATCGATTCAAACCGTTTTTCTTGTTCCATTGACACCAACTTCGACAAAGTCATCGAGATGTGTGCGAAAGTCGAGCGCAAAGACCAAGACGGGACTTGGATATGTCCAGACATGATTGAAGCTTACAAAGAATTACATCGTATAGGCTTCGCACATTCTGTCGAGACTTATCTTGACAACGAACTGGTTGGTGGTTTGTATGGAGTATCGATAGGCAGCGTATTCTGCGGAGAGTCGATGTTTCACACCAAGACCGACGCTTCAAAAGTTGCCTTAAATCACCTATGTAATTTCTTAATGAACAACAACTTCAACATCATCGACGTTCAACAAGACACTCCACATTTCAGAAAGATGGGCGCATACACCATTCCTAGAAAGAATTTTCTCAGATTATTGAAGGAGTATATCAAACACCCTTCATTAGTAGGAAACTGGGGCGATGGAACCGCCAGCTGGAAAGAAGTTGTAATCAGTTAATTACAACTATTCATAGTAATTTACACCAAGTTCTCTGAGTTTGATAATAGAACTCACATCGCCTTGTGCCGCTGCTTTTTTATACCACTCTATCGCCTTCTCGCGATTCTGTCGCACGCCTTGGCCGATTTGATAACTATAAGCCAACAAACATTGAGCCTTAGCATTACCTTGTTCAGCAGCTTGCTGATACCAGTGAACCGCCATCTCGAAACTCTGTTGGATGCCTTGACCAATCTGATAGCAATAACCCAATAGACATTGAGCTTCGACATTGCCTTGTTTTGCGGTTTCTATATACCACTTAACTGCCTTTTGGTAATCTTGTTTCAGCACCACTCCGTAATAATAGCAAGATGCCAGACAATACTGAGCGTCACCATTACCTTGCACTGCCGATTTATAATACCATTCAACGGCTCTAGCCAAATCCTTTTTCTTACCAATACCATTGTAATAATAATTACCAAGATTATATTGAGCATTCGCATTACCTGCTTCTGCCGCCTTGGAATACCAATCAATAGCCTTTGCGAAATCTTTTTCAAGGCCCTGTCCATATTCATAACAGACACCTAACAAGCTTTGCGCATCACCATGACCTTGTTCAACAGCAAGGAGAAGCCATTCAACAGCTTTCTCATAATCCTGTTCTACGCCATAGCCATAATAATAAAACTTCGCCATATCGTATTGAGAATTAGCATCACCTTCAAGAGCTAAATCTTCAAACAACTCGATAGCCTTATGATAATCTTTACCAACACCATGTCCGTTGAAATAACATTGCGCCAGACTATATTGAGCCTTGACATATCCCATTTCTGTTGCCTGCTCATAAAGTTTCACAGCTTCTTCATAGCTTTTCTCAACACCTTGTCCATTGAAGTAACAGTTAGCCAGATTATACAAAGCATCCTTATTACCCTGTGCCGATGACTTTGTAAAACAATCGACAGCCAGTTCAAAATTATTTTCAATATCTACAGCTGTACAATAGAACAAGCCTATTGTATTTTGCGCGTCTGGGTTTCCATGGTCGGCAGCTTTATTATACCATTTAACAGCCTTTTTGGTATTTTTCTTAATCACGTCGCCATAGTAGTAGCACTGAGCCAGAGCATTCTGAGATTCTGCAACATCACGAAACGCGGCTTTTTTATACCATTTCACAGCTTCTTCCTTATCTTCCTCAACGCCAATACCATTATAATAGCAACGAGCCAAGACATTCTGCGCTTCTGCCATTCTTTTTTCTGCTGTTTTCTTATAATACCCAACAGCCGTCTTATAATCTTGCTCGACGCCATTACCATTATAATAGCACTCTGCCAAATAATAATTAGCTTCAAAATATCCGTATTTAGCAGCCGTTTTGAAATAGTCGAATGCCTTGACATAATCTTGCGGAGTCAGGCTATCGCCTTCATAATACAACTTTCCCTTATGAAACTCTGCACATGCAAAATCTGCTATATTTCGCAAAGTATCAAGCATTAACAATGTATCTGCTTGGGCGATAAAAAATGTTGTATCTTTAGAAAAGTAAGCGTCTTTTTCAAATCTGACGTTATAGTTTCCTATCGGCAACCCACTTAGCGACAATGGAGTACGTCCTTTGTATTCCTTATCTATAAACACCTTAGATCGTGAAGGATACGAACGTATTGTAATAATATTTTGCAAGGTATCAACAACGACTTCTTCCTCATGGACTAGCGTCATTTCATACACACAAGACGCGATTATTTTTTCAGGAAAGACATATTCAAAATCGCCATAAGTAAGATGTGAAATCCAAATTGACTCAACGCCTTCATACACTTTTAGTTTTATGGTTTTCATTTTGATTTCACTATCAAAATAAAAGGCGTCATTACTGAATTCAAAGTCGTGCATCAGACTTTTCTTGATATTTTCAGTCGATATTTTTATCAAGGCATAAGCGCCATATTCATCATCGAGTTCTATCGATTCATTAGTTTTCTTAAAAGATTCATCTTTCACTTTAATTTGTGCAGACAAACTTAACGATGTAAATATCAGCAGTATAAGTATTATTTTTTTCATAAGCCATCAATTAAACCGGTAAAACTCCAGATTCATGATCTTATATAGCATCTTCTTCATCATCAAGGCTATCGAGGTATTCTTCTTCCCAATTATCTGGAATACCTTCTGCCCATTCCTCGTCGTAATATTCTTCTCCGACCAATTTCTTATCCTCTTCAGCGATGATTGCTGCGTCTTTAAAAAGCTGTTTCATTGTAAGAGCTGGCATCGGCAACATTTGTCCGCCCTCTCCTGTTGATATCGCGATTCCTATCTGGTCTTCATGAAGCTCATTCATCCAGCCAATAAACTCAGCTATATTCATATTAGTCACATTATATTCTTCCCAGTCGTCACTGATATTGCTAACAGCTTCAGACTCACTGCTCCACACTGGAATATATGAATTTTCCTCACCATCTTCAACCATTGCAAAAAGACCAGGTTTTGCTTCTAGCAACCAAAACATATCGTTTTCTCTTACTTCTGTAATAAAGTTTTTTAATAATTCCATATCTAATTAATGTTTAATGTTTAATGCTTAATGCTTAATGCTTAATGCTTAATGTTTAATGTTTAATGTTTAATGCTTAATGTTTATATATCCCTCTGCCCCTCTATCCCTCTATTCCTCTATCCCTCTATCCCTCTATCCCTAACTAAATTTCATCAAGTTCAAGCCAACGGAGCTCTTTTTCATCGATGAGCTCTGTTATCTCACTCATTCTTTTTCCTAATGTTTCAAGTTCTTGATAATCGAGTTGTTCCTGCATTTTAGCAGTGAGTTCTGTTTTTTCAATTTCAAGAGCTTCAATTTCTTTTGCGAGTTGTTCGTATTCTTTTTGTTCTTTATAAGTTCTTTTTTTCTTACGTTCTGCTGTTTGTTTCTCTGGGCGCGACTCTTGTTTCTGAGCAGCTATTTCTCTTTTTTCTTCTTTATTTTTTTCTTCCAGATATTCATGATATTGGGAATAATTACCCATAAAACCTTTGACTTTGCCATCGCCTTCAAACACGAACAACTGATCGACTGTTTGGTCGAGGAAGAATCTATCGTGCGACACCACCAAGAGGCAGCCTTTATAAGTCTGCAAGAAATCTTCAAGTTTTTGCAATGTCAACAAATCCAAGTCGTTAGTTGGTTCATCGAGGATTAAGAAGTTAGGATTTGATACCAGCACTGTCAAGAGATAGAGGCGTCTTTTCTCCCCACCGCTCAGCAGCGACACTGGCTGGCGATGCATAGAATAAGGAAACATGAAATGCGCGAGCAGCTGATCTGCAGTATAAGTCTTATCCTTACCATAGTGAATCACCTCCGCTATATCTTTTATCGTTTCCAATACAGTTTTACGTTCGTCGAAATGAATTCCTTTTTGAGTGTAATAACCATAAGCCACCGTTTGACCTGTGACAATCGTTCCTGAGTCTGGATTTTCTTTGCCGGTTATCATGTTCAAGAAAGTAGACTTTCCGATACCGTTTTTTCCTATGATACCGATACGTTCACCTCTTTTAAATATATAATCGAAGTCTTTAAGTATTGTCGTGTTACCATAAGATTTCGACACTCTGTCCATTTCAAGGATTTTACCTCCGAGTCGCTGCATGTCTGCTCCGAACTGCAGTTCGTTATTATCGCGGCGCACTTTAGCTTTCTCTTTAAGATCGTAGAAAGCGTCGATACGAGCCTTTGCCTTTCCTGTCCGAGCCTGCGGCGTGCTACGCATCCATTCGAGTTCATGTTTCAGGAGTTGCCCCGCACGCTCAGCTGCGATACGTTTATTCTCCTCGCGTTCACGGCTTTTTCTCACATAATAATCATAATTACCATTATGAGTGTACATCGTTCCTTGATAAAGCTCAAAAATCTTATTGCATACTCTATCAAGAAAATAACGGTCGTGAGTGACCATAAAAAGCGTTTTTGTCGATTGTGTAAGATATTTCTCCAGCCATTCTATCATACCCATATCAAGGTGGTTGGTCGGCTCGTCGAGAAAAAGAATATCTGGATCATCGAGAAGCACGAGAGCGAGAGCCAAGCGTTTCACCTGACCTCCCGAGAGAGTGCCTACTCTCTGCGATAAATCCGTGATGTCGAAAGTATAAAGAAGCTGTTTAAGACGCTGTTCATACGACCAAGCCTGAAGCGCGTCCATCTGAGAAATTGCATCTTCCAGTTCTTTCTTCGTATTCAAATTATTATCATCGACATGATTCAACAAAGCATTTTCATAACGCTGTATCACGGCCATGATGTCGGTATGTCCTTTTGAAATAACATCCTGAATCGTCAATTCCGGATTAAATTGAGGAAGCTGTTCCAGATATCCAATCCTTATATTTTCATTATAAGCAATAGAACCTTTGTCACTCTCTTCCTTACCAACGAGAATCTTCATCATTGTTGACTTACCAGTTCCGTTAGCAGCCACGAGTGCTGTCTTCTCCCCTTTTTCAA
Organism: Bacteroidales bacterium; assembly: GCA_045657145.1. GTDB lineage: Bacteria > Bacteroidota > Bacteroidia > Bacteroidales > F082 > Limimorpha. The sequence continues at coordinate 16,594 of JAZOSK010000015.1, read as the reverse complement.
TTCCAAAACTTATATTCTCGAATAAAAGTTTATCACTAAAAGCCTTAGATATATTGTCGATAGATAAATAATTCATCTTCAAATTTTGTTTTGGCAAATATAAGATTTTTAGTTGAAATCATTATTATTTAAGCATGAGATTTTGTTTTTATAATTCAGCTTTTTTCATTATATTTGTGCTCTAAATCTAAATTTATAAAATTATGGCCAAAAAACTTACTTTTTTATTATTATCGATAATGCTTATGACATCTGTCGCAGTTAACGCACAAACAAGATTTGTTCGCAGTCAAGCTGATGACAGCAGTATTATTATAAAGCCTAGCTTTAACAGAAGCGGCATTATTGAAACGACGATTTTAACAGAAGACTTTTCCAAATTCACTGCTGGCAGCGACGGCAATCCTGACCACGTGCGTCTCGACGATGCTGAATCCGGCGTAATCAGCGACGAGTATTTCAACACTCCAGGATGGAAAGGCAACGAAGTTTATCAATCAGGAGGCTGCGCTTACATAGGCTTCAGCGAAGAATACCAAGAAACCGGTATTATAACAACTCCTACATTAAACACATCTGGCGCGATTTATATCAACTGCCGCATGCGCACCGTAGACCCTGCTGGCGACGTCGCTTGCTATAACATCGTCGATGAAAACCTAGAGATTTTAGATGCAAACATCGAATTTATCAGAGTAACAAACGAATGGACTAATGTGTCTTGGTTCACGACAGCAGGCGCCGAAGGCTCTCGCATTTACATATACGCTTTCAGCAAAAACATCTTCATCGACGACATTGAAGTCGTATCTGTAAAATTGCCAGCACCAACTCTACAAGAAGAAACAAACGTTGGCAGCAACAACTTCACAGCTAATTGGACTGCAGTTGATGACGCAGACTCTTATATCTTCAAGCTTACGGCAGAACACACAGCCACTGCCGATGAAACTTTCTACTACACAAACACAAGCTTCAACAATGTAGCTTCAAAAGGAACTATCATGGATCCTGAAATAACAGAAGAAATGGAAGCAACAGTAGAAAACTGGCACATCTACATGCCAGCATTCATCAATGAGGCAATCGGAATAACAGGCAAATACGCAAGTAGCGAAGTCTTCGGAGCTATAACATCTCCTGTATTGGATCTATCATCCGACAATGGCAAAATAAATCTTTCCTTCAAAGCTCACGCCGACCTTAACGAAACACTGACCGTTTCGCTGATAACTTCTGAATACGGATTCTATGACGTAGCTGACCAACAAAACATCACTGTTGAAAAAGAAGGCTGGAACGAATATTCTGTCGAGTTGAAAGGCGGAACAGATGACGCTTATATCGAGATAACTAACTTCGGTTACGGAGACATATTCTTCGACGACATCAAACTATTTCAGTCAATAAAAAGTGGTGAAACAAAGACATTGATAGTAGAAGAATTAGAAGTCGAAGACACATTGCACAAAGCTAATATCGACAAATCCTTCTTAAACGACATCTTGTCTTACCAAGTAGCTGCTCGCAAAAACGTATATTCTGCAAACAACAAAATAATTGGTGCCATCGACAGCGATTTTACAGAAGCAAAAGCCGTGACACTCACCGAAAACGAAGTCCCAGCTAATGAAACCATCAGCATAGGAGAAGGTGAAATACAAACATATTATGCACCTATATCTAATTATGGAAACACAGCCATGTTCTCCCTCGCTCAACAGATTTACACCAAAGATGAAATCAACAAAGAAAGCGGCACAATTAAAAGCATATCATTCCGTAACAAGAACGGAAATAACAACACTCGCAAGATAATGGTCTTCATGAGCAATACAGAACAAGACTCCTACAGAGACAACCACGACTGGGTCTTGATAAAGGAATCTCAAACTGTGTTTACTGGCGATTTCACATTTGGCGCAAAAGACGAATGGACTACAATAGAATTACAAAAACCATTCGCTTACAACGGTAGCAACATTGCCTTAACGATTTATGACATAAGCGAAAACAGCTTGGGAAGTACCAATCACGACAGTTTCTACGCACACGCGACAGACACATTAAGAGGCATTTATAAAGTATCTGGAGAAAAAATAAATATATACAATATTGAAGAAGTACTTTATTGCTACGAACTCAAAACCAGCATTTATGTAACTCCTGCAAATCAATATTATGTAAATGACATCAAATTCGAACTTGGTTCTTCATCTGTAGAAATCCCAAGCGTCCCTCAGAACTTGTCAGCTAACGCCGTTAACGAAAGTTCAATCTCATTAAGCTGGACTTCTGCCCAAAACGCTACTAGCTACAACGTTTATCGTGGAACAGAAAAAGTGGCTAACGTAACAACGACATCATATTTAGCAGAAGGCTTGAACACTGACACAGAATACTGTTTCACAATAACAGCTCTCAACGGAGAGGCTGAATCAGAAAAATCAGCGGAAGCCTGCGCAAAGACATTAAAAGAAGAACAAATTGAAGCACCTGCCAACTTAGAAGCATGGGCACCTGCTTTTGAAGCTGGAGTGATTTCATTAAAATGGGATGTCGTTGCAGAAGCATCAAGCTATAACATTTATCGCGATAACGAATTCTTGGTAAATGTAAAAGAAAACACCTACAAAGACACAACGACCTACGATCTTCATAGACAATATTGCTACACAGTGACAGCTATTTCGGCTAGCGGCAAGGAATCAGAAAAATCTAACGAATCTTGCGAACAGCCTCTTGCTTGCGTAGGACTTGAAGAATTGAATACATCACTCAGCATCTACCCTAACCCTGTCAAAAACGAAATTTATATCACTTCAGAAGAAAGAATTGAAGAAGTCACGATTTACAACATCTACGGACAGAAACAATTTACAATCGACAATGAACAATTGATGATGAATAATTTACAATTAAACATTGAACATCTCAATTCTGGGACATATTTCATCAAAGTAAACGAGACAGTAAAGAAATTCATTAAAATGTAATAATCACGGAGACATCGCTTTTGTGGTGTCTCCTTTCTTTATTCTTAAAAAACTTAAAATTCAAACATATGAAAAAATACTTATTACTATTATTTGCATTATTTTTATCAACAGCAGGTTTTGCTCAGCATGCCTCTATTTCAAATCGTATATCTAAAGAAGACTTTGAAAAAAGAAGTCGCGACATCAAAGAGAAAATGCTTCACGAGAGAAGAAGTGGCATTGAACAATATCGCAACGAAGGAATCACATTGACGACCATTCTCACAGAAGACTTTTCAAAATTTACAGCTGGCAGCGAAGAGGCTCCAGATGCGACCCGTCTCGATGAAACAGAGACAGGTGTCATCAGCGACGAATACTTCAACACTCCTGGATGGGCTGGCTTTGAAGTCTACCAAGCAGGCGGCTGCGCATATCTCGATGTAAATGGCGAGACTGGCATGTTGCTAACTCCTTATATAAATACGACTGGAAATGTAAGTATAAAATGCCGCGCTAAATCAGTTTCTGCTAATGGTGATTATTTCTGCTGCAATCTCATTGACGAAAACTCAGAGGCATTAATCGTAGAAGAGACTTTCATCCCTGGCAACGAATGGGTTGATGTTGAATTCATATCAACATTTGGAGCAGAAAATTCTTTCATAATACTTTTCGCAATGAATGACAAAGTCTTCATCGACGACATTGAAATCATCAACCATCATATTCCTGCACCAACTATATTACCAGAGACTAACATCACCAGCGATGGATTCACAGCAAACTGGAATGCCACCGAAGGTGTAGACGAATATTATTTCTATCTTTGCGCGAACCACACCGCACAATACGACGAGACATATTTCTTTACAGACTATGACTTCTCAAACATAATATCAGACGGAACGACAACAGAACCAGAAGTTCCAAACAATATCTCTTGCGAATACGGTTCATGGGTCGCATTCCTACCAATTTTCGCCAATGGCACACTTGGCATTTCTGGAGAATTCAGCGAAAAAGAACTTAACGGATACTTATCCTCACCTATGTACAATCTATCTTATAACAACGGTACATTCAACGTTTCATTATCTTTAAAAGGAAACACCGATGATTATGTTGTCGTGAATCTAATAGACAGCGAAGGCGAAATTGCCAGCGAACAAGCCATCTCATTACCAGATGCCGAATGGAATGACTTCTCTTTCCCAATGCAAAATGGCGACGAGGAATCTAACATCGAAATCATTTATAACGGAAGCGGCTACCTCTTCATAGACAACCTTAAAGTTTATCAAGAACTTCCAACTGGCGCACAAGTCTCAACACCTATAATTCAAAAACTATGCTACGAAACAAGCATCGACATCAGCATTCAGGAGCACTACAAATACGATGAGTTATTCTACCAGCTCTACAGCGTAAAGAACATTTATGATAAAGATAATAAAACCGTCATAGATGCAATGTACAGCAACTTAACCGAGCCTCGTTTCGTCACATTAAACACAGAAAACATAGAAGACCTTCAAACACAACCATCAGCTTACGCTTATTTCAAACAAGGACAACTCAACATCTTCAACCCTGAAAACGAAATGGTTTACGTCTATAACATAAACGGCGTTTGCGTCTATAGCGCAATAGTTAATGGTTCTGTTGACATCAACCTTGGTCAAGGCACTTACATCATTAAGATTGGAAACAAAGCAACGAAAGCGGTTAATTGAACTGTCAACAATTAGCAATCTTTATAATAAAAAAGGAGAATGACGATTGTCGTTCTCCTTTTTTAATCAAAGATTAAGGTCTTATGTCTCTGTGATTTATTCAAAAACTGGGCGCACGCTATGGCCTAAGAAACGTCCGCGATAACTACAGCTGTAATCTGAAGTATAGAAGTAAAGGTCATCAGCATATCTGTCATCCGACGAATAAGGAGATGACATCCAATAGTAACCACCATATTCATTATCATTGAGTGTTGTTCCACTATAATAACCAGCAGCTGGAAGGAAGATGCTGTTGCCGTTCTTCTTTGATTTTACCTCATATCCATAAGTATAGCCTTGTTTAGTCCATGTCCATGTGCATTCAGACACCAGTTCTCTCATCTCAATATATGTTGGCATTCTCCAATTGCCACCCCAATTGGCTGTAGCTGCATCATATTCTGCATTACCAGCAAAGTCAGACATATCAACATTCCATGTTTTGCTAGTACTTTCATAATATGACGATTTCTCTTTTATATCTCCCCATGCAAAATAATCACCATAATCATCTGGATTATCTGCTCCAACATTGCATGTAGCCCATTTCACACTTAATCCTAAGTCAACATAAGCATGACCATTATGTTCTAGATTTTCCGGTTTTGATGGAGTTTCATCAAGTTCAGACTTATTTACTACCGCTCTCACATTCTGTCCATGACAGCGACGACTGACAATTACGCTACTATTTCCACTATATATGTGTAGATTGTCAGCATATTCATTTGAACTACCTGGAGACGACGTCCAACTATAAACGCTGGTTGAAGAATAGTATGACGATCCGAAATAATAACCAGAAAGTGGGAAGAAAAGACTTTTACCGTTTATTTTGGATATCAAATTATAACCATCTACTCCGTTTTGCTTTGACTCTGTCCAATTACAATTATCTAGCAGTTCCTGCATTTCATCTTTTGTAGGCATTCTCCAGCTGCCACCCCACTTAGCACGAGCCACGTCATATTGCACATTGCCTGAGATGTCGTCCATTGAAGCACCATAAGCAGCAGTATTACCTTCCGAATAATAATTCTTTGTATTTATCTCACCCCATGAGTAATAATCACCTTTGATTTCCGGAGCATTTGCACCTATGTTACATGTTGCCCATAACAATCCAGAAGGAAGACCAAGATCGACATAAGCGTGACTGTTGTGCATTCCACCTTCATCATCAGGCGTTTCATTCTTAGGATTTCTATCAGATACAGCCCTGACGCTTCTTCCGTAATAACGATTATATGTAGACATGCTCAAACTGCCAGACACCGTTGAATAGGCATCGAAGTATAAATCATACGCATAACTAGATCCATATCCAGTTGACGACCAATAATCTCCATTAGACTCTGTCAGCATTGACGATTCGCCGCTTTTATATCCGGCAGCTGGCAGGAATATTTGGTTGCCATTAGGGCCTGTGACGAGGCATCCGTTAACGCCATTTCTTTCTGTCATTTCCAAATCGCAATATTCTAACAGTTCCTCGAACTCAGCACTAGTAGGAATTCTCCACGAGGCTCCCCACTTGCTTCTCGCCACATCATACTCTGGATTACCAGAAATATCACTAATACCATTTCCATAAGTATCAGAATTATCCATATTATATTCCGACTTTGTCTTTATCTCACCCCATGCGTAATAGTTGCCATAATCTTCTGGCGATGACGCGCCAACGTTACATGTGGCCCACAGAAGTCCCGATGGCAGACCGAGATCCACCATAGCATGACCATTGAGGATAAGATTATCTTTGCTTAATGTTTCATCTTTCTTACATCCTGCAAAAAAGAAAGCTATCGCGAGTAATAATATTATTGACTTTTTCATTTTCACTTAGTTTAAAAGTTCAAGGTTCTCATTTCTTCCAATTAGTACCTATTCCCAATTTAAATTCCAATGTATTGAAGTTTGTTGTCACCATATCGACGCTGAATGTCATATGTCTTAGATTCATCTGCAAGCCGACCATAATATCGGCGCCAATATTTGAATTAGGTGAATACTTGTACCAGTTGCCATCTGTTGCCTCCCAGCATTTTGTTCTCATGCCGAAGCCTGCGCCCATTCTATAGCAGACAGAGCCACCGACGACGAAGCCGCCTATGACAGATAGACGCGACGAGGCACTCTCGCCTGTCAATACTGCAAAGTCTTCATTTTTACCAACAGCAGAATATCCTTTAAAATCCAAGCCAGTCATAACTGAAGCAAACCAACCTGTTCTGTCGACAGTACCGAATGTCACGCCGAATGAATGTTGTGGAGAAGATGTATAAGCCCAGTTTAATGTCACAAAATTGACGCCTTTGTCAAGATATTTACTCAAAGATTCTTTCTTTGGCGCGAAGTAATAGTGGTAATACTTCGATTCGTCATTGACATCAATTTTTCTGCTGTCGTATAAATTACCTCTTCTTACTTCAACATCATGAATCGACAAGGAAAGATCCAATTCCAGCGGAGTCTCACCAACATATTTTCCATCTACATAAACCTTATCTCCTTTCGACGATGATACAATAGTAACAATTTTTCCAAAAGCCAATGTTATGTCTGTATCACCGCCACTTACTTTAACCTCAATATTTTCATATGTTTTTTGCGTTCCTCTTACAGCCTTAACCATATGATTGCCATACGACAAGCTAGTCACCACAGGGCTTTCACCTACATATTTATCATCAACATAAATCTTATCGCCTTTTTGTTCTGTTTTTATGGAAATTTCTTTGCCGGTTGCCAAAGTCTCACTTAATGACAATGTATTACCCTCTTCTATGACTATTTTTTTATGCAATGGCGCACAACCTTTCTTTTCTAATCTTAGTTCGTGATTTCCAATAAGCAAATCTGAAATAACATTTGGCGTTGTGCCATAATGTTTTCCATCAATATAAATGTCTGCATCCATTGGGTCTGTATTTATGTCAAGATGTCCGAATATAGGTTCCGGAGCTTTCATCTCGACATTTTCATTTTTACCGAGAACTATATTAACATTTTTAGAAGACGTCTTGTGATTATTTTTTTTAGCTTCTATGAAGTGTGTTCCTTCCAACAGTCGTCCGCTCCATTTGCCTTTTCCCACGAATTGTTCATCTACGTAAATATCAGATTGAGAATCCGTTGTAATTGTAACAATTGAGAAATTAGCTATCATTGCCATTTCCTCATTTTTTGTTTCATTATCTTTTATAACGATAGTTTTCTCACTTGTTTTATACATTTCCTTCACCGCCTTTAAAGTATAAGTTCCGCTTTTCAGTTTGTCGATTTTACATGGCGACATTCCTATATATTTATCGTTGACATACACTGCAGCTCCGCTTTCTGGCGATGTTGTGACATTAAGGTTACCGAAGGCAGGACGTAAAGGCTTGTCAATTATTGTCTTTTCATTTAATGTAACACTACCAGACTCTGTGTGATAAGAGTCACACTCTATCTTCCAAGTATGTTTTGTTCCTATTTTAAAAGACTTATTCACTTTCTCTTTTCCAACGAAGACATCATCGATATATATCAAAGCATCAGGCTGGTCAGCACTTATCACGAGATAAGTAGTCTGAGGTTTCACAGGAGCATTTTGATTATTAAACTCACTAACAACCACCATCTCATAGCCACAGAATCCACACAAATCTTCTGGAAGCCAATATTCCGTTTTACCATAATCAGGGTGAATAATCTCGATAAAAGTAGCTACACTTGATACATAAAGATGAATTTCTCCTGTCATAAAGTGCGCATCGAAGTAAGTTATGGAATTACCATTAAATTCAAAACGTTTTCTTTCCTCCGCAGTGATATTTTCTGTAGATATTTTTATCAGGGCCATCTCCACCTCATTATCGTCGATATGCTTTTCCTTATCTAACATCACGAAGCCGCCAATCTGACGAAACGAACCCTCTTTAACGTGAATTTGAGAATACGAAGTCATTGCCATTAAGGCAAACATTACAAGTAAAATTTTCTTCATAAAAATAAAATTGTGTATTCTGCAAAAATAAAAAAATAATTGCTCATTCCTAACTCCTAATTCTTAATTTTTCTTATCTTTGCGTCTCACGAAATTTTAAGTAAAGCGATATGGAAAACAACGAGTTGGACTTTGTAAACATACCTATATCAGAAGATTATAACGAAGAAAGCATCAAGCATTTAGAGTGGAGCGAACATATCAGGACGCGTCCTGGAATGTATATCGGCAAAGCTGGCGACGGTTCTGCTCACGATGATGGTATCTACATCCTTCTCAAAGAAATCATAGACAACTGTATCGACGAATACGTCATGGGCTTTGGCAAGTCGATTGAAATCAGTATCGTCGACGGCACTGTTAAAGTCCGCGACTACGGCCGTGGCATTCCGCTTGGAAGTCTCCGCGACTGTGTCGGCCAGATGAACACAGGCGGCAAATACGACTCCAAGGTATTCAAGAAATCTGTAGGTCTCAACGGCGTCGGCACTAAAGCCGTCAACGCTACGTCATCACATTTCGTGGCTCAGTCATATCGCGACGGCAAGACCAAATACGTTCAATATTCCAAAGGCAAACTCGTGACAGAATCCGAAATCATCGATACCGACCAGAGAAACGGTACCGAGATGACATTCACTCCAGATAAGGAAGTGTTCGGCAACTACCATTATATCATGGAATATGTCGAGGAGATGATTTGGAACTACGCCTTCCTCAACAGCGGTCTCGCTCTTTATCTCAACGGTCAGAAATATCAGGCAAAGAACGGTCTCTACGACTTGCTTCTCCGTAAGATAGGCGGCAAAGAAGAAACATGCGCCTACCCTATCGTACATATAAAAGAAGGCGACTTCGAATGCGCTTTCACTCACTCCAACATGACTTCCAACGAAGAATACTTCTCCTTCGCAAATGGTCAGTACAACCCTCTCGGCGGCACACACCTCAACGTATTCCGCGAAGCGATAGTAAAGACCATCAGAGAGTTCTATAACAAAGACTATGAGATTTCCGACATACGTTCATCTTTGGTCGCTGCCATCAGCATCAAAGTCATGAACCCTGAATACGAAGGTCAGACAAAGACCAAGTTCAGCTCGACATTGATGGAACCAGACGGCATGACTATACGCGCTTATGTCACCGACATCATAAAACGTCAATTCGACAAGTTCTTGCACATCAACTCTGAAGTGGCAGAATCTCTTATGCGCAAGATTCTCCAAAATGAGAAAGAACGCAAGGGCATGGCTAACATCAAGAAACTCGCCAAGGAAAGCGCGAAGAAAGTCAGCCTCAACAACAAGAAACTGCGCGAATGCCGCATCCACTATAACACAAATCACGAGAAGAGACTAGAGACGACTCTTTTCATCACCGAGGGTGACTCAGCATCTGGAAGCATCACAAAGAGCCGCGACGCTCAGACACAAGCCGTATTCAGCCTTAGAGGTAAACCGTTGAATTGCCTAGGCTTGACAAAGAAAGTCGTCTATGAAAACGAAGAGTTCAATCTTCTTCAGGCAGCTCTTAACATTGATGAGTCAATAGAAAACTTGAGATATAACAATATCGTCATCGCAACCGATGCCGATGTCGACGGCATGCACATCAGACTTCTGATGCTCATCTTCTTCTTGCAGTTCTACCCTGACGTGGTTCGCGACGGACACCTTTATATATTACAGACTCCATTGTTCCGCGTGAGAAACAAGAAGAAAACCATTTATTGTTATTCCGACGAAGAAAGAATCGAGGCTATCAAGAGCTTGGGAGCAAATCCTGAAATCACACGATTCAAAGGTCTCGGTGAAATCTCACCTGACGAGTTCAGTCACTTCATCGGACCTGGCATAAGACTTGAACCTATCATCTTGCGCCACGACTCAAGCATCATGGAATTATTGAAATTCTATATGGGAGGTAAAAATCCACCTGAGAGACAGAAATATATCATCGACAACTTAAGAATGGAAGATGATACAAATATTGACAAATTAGAGTTGATTGGATGATAATCTAATTAGAAATCAGGAATGTGGAATTAAATCACATTCCTTTTTTTCATTATGTCAAAATTCAAAACGTAAGACAAGAATTAAAAAAAACAGACGTGTCAATGCGTGTTAATTTGTAGAAACATTGAAACGTCTCTACAATTCCTAACTCCTAATTCCTAACTCCTAACTAATTTCCTGAATCTCGTTATAAACAAAATCGCTGCTAATAAGATTCCTGCCATGAAACCGCCGACGATGCCTTCGGCACCAAGACCCAACTTGAAACCAAGAAGATAACCGACTGGTATCTCAACCAAGATATAACATATCAATGCGCAATACATAGGGAATTTCACGTCGGTGAGACCGCGCAAAGCTCCAAGCATCGTGACCTGAGTACCATCGATGACCTCAAAGAAAGCAACGACGATAAAGAGTCGCGCCGTTATCGCAACGACATCTTCATCCGCGCTGAAAACCCTCGCCAAGTACTCGCCGCCGAAAGCGTATAACAAGGCAAAGAACACCATAATAGCTATGCCGAGATGAACACCAGAATAAGCATGATTCTTGATTGAAGACCAATCCTTACGTCCCAAATCATGAGATACTAAAATAGTTGAAGCTGACGCCACGCCGTTAGCAATCATGAAAGAAAATCCTATCATAGTCTGCACAATCTGGTTAGCTGCCAGCGTCTTCTCCCCTAACCATCCCATCATGATAGTCATGAATGTCAAGGAAAAAAGCTCGAGAGTGAGCTGCGTCGCGATAGGATAACCGACCTTAAGAACTTCCAACTGTCTCTTGAAAGAGATGTGTGCCGTCTTAAAATAAGAAAAATAATTCCTGTATTCTTTTTTAATCAAAACAATGACGACAAATGCTATCGGCATCATGATTCTCGAGATGAGAGTAGCGACGCCTGCGCCAGTGACACCGAGTTCTGGGAACCCCATATAACCATAGATGAAACCGAAGTTAAGGAAGATATTCAGGATATTACATCCTATCGTTATCAGCATAGAATAAAACGTATTGCCGAGACCTTCGAGCATCTGCTTGAAAGACATAAACAGCATATATGGTATCAAGGAGAACGTGACTGTATAATAATAGCCGTCCAAGATGCCGAGCACCGACTCTGGCTGCCCGAACAATCGTAGCATCGGGTTGATAATAAGAAGCAGTCCGCATAACAAGATACTTATCATGATGTTAAGCAGCATAGAATTTTGGAATAAAATTCCAGACTGCAGACGTTCGTTTCTCGCATGATGAATGCCGACTAAAGGAGTGAGACCCATTGCGATGCCGAGGCCAATCATGGTGATGTTGGTGATGATAGCACTTGATAACGACACGGCAGAAAGCTCCACCGCACCGAGGCGACCAACCATGATGGTATCCATAACCTGCACCAACTGCTGTCCCGCGAACGACAATATCACTGGAAACGCAATACGAAGATTTTCTATGTAATATCTTTTTTGAATCATAATTTTACTTTAGCCATTTGCCTTTAGCCATTTGCCTTTAGTCTTTTGTCTTTTGTCTTTAGCCAACAAAAAAAACGTCTTGTCGAACCTTAACTTTTGCATTTACAAAAGGACGTCGGTTCAGCAAGACGTGCGGGTGCAAAGATACGAAAAATAATCCTACCCTACCATATCATTTATGTCATAATAAAGAAGTCTTGTTATATTATCCGATTCTTCTTTTCTTAGATATTGGAAATCGTTAGTTTCATAAAAAGACAATGCAGCAGAATAAGCGTCAACAGTTATAAAACCTTCTTTTCCGGATCTTCATAACGTTTTTCATTCATACGCTCTTCAAATCTACGAGCGTCTTCTCCGTACAATATCGGAGTTTCTTTAATAGGACGTGCCATAACTTTTAGTTTTTAAAATTCATTGCAAAATTACATCCAAACTCATTAAAAGTCAAGAACTTTTTTCTTAAAAATTATTAAGAGAAAATGTGAATTTTAAACTAAGAACTAAGGCTTTTGAACTCTGAACTTTCAATTTTCAATTGCTGACTACTGATGGCTAACCGCTGATAGCTAATCTGGGCGTTCCGCTTCGCGTCGGGCTTTCCGCAAATGTATAGACGCAAAATATTGCGTCTCTCCCAAAGGATGCCGCTCCAATCCCTAACGCATTGGAGGCTACTAACTCCAAGTCGCGAGCCTTGACCTAAATTTATTTTCTCTCGCAAAGACGCAAAGTAACGCAAAGAAATTATAAAAGTCTCTGCGATACTCTGCGTCTCTGCGAGAGACTCCCCCAAAAAGGTCACTCGCACAGTCTCATCAACGCCAGCGATGATAAAAATTAGAGTTTTTCGCTGTGGTGGCGAAACAGTAACAAAAAAAAGCGCCACACCTCAATGCAGCACTCTTACTTGTCAATAGTCTGTGTCAACAGTCTGTGTCAATTAAACATCATCGCTCCGGGAACAATGCCGGCTTCGAATTTTGTCACGAAGTTGCCATCAGAATCATAGCGTAAGACATCGCCGTTTTGCATATAATTCTTCACATCTGTAAGATAAATGTCGCCATTATCTGGTGATACAGCTACCTTGGTAAACACCTTGCTTTGGCTGTTGTCCGTTGTCTGTTGGCTGTCGACCAACGGACTTGTTGGTAAAGTCTCGTCATCAACCGACATCTTGTATAAATCTAAAGTTCCTAAGGCTCCGTTCAAGATATAGAGGTTTTCGCCTGATTTATCAATATCCATCGAATATGGGTAGTCGCCTTCGCCAAAGTCGAAGCGTTTTAACACTTCTCTTGTCTTTGGGTTGATGCAGAACAAAGCTGGCTCGCATGGTGGCATGTAACCGCCACTGCATAAAACCCAGATGTTGTTATTTTTATCCAAAACGATGCTATGTGGCTCAGCTGTAACATCCATCTCGTCAACGAGTTTGTCTGTCGCAATATCTACAAATTGTATTGTTGAATTCGATGTTCCTGGCTGATAATAATTAGACCAATTTGTCACGACAACTTCATTGCCTACACGCACCATCTTTTCCGTTGTGTTACCGGTCTCCACAAAACCTGTCTTCTGCATCGTCTCAGGATTAAAAATCCAAAGTCCGGTGGATTCTTGGTCTGAGAGATATGCCTTGTTTTTATCAATGAGCATGATATGGCGCGGCGATGTCAATCCGTCCAACTTAGCCTCGTATTTCATAGTCTTCTCATCGACTTTATAGACGTACTTGCTGTTATTCACCACGATATACATTCCGTTTTCGTCAATCGCCATGGAGTTTGCCACGTCGCCGAGCGGAGCGAGATTGACTTTATAAAACAGATTGTTTTCCACAGTGTCAGCCTCTGGGTCATAGAATGTCAATGATGAATTAGCATATGTGAATGTTCCTTCATTCAAGACAAACAATCCTTTAGCGATGTTTTTGTCTTGTGAATTCTTATCATCTGGATTACATGAAACGAATGCTAATAATATTCCTAATAATAAAATGTTAAAGAGTGTTTTTTTCATAGTTATAATTTAAATTCTAAATAAACCTCATAACTGCGTCCAGGCATCGCGCGCCAGAGTACAGTCTGATAATCGTTGTTTGTCAAGTTATTAATTCTAAATTCTAATCTAAATTTATTCAACTGTTTTCCTAATGAAAGGTGATGTAATGTGTAATAAGGCAAGTCATAAGCGAAAAAGTCGTCGTCATTCATGCTCGTCGTTCTCTTGCCTGTAAATTCAAAGGTGTAGTTCAGATTCCATGTCTTCCATCGTACTTCAGCGAAGGCATTGGCATGATGTTTTGGAATGTAAATCAATTGTTTGCCATCTGAATCGTATTGTTGTGCGTATTCGCTTTCGTCTGTCGTATGACTATAGACATAATTTCCAGAAAGAGTGAAATTCCACAAGGCGTATCTGTAGTTTGCTTTAAGATGAAATTCCGCTCCTCGCGCCATCACTTCCGACACGTTCTTCGGCATCCAATAACGATAAGTCGTCGGAACCCACTGTATCCAGTCTCTTACCTTAGAATAATAAAGTCCCGTTCTTAAATCTAAATTAAAATTAAGATTTTCATAAAGATAATTGATGTCGAAATCTACGGTCTTGCCGTTCTCGCCTTTGAGATTTTCGTTGCCGCCCGGATTCCAGTACAAGTCATTCAGACTTGGATTTCTGTAGTTGTGACTATATCCTAAATTGAAACTCAATCCTTTGACGAAAGGCATTCTATAAGCGAGCGTCGCTGTCGGGAAGAATCCTACAGATTTATCATCGACGATGTCGTTGCGAAGCGTCATCCTTAAATCTAAATCCTTGTAAATCTTGCCATCGACGGCTGCATAGAAAGAAAGGATGTTTCTGTTTTTACGACCGTCATCTCGTAGAGACGCAATATATTGCGTCTCTACCGATGGTATATAATTCGATGATGTCACCTTCTCATTATCCCATTGTATTTTTGCATACAACTTCCAACTCTTATACAAGTCTTGCTGTAAGTCAATGATTTGCCTGAAGACATCCGACTTATTCAACGAGTTGTTCTGCGTGACGGGATTTCCGTTAGATGTGTACGACTCCAAGAAATAAGTCTGCACTTCATGGAAATAAGATGACTTCACTTCTACCCTGCCTGAATTCCAATAATATTTGTACGACAAGAAGTTACGCGAGAAATTATTGTCGGCGTATTCCTGAGTATTATTGAAGACGTTAGGCATTATCTGCGGATAATTACGGTGACTGAACTGATTCCATGAAACGAGTGTGAGAAGCGAGTTCTTGAATCGCGCTTGCACTTCTGGCATGAAACCGAAATCGACGAAATCGGCGTTTTTCTGTTTCATCTCCTGATGCGGTATCGTCGCGACGTTAGTATAAGTGAAATCGTTATCGCTTGAGTTACGATACGCCTTGACTCTTGCGATGATATTTTTCGCGGAATAACCGATGGTGAGATACGAGCCCCAAGTGTTGAAGCTGCCGTAAGTCTGACGCGCGTCTAATATCAGTCCTTCATTGAATTTATGACTGTTAGCGATGTTGACTACTCCGCCGAGTCCGCCGCTGTTGGCAGAGGTCTTGCTTCCCCATTGAAGGGAAACCTCGTCAGTGAAGAAGACAGGTATCATGCTGAAATCCACCTCGCCGAGTGTTGGCGAGTTGAGTTGAAAACCGTTCCATAAAACCAAGGTATGACTCGATGTCGTTCCGCGAAATGACGCCGACGCCGTTCCGCCTGGACCGTAAGTCTTGATGAAGACAGGCGAATGCTGGATGAGTAGCTGCGATAGCGAAGCCGTCTGCAGACGTTTCATCACCGCAGTGTCAATCTTACGCTCCATGGTTTTCTGCTGCACCTTATTATTAATATACGACGCGCTTATCTCGATATTCTCGAGCATAACGGTATCGTTTTGCGCTAATGCAGTGAGACTTAACACAAAGAGAAACGACAATATTATTAACAGACGACGAGTCATATCAGCTTTGTACTATGAGCTGTGAGCAATGAGCCTTTTTGACATTAAGATTGTTGCTAAAATGTGGACAAAGTCTGTTGTCCGTTGTCTGTTGTCCGTTGTCGTCAACAATGATTTTTTTAAACATAATTTTAAGTTTTAGTTAATAAATAAGTTAATTAACGTAAAACTTTCCAGTAAGATTTGTCGATTTCCTTTTGCAGATATTTCGACCGACTCTTATCCCGAAAGTCTTTTTTAAGTCTATAAGTCTGTTTGTCTATGAGTCTATAAGTAATTAAACTTATTGACTTATAAACTTATTGACTTTTTGACTTCATAATAAACGGCAGGTCTTCTGACTTACT
>JAZOSK010000014.1:0-2160 GCA_045657145.1 Bacteroidales bacterium | reverse complement strand
CATAGGGCGAATTAAGTACGCACTAATTTAATTCCGCCAACGAGTTTGATTAGTAATCTAAAAGCACTCAGATAATCGTCAGAGTGCTTTTAGATTGTTTATCATTGATTATCAAAGCAAGCACAGTTTAAGAATTTACCGAAGTTTGCATTAATAAAGAATATACTACCGCTGATATATGCGCAACATATTGTGACGCTTGTGATTCATTTCCCTTGAAGTCCTTAACAAATACCGCTAAGGTATAGCAAAAATTATCAGGCAGACATATATAGGCTACATCATTGTGAGCTGCGAGAACACCATTTTCACTGACATAACCGGAACCTGTCTTATGTGCTATAATAACCCCTTCTTTATCAAGAAGCGGAGCTACTATCCTATCTGTACCTGTTTTACATTCTTTCAATGCATTCTTAATGAAATTTTGTTTCTCATCACTGATAATGCTTTCTGTGAACAAACGATTCATCAACATTGCGGCGCCAAGAGGAGATGTATAGTTTGCGTAAGCCTTGTTATGGTCAGCTGACATTTCCTCTTCTGTATATGCTATCTGAAAACTTGAACGAGGAATTAGTGTGGCTATAAAACTATCTGTTTGAGCGACATTAACCATATCCTTAAACATAAGATTGCTTGCATTGTTGTCACTCTGAGTAAGAGTATAACGCAGCAAATCCCTCACTGTTAATGATATGACTGGCCCTGAATAATCTTTCATCATAGGACTCCAAGTCTTTGGGTCAAGTTTATCCCTATTTATATTTACCAAGGTACCAAGTGAAACTTCTCTATTGTCAAAGTCATTGCAAAGAGCTAATGCCTGATGAACCTTAAACACACTCATCATAGGATAAACACTTTTATTATTGACCTTAACCGTATCTGTGTTATTAATAATAACCGCCACACCAATTTCACCAGGACAAGCCGAGACAATTTGAGAAATGCTATCAGTCAAAACATCTGTTAATGGAGGATTCGCGCTGCCTTTTGTAGCTGATTTATGGAACAATGAGAACACCAAGATGAAGATGCAAACTAAAGCTATACACAAAACTACGATTTGCTTTTTTCTGTTTTTTTTCATGTTTATAAAATTAAATTTGCTTGACGAAGATATTTATTAATCCTAAAGGCACGCAACTCTACTGAAAATATATTGCCATTATTAAAACCTTAGTCCGGCAGAAAGTCCAATCCAGCCGGAAACATCCAGACTGTTCCATTTGGAACTCCACATCGCCCATGGAGAAAGTTTTGCGCTTTCTGCTATTCCAGTCCCTTGTAATCCTATTTTTCCAATAATGCTTCTCTTATTTTTTCCCATTTCTTTAGAGTTCCTAATGCCTTAACGTTTTCCATTATGAAAGCACGAGGTCTTGTAAATTCAATGACCTTCGCATATGACCATATCAACTGACTTCTCTTGTCATCGACATCCATTTTTCCAGCAACAGAAAAGCCTTGACAAGGATGACCACCAATAACCAAATCAGGATTGTCAACCTTGCCAATCTCATCAAACAGAGTGTTGATGTCTCCTTGAATAATATGGTCTCCGATATTCTCTTTGTATGTAAGACAAGCCTCCTTCATCATGTCATTAGCAAAAACGACATGAGCTCCAGCCTTGATGGCTCCGATGTCTAAGCCACCTGCTCCAGAGAACAAAGATATTGTTCTTATGTTATTGAAAGTATTCTGTTCTTTTATTGTCATATTTTAATTATTCATTTATGTCATTAATTAAATCTTTAGGGCTAACAGAAAGAACTTTTGCAACTTGAAGCAATTGTTCTAAAGACGGTTGTACCTTATTTTGTACCCATCGACTAACCGTTATCTCTGATTTGCCAACATGTTCAGCCAACCAACGATTGGTTTTATTCTGTTCAGCCAAAGCAACTCTTATCCTATTTATAGAATGTCCTGCCATATCTATTGAATTTTGGGT
The DNA here is from genome assembly GCA_045657145.1 of Bacteroidales bacterium. GTDB lineage: Bacteria > Bacteroidota > Bacteroidia > Bacteroidales > F082 > Limimorpha. Next base: position 200 of record JAZOSK010000014.1, on the reverse strand, counting down.
GCAAATATAACAAAAAAAGTTGATAGTTTATCGTTATTTGATAAATATTTATATTTTTATAGGTAATTTTTCTGGATTTCGCCAATAACCTCAACCAAATCTATAATATGGTTATTCATTTTTGCAATAGCAAAACATTAGCTTTCCATACTATAAAATGCAACTCTTATTGAACCTGCACAATATTTAATATTGTTGTT
>JAZOSK010000013.1:0-4105 GCA_045657145.1 Bacteroidales bacterium | reverse complement strand
AGACAAGATAAGACATTACAGCGAACCAAGTTATGTTATATGTGACTTTGAAATTTATGACGATAAGGTCTTTATATTACAGAGAAAATGGAACACTTTGAAAGAATGCAGGATTTTGGTTCAGGATTTATGGCTTGATCCTATCGACACTATCAATATTCCGCAACATATTGAATCTGAAAAGATAATAACTGACTGTACTGAAAGTTGCCAGCTGATAGGGAAAGATTCTGTTTATCAGATTGTGAGGACAGATGATTCATACAAACTGATGTTTCCTACGGAAAAGGAACGCTATAACAAGGTATTGAATAATATTATTTTCTTGACTGATAAATACATTTATTTCAATGAATTGCTGATGGATGGATATATCTCCAATTTCTTCAGGATTAAAAAAGAATCCAAAGAAAAGGAGATGATGTTTGTTATGAATGATATGAAGACTTATAGAGACATTAAGGTTGAAAAACAATGGCATATAGACCATCCGATGCTTGGCGGTGGTCCTAGTGCTGATGATTGGGAACGTTTTGTCAAGCTTAGTTGGTATCATACAAAAGACAATCATCTTGATATATTCGACAAAACCTTATATTATTTTGACCATTTCAATGGCAAAATACTTCGTTATGACGAGGGTATGTATAAGATTGGAGAATGTGAGATTACCTATCCAACCGAAGAAGACTTCTGGCGTTATAAGATATATAAAGACAAAGCCTTTGGAAAATTCTATACCATATTCGGTTCGGTTTTGAATGAAATTGATGTCGCAACAGGAAAGACGACAGCAATAACTAATGCTGACAGCTGGCTTACAGAAAAGATAATCATCTACAAAGGAACACTATATTCGGTAACAAAGAATAGTAACACCTTGAAAGAGTTTAAATCGTATATTGAAAGAATTGAATTATAAGCATTGAGCTACGAGCCATGAGCCTCGAGCAATTCGAAAAAAGCTCACAGCTCATAGCTCACAGCAAAAAAATAAAACCATGAAAAAACTACTACTTACAATCACGCTTATTCTCTGCGGAATGATGTCTTTCGCGCAGAATGATTATTATTCTGTAATCAAAGGTAATGTGGCAGAGAAGAATGTAAACATTACTATTATCAATACTAGCTTCGGCGTGAGTTCTGACGATAATGGCGATTTCATTATGATGTTGCCTAAAATGGAAAACAAAGTCGGACTGTTGTTTTCCTGTATCGGTTATGAAGATACCTTAGTAAGCGTGACTCCTAATCGCGATACGATAAATCTTAACTTCAAATTGAAAGAAACTTCATATATGCTTGACGCAGTAGGCATAAATGCAGACAAGATAATAATGAAAAGCGAACCTAATTATGTGATGTTCGACTTTGAGATTTTTGACGATAAGGTTTTCGTACTTCAAAGAAAAGGTAACAGCATGAAAGAATGTCGTATCTTGGTTCAGGATTTATGGCTTGATGCCATTGATACGATTAATGTTCCGAAGCATATTGAACCTAAAAAGATTATAATTGACTGTACAGAAAGTTGTCAGCTGATAGGAGCAGATTCTGTTTATCAAGTGGTGAAAATGAATTCTTCATACGAACTTATGTTCCCAGCGGAGAAAGAACGTTATAATAAGGTGTTGAAAGATATTATTTTCTTTACTGACAAATATATTTATTTCAATAAGTTGAAGATTGACGGATATTATTCTGAATTCTTCAGGATTGGAAAAGAAACCAAGGAAAAAGAGATGATGTTTATATGCAACGATATAGAATCTTATCATAATATCAAAAAGGAAGAAAAATGGCATCAAGCTTATATTGAGCAACTTCCTAAAAGTTGGTGCGGTGGTGGATTCCCGTCAGCAGAAGAGTGGGGTGTGTTTGTGAAACATACATGGTATCATACCAAGGATAATCATCTAGATGTGATTGATGACACCTTATATTATTTCGATCATTTCAACGGCAAGATTCTGATATATGATGAAGGTATGAACCTTCTCAACGAATGTGAAATTACTTATCCAACAAAGGAAGACTTCTGGCAGCATAAGATTTATAAAGACAAAGTCTTCGGAAGATTCTACACCATATTCGGTTCCACAGTAAATGAGATTGATGTCAACACAGGAAAGACAAGTGCAGTGGCAAATGCCAATCAATGGATGACAGAAAAGATAATCATTCATAAAGGGAATCTTTATGCTGTCACCAAGAAAAGAGACTCTGCCGGGGTGTGGGTTTCTTATGTTGAAAGGATTGTAATTGATTAGGAATTAATGTAGAGACGCGTCAATGTAACCATAAAAATAAACACACATTGACACGTCTCAAAAACAAAGAATGAAAATTTTCCTCTGCGTCTTTGAGAGAAAATAATATCGGTCACTGAGCTTGTCGAAGTGACAAACAGAATGCCTCCGACAGGCTCAGGCATCGTTCAAAGCTCACAGCAAAAAAATAAAACGATATGAAAAAACTATTATTAATCATCTGTTTTCTTATAAGCATTTGTGCCAGTAAAGCACAGACTAGTGAAGATTTACTGCTTTCCGCACAAAAGGCTTATTGGTCTGCAGATTATAGAAAAGCATATTCTTTGTTCTCATCATTGGATTCAACAATGCATGATTTCTATTATTATGATTTATGGTATTATTACGTTTCTTCAGAAATGGTTGATTATTATTATCATGAAATAGTCGTAGATTCGGCAAAAGTTGAAGAGTTGTTATACAGATTAGTACAATCTAATGGTATTGAAAGAAGGTGGTTGAATTCTAAATTCACCAATGATATAAAATTACACGAGAGGTCTTATTGGTCCAAGCTGGATTCCCTCATCACCATTACAGAAACTGACAGATGTCAGCCTTTTATCGACTCACTGGCCGCTATGGTGGAACTCGATCAGTCTGTGAGAAATATGAATTGGACAGAGGAAACGATGAAATTGGCAGAAGTAGTGGATTCTACAAATACAGCAAAACTAAAGCAATTGATTGAACAATATGGATTTCCTACATGGGAATTGGTCGGACAATATGGACAGATGAATGCATGGGTCATAGCGCAGCATTCTTCTGAATATCTGCCTCATTTTTTGAAACAATATAGAAAAGCTGTCGAAGAAAATAATGCTACAAGACGAGAACTTGCATACCTTGAAGATCGTTATTTAATTGAAAGCGGCCGTCCTCAAATATATGGAACACAATTCTTTTATAACGTAAAGGATTCTACAACATATCTTTATGCTACCGTTGACATGGAACATCTTGATGATAGAAGAATATCTGTGGATTTATATTCCATGGATGAATATTTGAAACGCACTCAACTTGGAAATGTCGATTTATACACTGATACCAAAATCCAAGCGATGACATCTTACGACACTCTCGTCAAATTCTTGAATTCAGGTTCTTTTCATCGATATGAAGTAGATTCTTGGAACAATCGAGAAAATAATATCGGTCACTGAGCTTGTCGAAGTGACAAACAGAATGCCTTCGACAGGCTCAGGCACCGAGTATAGCTCACAGCAAAAAAATTAAAACCATGAAAAAACTACTACTCACAATCACGCTTATCATCTGCGGAATGACACTTTTCGCACAGAAAAACGAATCTATTGTCAATATTGAGGTTATCGTTTCTGATAATCAAGGCAATGTCTTGAAAGACGTGGCTATTTATAACTCTAAAAACAAGCTCATCGGTATTACGAATCATGAAGGTATTACCTGGATTACATCTCGTTTCAGCGATGCCATAATTTTCTCTCATCTTAGCTTTGAACATAAAATCATCAAGATTTCTGAATATGAAGATATGTATGAGGAAGAGTTCAACAACTTCAAAATGATAGTGAAAATGGAAGCAAAATCATACGTGCTTCCTGAAGTGACCATCGTTGAAAACGCACCTCAACTCGCATATAAAAATAAGGAAGTTTGGGTGCTAGATTATTCCGTTGATGAAAAAGGAATAATGGCAGTGACTACAGACGGCAAAGAATCTAATCTCTTGCATCTTGGCTTTGAACAAGACACGATTTCAATAAAGAAGATTGATAAAAAACTCGACATTCTGTTCAGGGATA
>JAZOSK010000012.1:0-2133 GCA_045657145.1 Bacteroidales bacterium | reverse complement strand
AAAGTCGGTATGGCTCGTAACGAACAAGGTTTGAAAGAAGCTATCGAAGAAATCAAGGCATTACGCAAAGAGTTCTGGCAAGACGTTAAAGTTCCTGCTACATCAGGCATGAACAACGAACTTGAAAAAGCTCTTAGAGTTGCTGACTTCTTAGAAATGGGCGAACTCATGGCACGCGACGCTTTGATGCGTAACGAATCATGCGGCGGTCACTTCCGTGAAGAATACCAAACAGCTGACGGCGAAGCAATGCGTAACGACGCAGAATACAGCTTCGTAGCAGCTTACGAATACCAAGGTCCTGACGCAGAACCAGTATTGTATAAAGAACAACTTAAGTTCGAAAATGTCGAGGTTAAACAAAGAAACTATAAATAATTTTGCATTATGAAGTTAACATTAAAAATCTGGAGACAGAAAAATAATTTAGACAAAGGTAAATTTGTTACATATAATGTAGATAATATTCCTGAAGAAGCTTCATTCCTTGAGATGCTCGACATCTTGAACGAAAGACTCGTCTTGCAAGGTGAAGACCCTGTTACATTCGACCACGACTGCCGCGAAGGTATCTGCGGTGCTTGCGGTTTGTATATCAACGGCCACCCTCACGGAAAATATAAAAACACCACAACATGTCAGCTCCACATGCGTAAGTTCAAAGACGGCGACACTATCACCGTTGAACCATGGCGTTCTGAAGCTTTCCCAATCATCAAAGACTTGATGGTTGACCGTTCAGCTTTGGATAGACTTATCCAATCAGGTGGTTACGTTTCTGTACGCACAGGTGGTGTGCCAGATGCTAATGCATTGCCAGTCAACAAACATGACGCTGACCTTTCAATGGACGCTGCTTCATGTATTGGCTGCGGTGCTTGCGTTGCAACATGTAAAAACGGTAGCGCTATGCTCTTCGTATCAGCTAAGTTCTCTCAACTCGCTCTCTTGCCACAAGGTCAAGTTGAAACATACGAAAGAGTTCAAAAAATGGTCGCTAGAATGGACGAACTCGGTTTCGGTAACTGTTCAAACACATACGCATGTATGGCAGAATGTCCTAAAGGTATCTCTGTAACTAACATCGCTAGAATGAACAGACAATTCTTAGCAGCTAAGATAGCAGAACCTTTGAAAAAATAAGACACTAAGTCTTTAAGTTGCTAAGTTGTTAAGATGCTAAGATGTTGAGAAATTTTTAACCTCAGCAACTCAGTAACTCAGTAACTCAGAATATCAGAACCTCAGAATTTTTTCTGGGGTTCTTTTTTTAAAATATTTTGAGATTTTGAATTTATGAGTTTAAAAAAATTGTATCTTTGTAAACTATATTATAATTTTATGTTTATGAAAAAACTTTTACTATTTTTAATGATGATGGTAATGGTGCCATCAATAATGAAAGCTGACGAAATTATCGTTGGCAAAGCGACAGGCAGTAAAAACGTAGGTCCTTTTTTGAATTCTTATCCTCATTCTTGGGTTGAAATGATTTATACAGCTGAAGAAATAGGTCAGGCTTGTACTATCGGCAGTATCGCTTACAAATATGTAACAGGTCCTAAATACCCATTAAATGAAGTTAAGATATATCTCGCAGAAACAACAAAAACAGCATTTGCAGATACAATACAATGGACACCAGAAGATGAGTTGACATTTGCAGATACAACACAATGGACACCAGAAGACGAGTTGACATTAGTGTACTCTGGCGTAAATGTAGTTGTTGGCGGCGATGAAGAATGGGAAGTGTTTGAATTAGACACACCATTCGAATATAGCGGCGAGAAAAACTTAGTCGTTGTGGTAGCAAAGACAGCCAACTATAGAGAGCTTTTCCTAGAATGGGCTTGCTACGAAGCTGAAAATAATCTCATGTTCACAGGTAGCGACACGAACCCTTCATTCGCTGAATATCCAAAAGATAAGGCCTTGGCAATATATGACAGAAAACCTATTATGAAACTTACAGAGACGTTAAAAGCTCCAACAAACCTCAGAGCTACAATCAGACAAGACGTTCCTGGTTTTAAGTACAAATATGAAATCACCATGGCATGGGACGCTGTTGAAGGCGCAAAAGGCTACGAAGTATATGTCAATACAGCCGACACAACAGGTTTCCAAATG
>JAZOSK010000011.1:0-3275 GCA_045657145.1 Bacteroidales bacterium | reverse complement strand
TCTTTTTATGAGAAGAAAATGCTACGCATAGCAAATGCGTCTCAGACGATAGACTTCGTTCTAGAGGAAACTGTTTATGAATTGAAAGGCGTTACCGTGATGGCACGACCAATCGAAAAGACCAACGACACTATAGAATATTTCGTAGATTCTTTTGTAGGACAAGAAGATAAAAGCATTGAAGATGTCTTGAGGAAGATGCCTGGAATAGAGATAGAAAACAACGGTCAGATTATATACCAAGGCTTGCCGATACAGAAATTCTATGTAGAAGGCATGGATTTGATGGATGGAAAATATGCGGCAATCAGCAAGAACCTGCCACATCAGTCGGTGGCATCGGTGGCGATTTATGAGAATCATCAGCCTATTGCTTTGTTGCGAGACCGCGTTGAAACAGAACGTGCTTCTCTTAATATAAAACTATCTAAAAACGTGACTGTCACAGGTTCGGGAGAACTAGGAATAGGAGCTTATCCGTTTTTGTGGAACGCTAACATCACACCTATGCTTTTTTCTGAGAAAATGCAGATGGTGGCTTCACTTCAAAGCAATAACATTGGCAATGACTTGTTGAATAATAACATGAATTATTATTCGCAAAACAATGAAGACCACGAGCCAGATGCTAACGAAGAACTATCAATACAGACTGCTTCACCGCCAATGATAAACAAAAACAGATATTTGAACAACACTACTCATCATGCTAATTTCAATATACTCGCACCGATAAGCGAAACAACACAGATGAGAGTCAATCTTTCTTATATCAACAACTTGCAGAAACAGAATTCATCACAGCTGAACACTTATTTACTTCCTGATGACACTATTTCATATACGGAAAAGATTAGCAACAAAATCTATGACTCATATCTGAAAGGCGATGTCGCCATCGATAGAAACGACAAGAATGCTTATCTGAACGATAAAATATCATTTTCAAAACGATGGGATAAGTCATACGGTTATGTGTTAAATAATGACGAAAGCATAAATCAAATTCTTAACAACAATGCGATGTCTGTGTCAAATGACATGCGTGTGTTGTTTCCTGTAGGCAAACATCTTTTGGATTTCGTGTCGTATAATTCTTACGACAATCTGCCTGAATCTCTGAATGTAGAGCCTGGAGTCTTTGAAGAGATTTTCAATGTTGGGAAACCGTATCATAAAACAAGTCAGCATTTCAACAAAGAACGATTCTTTACAAATGAAGCTTTGAGCGGCATTTTTACATTCGGAAATCTGATTATGAGTACCAAAGTCGGTGTCAGTCATTATCAAAACAAGGTTAAGACTAATCTAGCAATATTTCCTCATGAAAACTTGCCGGGTTACACTTCTTTTGCAAACTATGTAAATCATACATATACAAAACCATACATCAATACACATCTTGAATATAATCTCCAAAAAGCGACGTTTGCCTTAAATTTGCCGATTACATTAGAACATGTAACTACTGATAATCAAAAAGAAAAGCAGAAACTTACTAAAGTCTTTTTCAATCCTATATTGTCGTTTAAATATGTGCTTAATAGCATGTTTAAATTAAATGCATATGGAATTTATGAACAGAATATCGACAATTTTGAGAAATTTTACGACAATTTCGTCCTGACGAATTATCAGAATTTGTGTGCCATGACAGCGCCTTTGTCAGTTTCAGATATGATAAGAGCAAACGTGCGCCTTACTTTCAACCAGCCTTTTTATTCGGTGAACAGCAATTTGTCTTATACCTATCAACATAGGAATTCTGATTACATATACAAATACAACATCGCTGAAAACGGAGCTTCTATTTTGCAGATGGTTGACTCGCCTAACACAACAGATTATCACATAATGAATTTCAATGTCAAGAAATTCATTCCTGCAATAAAGACGACTATTGGAGTGAAAGCCAATTTCTCACATATAAGAAGACATAATATATTAAATGGAGTTATGACAGAAAACAGCAATCTCACTTCAGGCGTATCACCTAATGCCATAATATCCATCTCGCATTGGGCGCATCTAAATTATTCATTAAATTTCAATAACATAAAGTCGTTCAGCGACAATATAAAACAAAGCGATTTGAATTATATCCGTCACTATCTGAGTTTAGGAATCTTTCCGCATAGAGACCATCTAATAAGTTTTGATTCTGAAATATATTCACATCAAGGAAAAGAGTATGTCTATTTTGATGTCTTATATCAATATTCAATTCCAAAACACAGACTCGATTTTGAGTTGAAATGCACTAATATATTCAATAACAAATCTTACGTCTCATATTATTCCGGAGCTTTTTCGATAGTTGAGTCAATATATGAAATACGACCGATAGAAATATTCTGTTCTGTGAAATTCAGGTTTTAGACATGATTCTTAATTATAATTGTATGACTTTTATAACCAAATAAAAATTATAGACATGAAGAAATCGTTGATATTATTAGCTTTTATGTCAATCATAGCAAATGTTAACGCTCAATGGTGGAAGCCGCAGCATCATTATTATGACACGGTGGAATATGTTGTGATGTATGAATTGACTTTCAGAGAAGACTCCGCGCATCTCGATTGTTATCGCACAGAAAACCATATGCTTTCAATTGGCAAAAAACGAGATGTGAGTTCGTTTAGAGGATATGGCACATATAGACATAATATGGAGTTAAAGAAAGCAGGAGATTCTGGGCTCACAGAAGAATTGATAAAGACAGGCAGAATAGGTAAGGTGTTCTCGGATGTTCCATCTTCTGCAATAAGGTGCTCCATATTCAAGAATATGACAAGCAAAAACATCACCACGATAGATCATATATATATGCAAGGAATGTATGAATACGAAGAATCTTTCAATGCTTTCAATTGGCAGATAACCGCCGAAACAGATACAATTAATAATCATGTCTGTCAGAAAGCGATATGCGATTTCGGAGGCCGTACTTGGGAAGCATGGTTCACATCGGAACTTCCTTTCAGCGACGGACCTTATAAATTCTGCAATCTGCCAGGTCTCATCTTAAATGTTGCAGACACAGAAAATCATTATTCATGGAAATTCCTTTCAATAGAAAGGCCTTCAGAACTAATGATGGTTTATGAAGTCATCAACGACAGAATACAGACCACGAAGGAAGGATTCTTCAAATTGCAGAAAAGGTACAAAGTGTCGCACACGATAGGAGACGCCACAACAAACAACGACTTCGTGAAAAAAGCTGTCGAATACGAAAGGGCTAAGAATAATCCTATAGAACGGTTTTAGT
>JAZOSK010000010.1:0-1191 GCA_045657145.1 Bacteroidales bacterium | reverse complement strand
TGAAAATAGCGATGAAAGAATGAAGATTCTTGAAGAAATTGCAGAGAAGAATCCTCATGATTTTCATCGACAACATGCAACAAATGCTGTAAAGCGGATAAAGGCATTTCGTGAAAAAAGGTGAGTAAATAATGGCGAGGGGGACTGTTCCCACGAGTTTTTAGGAGAAGCCCTATTTATCATAGATGAAAAAAAGAGGTGGTATGATGAGAAAGATTAAACTGTTGTGTAGTGTCATGTTAAGTGCGATAATGCCGAGTGTGTATGCTGCAACTCAAGCGGAGCGAATCGCTGAGTTGGAGCGGATTGCGCTTTACGAGGAAGAGGATGACATTGATAATAATGAAAACGAAATTATCCCGACACCTGCAGATGCCAGGAGAAAGTTTAATTTGACTGATGCGCAGTTGTTTGAGGATATAAAGACATTGGCAAATAAATACAATATAAGTGAAACGAATGTAGAAAACAGGATGTGTCGATCCGTAGCTGTCGGTTGGGTTGGTTTTTATGGAACAACGAACGAATTGCCGTATTTGAGAGCGATTATGAATAATCCGAATGATTATGCGCAACAATCAGCGATGAGAACGGTGTTGGAAATGACAAAAGAGACGGATTCGTTTTTTTCGATAGTCAATGATATAGTGACAAATAAAACCGTTTTTTCCGAGGGATTAAGAGGTTTGACATATGTTACTTTAGCTGATATGTGTAATGCTGCGAATACGAATACTTTTGTAAATAACGTTCAGATTCGTTCTAATATCGCGGCATTCTTTCTGTCTCGTGCGTCAAAAGAGCGAGATATTGATTTATATGTCGACCGCGTTGCTTGTGACTTAAATCCATCTTATCGTCATAGTCAACAACGGCGAGATAATTTAGCACGGTTACGCCCTGCAGGACTTACAGGAGAGCAAGCGGAAATATACGATGCTCGTCAGCGCGACGCGCAGCCTAAGGATAGTAAATGAAAAGTGATGTGTACCCCTACAGGCTTTTCATAAATAGAGGTTGTATATGCGAAATATATGTGTGTTAATATCGTTTTTAATTATTAATGTTGTTATTGTGAATGAGCTACATGCAATTACAACAAATTCTATTTTAGAAACTAAAATAAAAGCATCCTTTCTTTCGTCGACAGCCGCAAATTGTGATTATGATGAGATGCTTGTTTTGCAAAGG
>JAZOSK010000009.1:0-1998 GCA_045657145.1 Bacteroidales bacterium | reverse complement strand
GAAGGCTGTGATTTTCTGAGCTTCGTCGGAGAGAATGTATTGTATCAGGTCGAGGGTTGCCATAGCTTGTTCCTTGCTGCGGTCTGAGTAGTTTTGTTCTTTGTAGATAATCATCCATGTGAATGTTGAGATTGGATATGCTCCTTTGGCAGCAGAGTTGGTTATTGAAGTGCGAGTGTCAGCTGGAATGTTTCCCGATGCTGCGGCTGAGATACTTGCTGATGATGGTGCTACGAATTCTCCGTCTTGGTTTTGGATTTTAGCATAAGCTATCTTTTGTGCGAAAGCATATTCAGAACCTACATAGCCGATTGAGTTCTTGGTTTGTTTTATCACGCTCGCCACTCCAGGATTGCCTTTGGCTGCTTGACCTACAGGGAAGTTGACTGACTTTCCAGCTCCGAATTTTGATGCCCACATCTTGCTGACCTTGGTGAGATAATCTGTGAACACGAATGTAGTGCCTGAACCGTCTGAACGGAAGACTGGTATGATGGCTTCGTTAGGGAGTAACGCTTGTGGGTTCAAGGACTTGATGCGTTCGTCGTTCCACATTTTAATATTTCCTGCGAAAATATCAGCTATTATCTCACCTGTGAGTCTGAGCTCATCAACGCCTTCGAGGTTGTAAGCTAATACTACTGCACCCATACATGTTGGGATGTGAATTACAGGATTCATATCTGCCATTTCCTTGTCAGAAAGGAAGGCGTCGCTGCCTGCGAAGTCGACGATTTTGTCGCGAAGGTTACGTACGCCACCGCCGGAGCCAATGCCGCCGTATGCTACAGCGTCGCCCTTTGTCTCTGCGTATTGTTCAAATACTGCATTATAAAAAGGTAGTGGAAATGTCGCTCCTGCACCTGAAAGTTGTTGAGCCTTACGACTGTTGTTGTTTGTGTTGCCGCCACATGATGTCATTGCTATGGCGAATGTCAATGCTACGATTGATAATAAGATTTTTTTCATAATTTTAATTTTAAAATAATTTTGGTTGATAAATTTTATGTTAATATGTTTTTATAATCCGAAGTAACAGTTGATGAATGCAGCGTATGTGTTGTCGGCTCCATCTGCTTTAGGCATTGATATTCTGAAGTTAGGAGCGAGTTTCACGTATTTCCCTAATTTGAATTGAGCACCGACAATTGCAGCTTGTTCGTCTTTAGCGATATTCCATTCATCATTAGAATATAAGTCGTCGAAACGTGCATAAACTTCAGTGTTGTTCGCTACTTTTATCGAGGCAAATACAGAATATCCGTATTGGTCGTTGCCTTTTTTGTATGAGGCATTCTTCATATAATTGTATTCTGCGCCAACGGTGAATCTGTCGTTTTTGTAACCAGCGAAAGCTGCTATATTAATAATGTCTTCTTTGTTTTCTTCTGCGCTGGCATTCAGACCTCCGTACAAACGAATATAGAAACCTTTGGCTGGAGTGAGTGATAAACCTAAACCATAATTCAGTCCGTTGTCTTTCTGTATTTTCTTATAACCTTCGCCATTGACAACAATAGCGTCAGCTGAAATCCAATCGGCGAATTTGTAAGCGACAGACAAACCTAAGTCAGCGCTGCTGCCGAACTTGTATTGGTCTTGGAATGATTTCATGATGTAACGGTAGCCCCAGAATTTTTCCTGGAAGTTGAATTGCGTTGTTGAGATGAGACCTCCGTTTAATGTCATGTCGCCTTTCTTCCAAGATAACATCGCGTTTTTGATGTAGGCGATACGTTGTAAGTCGGAGACATCGCTCGACTTGCCGATGTCCATCACACTTTTAACGGTAAGCCCGTTGCATAGTTTGTATTCGTATCCTAAATAGGTGCGTTCTAGTTCGAAACCTCTGCTGTCGTCAGCGCCGAAATTGACGTTGAAGTTGCCGAATGTTTGTACGATTGCTTTACCTTTAGGTTCTTCAATTTTAACATCTTGTGCTTTTGCACTGATACCGATGCAGGCTAAAAGAGCTGCTGCAATTAAATTTTTTCTTTT
>JAZOSK010000008.1:0-3090 GCA_045657145.1 Bacteroidales bacterium | reverse complement strand
AGAGTTGTGCGAGATGTTGAAGAAATACCATCCAATATGGATCAACACACACTTCAACCATCCAAACGAAGTGACACCAGAAGCTATCGAAGCATGTAACAGACTCGCTAACGCCGGCGTTCCATTAGGCAACCAAAGCGTATTGTTGAGAGGTGTTAACGACTGCGTTCACGTCATGAAGAAACTCGTTCACTGCTTGGTCAAGATGCGTGTTAGACCTTATTATATTTATCAATGCGACCTTTCAATGGGATTGGAACACTTCCGTACTCCAGTTTCAAAAGGTATCGAAATCATCGAAGGTCTCCGTGGTCATACCTCAGGTTATGCAGTTCCAACATTCGTTGTTGACGCTCCAGGCGGCGGTGGCAAGACACCAGTTATGCCACAATACGTCATCTCACAAGTCCCAGGCAAAGTGGTCTTGCGTAACTTCGAAGGCGTTATCACAACTTATACAGAGCCTACAGAATACCACAACGACTGTGACTGTCCAGAATGTCAGAAACGCAGAGAAAACAAAGGCGTTGCTACAGACTCTAAGGCTGTAGACGGCATCATCTCATTGCTCCACGGTGAGAAGATGAACATAGAGCCAGCACATATCAAGAGACATGAGAGACACAATAAATAATGCATAATTCATAATGCATAATTCATAATTTTAGGGCTGTCATTTTTATGGCGGTCCTAATTTTTTAGCTATTAGCTATCAGTAGTCAGCTGTTAGCTGTTTGTGTTCAGAAAAATGTCTTTGCGTTTCTCTGCGTCTTTGCGAGAGGAATTGAGGAATTGAGGAACTGAGGAATTGAGGAATTGAGCCCTGAAAGGGCGAGACAAATATAGGATAAGGCAACGCCTTATTAGTTGGGAGTAGTGACGCAGCATGTCACGTCACTACATAAAGGTTGATTTTGGGAGAGACGCAATATTTTGCGTCTATACATTAGCGGAACGCCCGAAAAATCATTATGCTATTCCGAATAATTCAATCTCGAATATAAGTGTTGAACTGCCAGGGATGCCAGGCTGCGAGTAGTTGCCGTAAGCCATTTCTGCAGGGAGATAGATTTCCCATTTGTCGCCGATGCACATCTGTTGCATTGCGATAATCCAGCCTTCGATGAGTTGGTTGAGACGGAATGCGATTGGCACGCCTTCGTCGCGGCTGCTGTCGAACACCTTGCCGTCGATGGTCCAGCCAGTGTAATGCGCGGTGACGACGCTGCGAGGAGTAGGATGGATGCCGTCGTTCTTGCCTTCGCTTATCACCTTGTAATAGATGCCTTTAGGAAGCGCCTTGACGCCTTCTTCTTGAGATTTTGCCTTCAGCCAATCGATGTTGGCTTGCTTGTATTCTTGTTTGTTCATGATGTTTTTTTATTAAAAGTTGAGAGTTCAAAGTTAAGGAAAATATTATGTAAATAGGAAGAGAAAATGTGAAGTTTTTTTTAAAAAAGTAGATAATCAAATGTCGTTTCTATCTGGAATTTTCAATAGATTTGCATAATTATGTAAGTAATATGAAAATTGAAGAAGCCATATTGTATTGCCTTGCAAGTCAGAACCGTGGGATGCGGACGGAGCAGATTGCCGAGATGATAAACAGCAAGCGACTGCATATCCGTAAAGACGGACAAGCTGTAACATCAAATCAGGTTTATGCTGTGATTTGCCGTTATCCTGAGATGTTTGTCAAGGCGGAGGGAATGATAAGATTGTTGATATAAAAAGAATAAAATCATGCTAGCATACTCATATATTGAAAAAGGAAAGTTCGCTTTGGTGGAGAAGCCGAAGCCTGTGTTGATGGAACCGACTGATGCCATTGTCCGTGTGACGATGAGCAGCATCTGTTCCAGCGATATTCATATAAAACACGGAAGCGTGCCTCGTGCGGTGCCTGGAATAACCGTCGGTCATGAGATGGTGGGCGTGGTGGAAGCAGTAGGAGCGGAGGTGACTAATGTAAAACCAGGTGAGCGCGTGACAGTAAATGTGGAGACTTACTGCGGAGAGTGTTTCTTCTGCAAGAACGGATTTGTGAACAACTGCACCAATCCTGATGGCGGCTGGGCTTTAGGATGCCGCATCGATGGTGGACAGACGGAATATGTGCGTGTGCCATTGGCAAATCAAGGATTGAATCGAATCCCTGACAGTGTTACGGATGAGCAGGCTTTGTTTGTGGGCGATGTCTTGGCGACAGGATTTTGGGCGGCACGTATTTCTGAGATAACTAAAGACGACACAGTCTTGATAATAGGAGCGGGGCCGACAGGTATCTGCACCTTGTTATGCGTGATGCTGAAGCATCCTAAACGCATTATCGTTTGTGAGAAATCGGAAGAGAGAAGACGATTTGTTCAGGAACATTACCCAGAAGTTTTACTTACGACTCCAGAAGAATGCAAGGATTTCGTATTGAATAACAGCGACCATAATGGTGCTGACCGAGTTCTCGAAGTGGCAGGCGCTGATGACACTTTCCGTCTCGCGTGGGAATGCGCTCGTCCGAATGCCATCGTAACGGTGGTGGCTCTTTACGACCAACCACAGATTCTTCCTTTGCCGGAAATGTATGGCAAGAACCTCACTTTCAAGACAGGCGGCGTTGATGGCTGCGACTGCGAAGAAGTCCTCAAATTGATTGAAGAAGGCAAGATTGACACCACTCCGCTCATCACACATCGTTTTAAATTAAATGAGATAGAGGAGGCGTATCGTGTTTTTGAAAATAAATTAGATGGCGTTATTAAGGTGGCGGTGATATAATCGAAGATTAAATATATTAAAACAATGAAAGAAGAATGTTTGATATGCAGTGCTCCATTGAAGTATTTAGAAAAAGAAACGCTTATGGAGTGTGCTATTTGTCATAAAAAGGAAGAAAGCAATACTTGTTGCGAACAAGGACATTATGTATGTAACGAATGTCACACCAATGGCATAGATGCTATTTTTAGACTATGCCATGCTGAAAAATCTAAAAATCCGATAGAGATTTTGGAGAAGATGATGGACATGCCGTTCTGTCACATGCATGGTCCTGAACATCATGTGATGGTAGGAGCGGCTTTGCTTACGGCT
>JAZOSK010000007.1:0-5066 GCA_045657145.1 Bacteroidales bacterium | reverse complement strand
ACCTTGAGCAGCGATACTGTGAGCACGACGTGGACTGTCTTGGATGCAGAACACTTTTACGTTGAAGCCCATTTCACCGAATGATGCAGCAGCTGAAGCACCAGCCAAACCTGTACCGATAACGATGATGTCTAATTTTCTTTTGTTAGCAGGGTTCACCAAGTTTTGATGAGCCTTATAATTTGTCCATTTTTCTGCCAATGGACCTGCAGGTATCTTAGAATTTAATTCTTTCATAATATTATCCTATTAACCAACAATTAACCAATAATATAAAACTACAACAGCAAACATGACAACGATGAGAGCAGCAATGATTTTGCCGATAACTTCGATTCTGTTTTGCCATACGTGGTTGTTCCAACCAATTGATTGCATAACGCTTGCTACACCGTGTGCGAGGTGGAACCATAAGAATGCCAACCATACTAAGTAGATGATTGAATAAACTGGGCATGAGAATGTGTTGACGATGTAGTGAACGCCGTCTGTTACATTAGCAAGCTTAGCTTCTTCAACATGAATACCTAATTTGTGCAATACTTCAGGAAGCTGCATGTTAGCCCAGAAGTTGAATAAGTGTAAACCTAAGCCGATAAGAACGATAGCACCGATAACGAGCATGTTCTTTGAAGCCCATGAAACGCCTTCTTGTTTTTCAACTACTGCATAGCGTTGTTTACCGCGAGCTTTGTAGTTTTGTAAAGACAATACGAAAGCATAGATAAGGTGGAACACCATGAGTAATGCCAAACCTGCTGTAGCTACTAAAGCATACCAGTTAGCACCGAGGAATTCGCAAATCTTGTTGTAGCCTTCTGGCTTAATGATTGCGACAATGTTCATTGAGGCGTGGAACAAGAGGAAAAATACTAAAGCACCTCCGGTTACTGCCATGATCAATTTTTTTGTAATTGATGAAAGACCTTTGTTTGCCATAATTATTTAATGTTAATGTTTTTTTTAATTTTTAAAGCATAATGCCAGCTTTACCAACGAAGATAAGCAATGCGAATGCTAAGACAAGACCTACAACACCTACGATGACACCTACAGTACGCATGTGTTTAACATCGACCATGCCGGTACTAAAAGCGATAGCGTTAGGAGGTGTACTTACAGGCAATATCATAGCGAGAGATGCTGACAATGTAACACCTAAGATAAGTGTCAAGATACCACCGAATGGTTCGAGAGCACCACCCATACCAGTACCAACTGCTACCATGATAGGAATCATAAGAGCTGCTGTAGCTGTGTTGGAAATGATGTTTGAGAAGAACCAACATACGAGACCTGCACCTACGATAACTACCATTGGTGACCATTGTCCGAAAGGAATAGCTTCTACTAAATGCTTTGCGAGACCTGACTTATCTAATGCTGTACCAAGTGCAAAACCACCGGCGACCAACCAGATAACATCCCAATCAATTTCTTTGAGTTCCTTCTTACCGAACAAACCTGCTACACAGAAAATAGCGATAGGCACCATAGCAACAGTGTTAGCATTGATACCTGTAATCTTATCTGTTAACCATAACAAGATTGTCAAACCTATTGTTATGTAAGAAACGATAAGTTTTCCAATTTCTGCTGTCTCACCTTCAATAGTAAGATGAATATGTTTTTCTGAAAATGGGAACAACTTAAGAAGCAAGACCCATGATAATATAAGTAATAAAAATACAAAAGGCATCATTACTATTGCCCAGTCGAAGAAGCCGATGTTAAATCCGAGGCTTTCGTTTAAGTATTTCAATGCGATAGCATTTGGAGGTGTACCTACTGGAGTACCGATACCGCCTATATTAGCACCGATAGGGATAGCCAAGATAAGGGCAATTCTACCTTTGTTGTTAGATGGCAACTGACGCAAGACAGGAGCCAAGAATGTCAACATCATAGCTGCTGTAGCAGTATTACTGATAAACATAGAGAAGACACCTGTAACCATTAAGAAGCCTAACAAAACGAATTTAGATTGAGTTCCAAATGGTTTCAACAACACTCTTGCGAGTTGAGCGTCGATACCCATTTTAGAAGCCATGATTGCAATAACGAAACCACCTATGAAAAGCATGATAGTAGGGTCAGCGAAAGAACCCATGATGGTCTTGTGTGAAAGAGCTATTTCTTTGAAAGCTTCTTTACCGCCTGTTTGCAAAAAGATAATTGCCTGGTCGGAACACATCAGAAGAAGAACTACAATAATCAAGATTGATGTCTTCCATGATGGAATAGCTTCAGTAAACCATAATATCAAAGCTAATGCAAATACAGCGATGACACGATGTTCAACTGGTGAAATGTTTGGCAATCCTAACATTGATGTAGGAAGTATCCATAACACTATAGCTACAAGTGCTGCAATAGTTGTTTTAATGACTGCACTTTTGTTAATTGATTGACTCATTTTAATTTTTTTTGTTGTTGTTTTTAGATTTTTATTCCGTTTTAGTATAAGCTAGAGCTGTGAGCCATGAGCATATAAAAGCTCATAACTCATAGCTCAGGGCTCAGTATTATCCACCGAAGTCGTCGAATGAAATCATTTCTTTTGGCACGCCAAGGCTGTCGAGCATCTTCAAGACAGCAGCTGTCATCATTGGAGGACCGCAGAGATAGTATTCGATTTCTTCTGGTTCGCTATGATTCTTGAGATAATTTTCTAACAATACTTCGTGGATGTTACCGACATAACCAGTCCAGTTATCTTCTGGAAGAGGTGCAGAAAGAGCGATATTGAACTTGAAGTTTGGATTTTCTTCTTCAATCTTTCTGAAGTCATCGATATAGAAGAGTTCACGTAATGAACGACCGCCATACCAGTAAGATACTTTTCTGTCAGTATGTTTAGTAAGGAATAAATCCAAGATATGTGAACGCATTGGAGCCATACCAGCACCACCACCGATGAAGATGATTTCGCGTTTTGTATCTTTGATGTGGAACTCACCGTAAGGACCGCTGATAGTGACTTTGTCACCTGGTTTCAATGAGTAGATGTATGATGAACAAACACCTGGATTTACTTTCATGAAGCCGCCGTTAACTCTGTCGAATGGAGGTGTTGCGATACGAACGTTGAGCATGATGATGTTATCTTCAGCTGGGTAACTAGCCATTGAATAAGCTCTGAACTGTGGTTCAGGGTTATGCATAACTAAGTCGAACATACCGAATTTTTCCCAGTCAGCTCTGTATTCTTCATCAACATCAATGTCTTTGTAATTTACGTCGATAGCAGGAACGTCGATTTGGATGTAACCGCCTGATAAGAACTTGAGGTGTTCGCCTTCTGGAAGTTTAACGACGAATTCCTTGATGAATGTAGCGACGTTTCTGTTGCTTACAACTTCACATTCCCACTTCTTGATACCGAAGATTTGTGGGTTGATCTTGATTTTCATGTCTTCACGAACTTTAACTTGGCAACCGAGTCTCCAGTGATCTTGTTGTTCTTTTCTGCTGAAGAAACCAGTTTCAGTAGGAAGGATTGTACCGCCGCCTTCAAGAACTTGACAACGACACATACCGCAGCTACCGCCACCGCCACATGCTGATGGAAGGAAAATTTGTTCGTTAGCTAAAGTGCCAAGCAATGAGTTGCCTGGTTCTACTTCGATTTCTTTTTCACCGTTGATGTTGATTTTAACTTTGCCTTGTGGAGCAAGTTTCTTTCTAACAATAACCAATACTGTTACAGGAATCAAGACAACGACTAAAAATACTGCAATACTTAATAAAATAATAGATGTAGTACTCATTTCTTTTCTTTTTTAAACTGTAACATTAATTATTTGAAAGTTATACCGAGGAATGACATGAAGGCGATGCCCATCAAACCTGTAACGATGAATGCTATACCTGTGCCTTGTAATGACTTAGGAACATGAGAATATCTGATTTTTTCTCTGATAGCTGCAATACCTACGATAGCGAGTAACCAGCCGAGACCAGAACCCAAACCGTAAGAAAGTGATTGGCCTACTGAGCTGAAGTCTCTTTCTTGCATAAAGAGACAGCCACCCATGATAGCGCAGTTAACAGCGATAAGAGGCAAGAAAATACCTAATGATGAATACAATGCTGGAGTGAATTTCTCTACTACCATCTCAAGAATCTGAACTATAGCTGCGATGATAGCGATGAAAAGGATAAATGTCAAGAAGTCTAAGTTGACATCAGCGAACTTAGGGCTAATCCATGACAATGCGCCTGCTGACAAAACGAATTTATCTAACAAATAGTTGATTGGCACTGTGATAGCGAGAACGAAAACGACTGCCACACCGAGGCCGAATGATGTCTTAACATTTTTAGACACTGCGAGATATGAGCACATTCCCAAGAAATATGCAAATATCATATTGTCGATAAATATCGAACGGATGAAAATACTTAATGATTCCATTATTTCTTATCCTCCTCTGGTTTTTGGAGCCACATGATGATACCAACAATAATCAATGCCATTGGAGGTAAAATCATAAGACCGTTGTTCATATATCCGAAATTGTAAAGTCCTTCAGGGATGACTTGGAAACCGAGCAATGTTCCTGAACCGAAGAGTTCGCGGAAGAAAGCAACGATAACTAAAATGATACCATAACCGAGACCGTTGCCAATACCATCGAGCAATGATTCCCATGGACCGTTACCCATAGCGAAAGCTTCGAGACGACCCATAACGATACAGTTGGTGATGATAAGACCTACGAATACTGAAAGCTGTTTACTTACATCATAAACGAAAGCCTTGAGGAATTGGTCAACTAAGATAACTAAAGTTGCAATAACTATAAGTTGTACGATGATACGTATCTTTGAAGGAATACCTTTTCTTAATAAAGAGATAACAAGGTTTGACAATGCGATAACCACTGTTACTGAAAGAGCCATTACCAATGCCGGTTTGAGCTTAGCTGTTACGGCGAGAGCAGAGCAGATACCTAATATTAATACTGTGACAGGATTTGCCTTGCGTAATGGAGCTGTTAAAAGTTCTAAATTCTTACTCATTGTTTTTCAATATAAGGTAAATAAGATCCTAACACATTTTC
>JAZOSK010000006.1:0-1795 GCA_045657145.1 Bacteroidales bacterium | reverse complement strand
TGCTGGGAAGCCTGTTGTGAAAGTCTCAGGTAAGATAATAATATCTCTGTCATCTTGAATTTTTGAAAAAAGCTCATCAAGATGCCTGAAGTTTTCTGAAGGATTTCGTGCGATGATGTCGGTCTGCACGCAAGCTATTTTTAGTGTCATAATTTTTTAATCAGTTTTCCTGTTTTTGAAAAATCTTTGCAATTGATGGTATAAATATAAGTCCCTGGATGGAGATTCTCAAGATTTAAAGTCAGTGTCTTTTCTTCGCTATCAAGTCTTTCTCTCTTGATTTTTCTTCCGCTTAAATCGTAAATTGTTATAATGGCATGGTGTATTTCAAGAGGTAACGAATAAGTGACAGTAAGAATATTTGTCAAAGGATTCGGTGATAGTTTTATGTCGAATTCAATAGTTTCGTTTTTGACTTCTAATGTTTCTGCTTTATTTAAGATTTCGTCTGCTATTCCATTGTTGCTGTAATATTCTTTAAGAGATTCTCGTTGACTTTTTTTAATTGTCACTAATGTAATGATTTGATTAAGCTGCGTCTCAGTTGCGTGCTCCATGCCTTCAAATATCAATAGTTCTAATAACATGAAATCAAAAGAGTATTGACCGCAGTCGTAATCATCATTTATTTGTTCAATAAAAAACACATCTCTTGAAGCATATAAATCAATCAGTTCTTGAATGAAAGTGCTGCGCAGAAACAATTCAGTGTATCCGTTAAAATCGTTTCGTATATTTTCAAAACCTGTAAAATAATTGTCAGAATACAAAATATCTATGTTGTATGGATAGTAAAGGCAGGTTTCCAGCAATCTCGATGTAGATATATTTTCCAAAGTGTCGGATGGAATCTGGAGAGATTCTAAACGTTGAGAATAATTCATGTCATCCCATTCGTCACAACCAGGGAAAAAAGGATAAGAGTAACCGTTATAATCAATAATATTTGTATGATATGGACTAAATCCTTGCGCCTGATTGCTACAAGGATTTAGTAAAAAAAATATCAAAACAATTAATATCTTTCTCATACTCTTATAAACTCTGCGACTTTATTTGTTCATTGCAAAAGCATACGCTCCGATGCATACTGCTGATGATGTTCCGAGTTTTGTTGCGGTGACACCGATTTTCTTTGACGGGTCGTACCATACTTCTTTATCAGAGAACGGCACTTTTATCATCTTGCCTGATGTTTCGGTGAAAGCTTTTCTGCCTTCTTCATCATCGAGGTTATATGCTGAAATCTCCATTCTTGGGATTTTATTTCCGTCTAAACCAGGATATGCTGTGTTGAGATGTTCAACGACTTTAGGCATGAATATTTTCGCTGCGCCAGAGAGACCGCCGCCGAGAACCACGATGCCGTCGATGACAGTAGCGATATTAGCGATGATGTCGGCCAATACTGTAGCGAATTCGTCCCATGCCTTGAGAGCTGCTTCTTTGTTACCTTCTTTGTTGCCCAATGCAATCTCGCAGATGTCGAAAGGTTGAGGTGCTGCATCGAACTCAATTCCAGCCTCACGAGCATAGACGCGACGTACGCCTCTGATGCTGATAGAATCTTCTGCACTTGTCTGAGGATAGAGTATATTTCTCATGCACCATACTTCTGCGCCTGCTGAGTTGTCGCCTTGCAACAGACGGCCGTCGAGGACCACGCCGCCGCCGAATCCTGTGCCGAGTGTCAAGCCTACGAGGTTTTTGTATCTCTTAGGATTGCCAGCTTTTTCGAGAAGAGCGTTGACATCTTGAAGCCCGCCACCCAATGCCTCGCCGTATGCGAACAAGT
>JAZOSK010000005.1:0-30895 GCA_045657145.1 Bacteroidales bacterium | reverse complement strand
AAAGTTGTATCTTTGCACTCGCAATCAGATGGTGGATGTAGCTCAGTTGGTTAGAGTACCGGATTGTGGTTCCGTGGGTCGTGGGTTCGAGTCCCATCTTCCACCCTCAAAAAAGAGACGATGAAAATCGCCTCTTTTTTTATTTGGTATATTGGTAATTGAGTAATGAAGTAATGAAGTAATTGAGTAATGAAGTGATGAAGTGATGAAGATGTATATTTAACTCCATCACTTCATTACTAGATTACTCCATCACTTCAAACCGATAAGCTATATTCTCTCAAAACATCATTCAATGATGTCTTCTTGTCTGTCGATTCTTTTCTCTTTCCGATGATTAAAGCGCATGCAACGTTATAATCTCCTGCTGGGAAATGTTTGGTGTATGAGCCTGGAATCACGACGGAACGTGCTGGCACGTAGCCTTTATATTCAACAGGTTCATTTCCGCTTACGTCGATGATTTTTGTCGATGCTGTGATGACAGTGTTGGCTCCGAGTACGGCTTCTTCTTCAATTCTCACGCCTTCAACGACGATACATCTCGAACCGATGAAGCAGTTGTCTTCGATGATGACAGGCGCAGCTTGTAATGGCTCTAACACGCCGCCAATGCCGACGCCACCACTCAGGTGTACGTTCTTTCCAATCTGTGCGCATGAACCTACCGTCGCCCAAGTGTCGACCATTGTGCCGCTGTCGACGTATGCTCCGATGTTGACATACGATGGCATCAAGATAACACCTTTATTAATAAAGGCTCCATATCTGGCTGTCGCTGGCGGAACGACGCGCACGCCTGCTTCTTCAAAGCCTCTCTTCAAAGGCATCTTGTCGTAATATTCAAAAACGCCGCTCTCCATGACTTCCATCTTGTTGATAGGGAAGTACATCAAAACAGCTTTCTTCAGCCATTCGTTGATAATCCATTTGTCTTCAATCTTTTCAGCAATACGAAACTCGCCTTTGTCTAACTTTTCAATGACAGCGCAAATGGCATCGCGGACTTCTTCTTTTTCCAATAAAGCTCGGTCCTCCCAAGCGTTTTCTATGATGTTTCTTAAATTTTCCATAATTATTTAGTAATGTAGTAATGTTGTTATGAAGTAATGATACTTGTGCAAAGATAGTAAAAGTCAACAAGACTACATGACAACAAAACAACAAGTTTTTTGGAAAAATTATTTTTCAAAATAGCAATAAAAAATCCCTCATACCCTCAGTTCCTCAGTTCCTCAGTTCCTCAATTCCTAACTCCTAACTCCAAACTCCTAATTCCTAACTCCTAATTAATATCTTGTAGTCTTGTAGTCTCGTTGTCTTGTAGTCTTTTTTTCTTATCTTTGCAAACAAAAATTAAGAAATGGCAAGAATAATGGCAATCGATTATGGAAGGAAACGCTGCGGCATCGCAGTGACCGACCCTTTGCAAATCATCGCAAATTCATTAACAACAGTCGATACAAAAGATTTATTGACATTTATTTTGGATTATGTCAAGAAAGAAAACGTTGAGACCATCGTGATTGGAGAACCAAAAGATATGCAGAACAATCCTTCTGAATCAAGTCGTTACATAGAGCCTTTTATCGGTCAGCTGAGAAAGGCACTTCCAGAGATGGACATCAAACGTCACGATGAGCGTTTTACTTCTAAGATGGCGTTTCAGACTATGATTGATGCTGGTTTGGGTAAAAAGCAACGTCAGAATAAGGCGCTCGTCGATACCATCAGCGCTACCATCATCTTGCAGTCTTATATGGAATCGGAAGCAATAAAGAAAAATAGATTTTAAATTTTAAAGTATGATATTACCTGTAGTGGCTTACGGCCATCCTGTTTTAAAGAAAATAGCAGAAGAAATAACTCCTGATTATCCAGGTTTGCAACAACTTATAGCTGATATGTTCGAGACTATGTATCACACAGAAGGCGTCGGACTTGCAGCTCCTCAAATCAATAAGTCAATAAGATTATTCGTTATCGACGCTGAGCCTTTCGTCGAGAATTATCCTGAAGCAAAAGGTTTCAAAAAAGTGTTCATCAACCCTGAAATCGTAGAGGTTTCAGAAGAGACATGGACATTCCGCGAAGGTTGCCTCAGTCTTCCAGATATGAATGAAGACGTGGTTCGTCCATCAAAAGTGACTGTCAATTATTTAGATGAAAATTTCGTTGAACATGAGGAAGAACTCGACGGAATATGCGCTCGCGTCTTCCAACATGAATTCGACCATCTCGAAGGAAAAGTATATGTCGACAGAGTAGCTCCAATGCGCAAAATGATGCTCAAAAACAAGTTGCGCAATATCTCAGAAGGCTTCGTTCCCGTCGATTATAAAATGATTTTCCCAGCGAAAAGAAGACGATAAATTAATTCATAATTCACAATGCATAATGCATAATTGATAATGAAAAATGTATAATGGATAATTAAAAATTACAAAAATATCATTCTACATTATTCATTCTACATTATTCATTGTTCATTAAATACTCATTATGAAAAAACAATTGTTAAGTATATTCGTTGCATTGATGATGTTGTCGTGTGGCGAAAAGATGTCGGTAGAGAAAATCAATGAGCTCGAAGCAAAGGTGTTAGCTAAAGATGCTAAGCCTACAAATGATAATGTAGTTCAACTCGTTGATGCTTATGTTCTTTTTGCAGAACAAAATCCTAATGATAGTCAATCTCCAGATTTTCTTTTCAAGGCTCTTGATATAGCAGTTGGCGTAAATGCTGAAGGTCCGCAGAAAGCTCTTGAGATAGCTGATGTGTTGATAGAGAAATATCCTGATTTTGAGATGACGCCAATGGCGATGTTTATCAAAGGTTTCGTCTATGAAAATATGATTGGCGACTTGCAAAAAGCAGAAATTACATATCGTCAGTTCATTGAAAAATATCCTGATAATCCTATGGTCGGAGATGTAAAGTCTACTTTGGAAAACCTAGGATTATCTCCAGAAGAACTGATAAGAAAGTTTGAAGAAGCAAACTGATTTTTTTAAGAAATTCCAGAAATAAGAAGCCTCAGAAACTCAAAATGTTTTGAAGTCCTGAGGCTTATTTTGTTTTTTAAAACTTAAGCTCATAGCTCAAAGCCTTAAAAAGTAACGTTTTTTAATTGGTCGTTGAGATTGTCGATGTAATTCAAGACGTCGTCTTTTCCTATTTCTTTTTCCGAAGACGTGATGAAAATAGGAGGGAGCTCTTCCCATTGCTCGGCAAGTTTGTCTTTGTAAACTTGTACGTTACGCTGAAGTTCTGCGTCTTTTATCTTATCTACTTTTGTAAAGATGATACCAAATGGCATTTGCAATTCTCCGAGGTGACTGATGAACTCCAAGTCGATTTTCTGTGGCTCGATGCGACTGTCGACCAAGACGAACATACAGACCAAATTTTTTCTGTTCTTGATATAACTGTCGAGCATCACTTTCCACGACTCGCGGTCTTTCTTAGAACGCTGCGCAAAACCATATCCTGGCAAGTCGACCAGATACCATTCGTCGTTGATTATGAAGTGATTTATCGTTATTGTCTTTCCAGGAGTGGATGATGTCTTCGCAAGTTGTTTCTTGTTTGTCAACATATTGATTAATGATGACTTGCCAACATTGGAGCGTCCTATGAAAGCATATTCCGGTTTGTTGGCATTCGGCAACTTGTCAACCTTGGTGTTACTCTGTAAGAAAGCAGCTTTTCTTATTATCATGGTATTTTGGGGAATTAAGGGTATGAGGAATTAAGGGTATGAAGGTATGTGGGTTTCCTCAGATCCTTAGTTCCTCAGTTTCTCAAATCCTCAGTTCTACTTCAAGTGTTCTGGTTTTTCGTCTTTATTATAGATGAGGTGACGTTCTATTTTTTCTGGATAAACGTCTTCTATTGTTATAAGGATAGCGGTTTCTTCTACGTTCCCGAATGGTGCGTTTAAAGCTGTTCCAAATGTCTTCATTGTTGCAGAAAGGCTCATGTAAGCGTTGAACAATGGAGGAATTACAGAACCGTTTTCACGAATGTATTTGCTGAGAGTACGGTAGCTGTTTTGGTAGTTGTTGCCGTCGAGTCTCAGTTTCATGATGGCTTTTCTCGCCTTGGTTTTGATAGCGACTTCAGGATAAGGATAGATGAGATTGTCGTTATCTGGGAAGAATTTGTGCATGAAGAAAAGTATCATATCGCGGAGCGCTTTGTCGTATTGGGAGTACATCGTGACTTTGCCGAAGAAATATTTAGCGTTAGGTGTTTGTGTGAGCACTGCGCCAAGTCCGTCCCATAGATTGTCAAGGGTGAAGATGCTTTTTCTTACGTTGCCAGTAGATTGGTATTTTGGCTGGACGAAAGAACGTCCTAGTTCTATGGTATATGGCAAATAGTTCTTGATGAAATCTTCTGAGTAGTAGAATAACTCTGATGTAGGGGTGTCTACTTGTCCGTTGTTTTTGATTGGAAGTTTGTTGCATTCGATGAAACGATAGCCTCCGAGTATTTCTTTTTCGACTGGGTCCCATACGATTAGCTGCTCGAAGTAAGCTTCGTCTCTTGTGTCGAATTCGTCAACGTCGATGCTCTTTCCTGTGCCGCCGCCAGATTCGCGGAAAGCCCATTCGCGCAAACGACCTATCTCACGCATGGTATTAGGTGCGTTGTGTGCATTGACGATGTAAATCTCGTTGTGACCAAAATTTGTTTTTCTAACAAAACGTTCCTCTGTAAGTTCTTTTATGATGTCTTCTGTTGGAACAGCGTCGATGATTTTTTCCATAATTTATATTGTATAGTTTTTTTCTGGGTCAAAAGTTTGTTCGCAATCGGCAGGAAGGTTGTATGAGAAGTTTCTTAGCTTCATGGCCCACTCGCTGTCGGTGTATCTTCCGTCAAATGTCTGCCAAGGTATTGGCTTGCCGAATGTTATGGTGAGAGTCTGATTCTTTTGTTTGTAAAACTCATCTACCAAAAATAACATTTCAATGTTGCCTTTTATGCCTAATTTCTTGCGTATGTTTGATAAGTTGTAGAAGAAATTGCTGTTTCTTCCTGAAATATGTGTCGGAATGATGTCGCGATGATATGTTCTTGCTTTTGTGATGAATGTCTTTTTCCATTCTAAGTCTATGATTTTGCCTTTATGTTTTCTTGAACATAAGCCGAAAGGATAGTAGCAGATAGTTCGGTCGCCAGCGAATGTCTCGTTGAAAATCTTGATATTATCTGCGTTGCTGCCTAGTTTATTCACTGGAATGAAAAGAGGTCTTAAATTAGGGACAAAAAGCAAGAAGTCGTTGACAGGAGTGATGACGTCGGGTTTTATCTTGCCTACGGTGTCGATGAGAGCAATGCCGTCGAGGCCTCCGATAGGGTGATTCGCGGCAACGATGTAGCGACCGTCTTTGTCGATGTGATCTAGACCGATGGCATTTACTGAAGTCTTGAACTCTTTCATTGTTTCGGTAACGAATGCTAGTCCAGAAACGCCTTCAGTTCTGCCTAATAAGCCGTTGATGTCATCTTGATGAAGTATTTTTTTTAAATATCTGAAGACAAAACGAGGAAGCTTTTTTGCAAGCTTAGGAAGTTTTTCTCCAATAATCTTTTCAATGTCAATTTGTAATGATTCGTTATTGCTCATTCTGTTCAATATTATAAGTCGCTTTATGTAACGACTTTTTCCACTTTGCAAAAATAAATAATTATTAAAATAAAGCAAGAGATTTTTATTTTGGAATTAAGGGTATGAGGAATTAAGGGTATGAGGGCTTCCTTAGTCCCTTAGTCCCTTAGTTCCTCAATTCCTCAGTTCCTTAAATCCTCAGTTCCCCATATTTTACTGCCTGTTGGAATATTGTTGAAAACTTTTTGAAAAAAAATAGGAAAAAAGTGGTGTAAAGTGGGAAAAAATGCACTAATTTTACGAGTTGAAAAAATGATTTGAGAATGAATTATCCAATAGGCGAATATTATTGTAAATTAGACAGTAAGGGCAGACTTCTTCTTCCTAGCAGTTTTAAGGAACAGCTTGGAGATGTGATAGAAGAGGGCTTTGTGCTTCGTCCTAGTCTTTTTGGTGATTGTCTTGAGCTTTTTGGAATGAGTGACTGGCGTTCGATGCAGGAGAAACTTGGTAAGTTGAATCCGTTCAAAGCTGAGAATGTGATGTTGATTCGTCGTTTTAATGCGGGCGCTCGTATGGTGAAAGTCGATGCTAATGGTCGTCTTCAAATTCCTAAAGACTTGATGGAAAAGACAAGCTTGGTTAAGGAAGTTGTTATGACTTCTTTGATTGACAGAATGCAGATCTGGGATCGTTCGTTGAAGGAAATAGAAGATTCTAAGATTTCTGAAAAAGAATTTGCAGAGATGCTTACTGCAAAATTAGGTGATTGTGATTTTATTGGTTAACAAATAAAACTTAAAGAGATGTATCATATTCCTGTAATGTTAAACGAAACTATTGAAGGTTTGAATATTAAGCCTAATGGAACTTATGTTGATGTGACATTCGGTGGTGGCGGTCATTCACGTCGTATTCTTGAATGTTTGGGTGAAGATGGTCGTCTCTATGCTTTTGATCAAGATGAAGATGCTGCAAAAAATGTCATCGATGATAGTCGTTTTACGTTTATTCAGCAGAATTTTCGTTATATGAAAAACTTCCTTCAGCTTTATTGTGGAGGTAAGGTCGATGGTATACTTGCTGATCTTGGCGTTTCTTCTTATCAGTTTGACACTCCTGAGAAGGGCTTTTCAACTCGTTTTGATGGACGTCTTGATATGAGAATGAATCAGAATGCAGCGGTCGATGCGTCAAGTGTTGTTAATACTTATGATGTGTCGTCTTTGGCTTCGGTGCTCTCTCGTTATGGAGAATTGAGAAATGCTATGGCTATAGCTGATGCTATAACAATGGCGCGAGAGGTGAAGCCAATAGAAACTACAGGAGAGTTGAAGTTGGCTGTTGCAAGGTTTTTGCCAAGAGGCTCTGAAAATAAAGTGCTCGCTCAGATATTTCAGGCTCTTAGAATTGAGGTCAATGAAGAAATGAAAGTTCTTGAGATGTTTTTGGAGCAATGTGCTGATGTCCTTAATCCAGGGGGAAGATTGGTGGTACTTTCTTATCATTCTCTAGAAGATAGATTGGTAAAGAATTTTATGAAGACTGGTAATGCTGATGGTAATCTTGAAAAGGATTTCTTTGGCAATCAGCTTACACCTTATAAATTAATGACAAGTAAGCCTGTTGTTCCTACTGATGTTGAAATTCAGATGAATAGTAGGGCTAGAAGTGCGAAGCTGCGAGTGGCGGAAAGGAGAGGCAAATGAAGTTTTTGAATAGAAATATCGGAAAATTCGCAGATGAGGAAGTGTCTGCTGTTGATGAAATTGAGTCTCTTGGATATGCTGATGCTACATCTGAGCTTAAACCTAAAAAGAGGTCGAAGGTGAGTCGCTTGATGGCAGATATCATGGGTGGAGATATATTCTCCAAAGATGGTTTCGTGAATTTGTTTCCGTTTCTTTTTTATATCGTTTTCTTGTCAATGTTTTATATTACAAATGTTTACATTGCGGAAGATATGAGCCGTGAAATTGCGAGGTTGAATCGTAAAATAGAAGATCTTCATGTGGAGTATGTTTATCTTAAATCGGAAATAACAAAGATTACGAAACAGTCTAATATGGTGAATATGTTGAAGACTAAAGGGATAAAAGAGTCTGTCGAGCCACTGAAGAAAATTGTTGTGGATGAGAAAGGAGGCTGTGATGAAGATTGATCCTAAGAATGATGTGCTGTGGAGGGTTTTTCTGGTTTATTTTATCGTTGTGGCTGTTGGAGTTTGGATTGTTTTGGCTATTGCTAATATCCAATTGAGA
Source organism: Bacteroidales bacterium (assembly GCA_045657145.1). GTDB lineage: Bacteria > Bacteroidota > Bacteroidia > Bacteroidales > F082 > Limimorpha. The sequence goes on along the minus strand of JAZOSK010000005.1, from coordinate 23,013 downwards.
CAAAAAGATGAACTTTTAGAGAAAGCTAGCAAAAGGGAATTGAAAATCAGAGATGAAAAGGCACATAGAGGTAATGTGATTTCTAAAAATGGTACTTTGTTGGCGACGTCGGTGCCTAGATATAGTATTTATTTTGACCCTGTTTCTGTCAAGTCGGAATTGTTTCAACGTGATGTTGATCAATTGGCTGATAGCTTGAGCCGTTTGCTTAAGAATAAGTCGAAGCAACAGTATGTTTCTTATTTGAAAGATTCTCGTGCTAAAAAGAAACGTTATGTTAAGATAGCCAATAAGGTAAGCGTTGCTGACTATAAAAGAATGCAGAAGTTTCCTATTTTTAAAGAAGGAAAGAATAAAGGTGGTTTTATTGCTGAAAGAAGTTATGTTAGAGAGTTGCCTTATGGCGAGCTTGCAGCTAGAACTATAGGTTATGTCAGGGAAGAGGAAGATATTTTTGTTGGATTAGAAGGTGCTTATAATGATAATCTTAAGGGTTGCGATGGAAAGCAGCTGGTTAGACGTATCAACGGTAATTTCTGGATGCCTATGCCATCAGCAGAAAATATGGAGCCAATAAATGGTGATGATGTTTATACATCTATAGATATTGAGATACAAGATGTTGCAGAAAATGCTCTTAAGAAATGTCTTATAGAAAATGATGCACTTCAGGGTTGTGTGGTGCTTATGGATGTTAAGTCTGGTTTCGTGGAGGTGATGGCTTCTTTGAGTTATAATGAGAAGAAAAACGAATACGAAGAGGCTTATAATTTTGCTTTGCGTCATAATGTGGAGCCAGGGTCGACATTTAAAGCGGTTACAATGCTTACACTTCTTGAAAATAATCCCGATTTAGATATTGACGATAAACTTCAGTTGGGAACTACCGATTATAAGGTGTTTTATAGAAGAACAATGCGTGACTCTCATCGTGTAACAGATGAAAACGGATATTCTACGATACGTAATGCCTTTGAACAATCGTCGAATATAGCTTTTGCAACATTGGTGGAAGATGCGTTCTCGGACAATCCGCAACTATATATTGATCTTATATATCAGACAAAAATAAATGAACCTCTGAACTTAGATATTAAAGGTGAGGCAAAACCTGATATTAAAACGACAAAAGATAAGAGATGGTCTAAGCTTTCTTTGCCATGGATGTCAATAGGTTATGAGGTTATGCTTACGCCGATACAAATCCTGACGTTTTATAATGCCATAGCGAATAATGGTGTGATGGTTAAGCCGCAGTTTGTTAAAGAAATACGTCATAGCAATGAGGTTAAGCAAGTGTTTGATACTATTGTGATAAATGAACGTATTGCTTCGGAGAGAACGATATCTACTTTACAGACACTTTTGAAAGGTGTAGTACAGAATGGTACAGCAAAGAGTATGAGTAAGTTAGGTTTTTCTGTTGCGGGAAAGACAGGTACGGCGCAGATTTCTCAAGGCTCGGCAGGTTATAATAAGAAGAATTATACAGCTACATTCGTTGGATATTTTCCTGCTGATAATCCTAAATATTCTTGTATCATAGTAGTTAGCAATCCACGTGGCAAGAGATATTATGGTAGTTCTGTCTCAGGACCAGTATTTAAAGAATTGGCAGAGAAGATTTATGCTACTCGTTTGGGTGTAGTTGATGAGACTGGTGAATATCAGGCCGATTGTAATTCATTCACTGATGCTTCTATGGTTTATTTTAATGATTTCTTGGATTATTGCAATATGGAGAATATACCATTTGTGGATAATGTTGAAAATAATGAATGGGTTTCAGTGAAACAGACAGATGATGAGATTTTTGTTAACTCTGTTGAATTTGAGGATAATATAGTTCCAAATGTTAAGGGGATGAATATATCTGATGCGGTGTATCTTTTGGAATCAAAGGGTTGGAAAGTGAGATTTGACGGATATGGCAAAGTTAAATCACAGTCGGTAAAGGCTGGATCGGAATTGAGAAAAGGAAGTGTTATTAATTTAACTTTAAAGTAAAATGAAAAATATAAGCGACATATTAAGAAAGTGTAATGTCATTGAAATCTTAGGACGTGATGATAGGAGTGTGTCGGCCTTGGTTTTCGATTCAAGGAAATCGGCGGAAGGTGTAGCGTTTTTTGCTGTTCGTGGAACGCAGGTCGATGGTCATGATTATATTTCTAAAGCTATAGAACTAGGATGTCGTGTCGTTGTTTGTGAGCGACTTCCAGAAGATATTAGTGATGACGTTACTTATTATGTCGTGGATAATACAGCGAAAGCTTTGGGATTTGCAGCCTCTGAATTTTATGGCAGACCCTCGGAGAAGTTGCGACTTGTTGGCGTTACAGGAACTAATGGCAAGACAACGATAGCGACTTTGTTGTACAGACTTTTTTTCAATGCAGGTTATCCTTGCGGTTTGTTGTCGACAATAGAAAATAGGATAAACAATATGGTTGTTCCTTCTACACATACTACTGGCGACCAGCTGCAAATCAATGAGATGCTGAGTAAGATGGTTGATGCTGGATGTGAATACGCTTTTATGGAAGTGAGTTCTCATGCTGTTGATCAGGATAGAATAGCAGGACTTCATTTTGAAGGTGGTATATTTACAAATCTTACGCACGATCACCTTGATTATCATAAGACTGTTGCCGCATATCGTGATGCTAAGAAAAAGTTTTTTGATAATCTTGAAGCTTCAGCATTCGCTCTCACTAACCTCGACGATAAGAATGGTATGGTGATGCTTCAAAATACAAAAGCAAAGAAAAAGACATATTCTTTGAGAACAGATGCTGATTTTAAGGGCCTTGTCTTAGAATCTTATTTTGATGGCATGGAGTTGAAAATCAATGGTAATAATATATTTACTTATTTGGTTGGAAGGTTTAATGTAAGTAATTTACTTGCGATATTTGGAGCAGCGTCGTTATTAGGAATGAATGATGATGATTTGTTTAAGGGTATAAGTAAGCTTCAAAGTGCACCTGGAAGATTTCAAGTTGTGCAGTCGAAGGCTGGCATCGTAGGCATAGTCGATTATGCTCATACTCCAGATGCTTTGAAGAATGTGCTAGATACAATTAACGAGATAAGAACTCATAACGAAACACTAATAACGATAGCAGGTGCTGGCGGTAACAGAGACGCTGCCAAGAGACCAGAGATGGCGGCAGTGGCAGTGGCGAAAAGTGATCGACTCATCATTACTAGCGATAACCCTCGTTTCGAAGAGCCTGAAGAGATAATAAGACAGATGAAAGCTGGTGTCGGCGGCGAATATTATAATAAGGTGCTGAGCATAACGGACAGAAGAGAAGCTATAAGAACAGCAGTGGCACTCGCAAAAAAAGGTGACATCATACTCGTTGCTGGTAAAGGCCATGAAAATTATCAAGAAATAAAAGGCGTAAAACATCATTTCGATGATGTGGAAGAATTGACAAAAGCATTTAACGAAAAATAAAAATTATTAGAAATGTTATATTATTTGTTTGAATATCTGGATAAATGTTGCGATGTCCCTGGTGCAGGAATGTTTACTTACGTGACCTTCCGCGCTTTGTTCGCAATAATAGTGTCTTTGGTAATATCAATATTATTTGGAAAATATTTTATTAAATTATTAAAGAAACATCAAATTGCAGAAACTCAAAGAGATGAGAGTATCGACCCATTTAATACACAGAAAAAAGGCGTGCCAACAATGGGTGGACTTATCATCATAACAGCAATCTTGATACCATGTCTCTTGATAGGTAAACTGAAAAATACCTATATGATATTGATGATAATAACAACAATATTGTTGGGCGTAGTTGGCTTCGCTGACGATTATATCAAGACTTTTAAAAAGAAAAAAGATGGTCTTAACGGATGGTATAAGGTTGCAGCACAAGTGCTTCTAGGACTGATAGTTGGACTTACTTTGCGTTTTAGCCCTGCAGTCGTGATGAACGAGAAAGTTGAGACAAAGATTGAGGATAATAAAGAAATTGTCATCAAGACTCCAGATGTTAAATCGACAAGAACAACGATACCTTTTATTAAAGATAACAACCTGAACTATTCAGATTTATTTAACTTTTTGGGTGAACCTTACAAATACTGGGCAGGCTGGATTTTCTTTGTTATGCTGACGGTTTTTGTTGTGACAGCAGTGTCTAACGGTTCTAATCTCAACGATGGTATGGACGGTATGGCGGCGGGGAATTCTTCAATAATGGGTATTGCTATCGGTATTTTAGCTTATGTGTCGAGTAACTTGATGATGGCTGATTATCTGAATATTATGTTTATTCCAGGAAGTGAAGAGGTTGTTGTGTTCATGTGTGCTTTTGTTGGTGCCTTGATAGGATTTTTGTGGTATAACTCATATCCAGCACAGATATTTATGGGAGATACAGGAAGCTTGACAATAGGCGGTATCATTGCAGTGTCGGCTATCATAATACATAAGGAATTATTGTTGCCACTGATATGCGGCGTCTTCTTATGGGAAAGTCTTTCTGTGATATTACAGAAGTTTTATTATAAGGCAGGAAAGAGAAAAGGCGTCAAGCAGCGTCTGTGGAAGAGAACACCAGTGCATGACCATTATAGGACATCGATGGCCTTGGTGGAGAAAAATGACCCAGGATGTAAAGTGATGTTTAAAGGATCATCGCAGCTTTATCATGAGACAAAGATAACGTTTCGATTCTGGATTATAAGTATAATCTTGGCTGCAGTGGCAATATTGACATTGAAAATTAGATAATTATAAAATATATACTGAAATATTATGACATTAGAACAATTGGCAAAACAAGGTAGACGAACAGCTGCTATGACAACGGCTGCTACTATCACATCAAAAATGAGTCAGATAAGAAAAGAAAGTATCAAACAGGCTTTCTGTGACTTCGATAATGTGAAATATAGATATGAATATGTAGATGTTATTGACGGCGTTACGTATTACGACGATTCAGCGGCATGTTCAACAGAAGCTGCTTGGTTTTCTTTCGACAATATGCACCAGCCAGTAATATGGATTACTTATGCTGATAACAAAGATTGTGAAGACCTTGTCGCTCAAGTGAAAAGACATGTCAAAGCTATAATATGCATTGGTAATGACACAGAGAGATTTCATAAGGTGTATGATGAAATCTTGAAAGATAATGTCGTCGACTGTAACTCTTTAGCTAAGGCAGTGCAGTTGGCTGCAATGATGTCTGAATCTGGCGACAGCGTGATGCTTTCTCCAGCAACACATGTCAATGTGGATTATAGTTCATATATGGACAGAGGCGATGATTTTAAAAAATATGTTCACTCTTTAAAATAATAACTATGAAGTTGTTTAATAAGTTGTTTCAAGGAGACCGGGTAATATGGATGATTGTTGCCATGTTGACTCTGATGTCGCTGTTGGCTGTATATAGCGCAACTGGAACTTATGCTAATGCGAAATACGATGGTAACAATACTTATGTTTTGTTACGTCATGCAGTGACATTGGCATTGGGTTTGGGTGCAGTATATGGAGCTCATCTTTTGAAATATACTTATTATTCAAAGCTTTTTCAGATAGCGTTTTGGATTTCTATCCCATTGTTGGCTTACACCTTGCTTTTTGGCGCTAATTTAAATGAGGCTCAGCGTGTTGTTCATATCTTCGGTATATCATTCCAGAGTAGCGACTTTGCGAAGATAGCGTTGATAGGATATGTGGCGAGAGAATTAACGATAAAGCAGGATGAGATAAAGAGTTTTAAAAGCGCATTCATTCCGCTGATGTTGCCAGTATTGGCTGTAGTTGGACTTATATTTCCAGAGAACTTCTCGACGGCAGGCATCTTGTTTGCCAGTTGCTTGGTGCTTTTGTTTGTCGGAAGAATAAATATGAAATATCTCATGGTATTTCTGGCAGCTGCTCTTGTCATTATGAGTATTTATATCATAATAGTGTTGAATTTGGCGGAGGATAAAGGAAGAACAGGTGTCTGGGTGCAACGTATAGAGAGTTTTACGGAAAAGTTTAAAAAAGACGAAGATAAAAGTGCTGAAGAACTCGCTAAAGAAGAAAACGCAGAGGATTTTCAGTCGATACAATCAAAGATAGCCATTGCAGGTGGCGGTCTTATAGGAAAAGCTCCAGGAAGAAGTACACAACGCAATTATCTTCCTCACCCATATTCTGATTTTATATTTGCCATAATTGTAGAGGAATACGGATTGCTGGGCGGCGCATTTGTTGTGCTGCTGTACTTGATCTTATTGTATCGAGCGATAAGGATTATGGTCACGATACCACAGTCGTTCGGTGGTTTCGTGGCCTTTGGCCTGGCGTTTCTGCTGGTGATGCAGGCGATGGTAAATATGGGTGTTGCCGTCGGAATATTCCCTGTCACGGGACAGCCTTTGCCATTCATAAGCATGGGTGGAACATCGCTTTTGTTCACAGGATGTTCGTTCGGAATAATATTAAGCGTATCAAAAGAAATAAATAAAAACAATGAAAGAAAAAATGAACTCGAAACAACCGAAAGTGATAATTAGTGGCGGTGGTACAGGAGGTCATATCTTTCCTGCTATAGCAATCGCCGACAGCTTGAAGAAACGTTTCCCTCAGGCTGATATACTTTTTATAGGTGCAAAAAACCGTATGGAAATGGATAGGGTGCCGAAAGCAGGATATCCTATTGAAGGATTGTGGATTAGCGGATTTAAAAGAGAAATTTCATTGGATAATCTCAGTTTCCCTTTTAAACTCATCAGTAGCATGATAAATGCAAGGAGAATATTGAGGAGGTTTAAACCAGATGTGGTTATAGGTGTTGGCGGATTCGCTAGCGGTCCTACGATGAAGACAGCAGCATCAATGGGAATTCCGATCGTGATACAAGAACAGAATTCATATCCTGGAATAACAAATAAAATAGTGGCAAAAAAAGCTGCCAAGATATGCGTAGCGTATGATAATATGGAACAATGGTTCCCTAAGGATAAAATTGTTTTGACAGGTAATCCTTTGAGAAACAATATTGTTCCGATGAATGATAGAAGAGACGAGGGCGTGAGATATTTTGATCTTAATCCTGAAAAGAAAACTATATTGTTGGTAGGAGGAAGTCAGGGCGCACTCGGAATAAATCGAGGCATATCTGCTCAGCTTGGAACTTTTAGGGAAAATGATTGTCAGATGATTTGGCAGACTGGCGCTCATTATTATGACAAGGCTGTAAAAGAGGTTGAGGAAAACGAATTTCAGGATAGAATAAAATGTACAGTTTTTATTGATAGGATGGACTTGGCTTATGCAGCTGCTGATGTGGTGATTTCACGTGCAGGTGCTATGTCTATTTCTGAACTTTCCTTGCTGAATAAGGCGGTGGTATTCGTCCCTCTGCCAACAGCTGCTGAAGATCATCAGACGAAAAACGCAATGAGCCTCGTTAATGCCAATGCGGCGATGATAGTGAAGAACTCAGAAACAGAAAAAGAATTGCTTCCAACAGTGTTTGAATTGTTGGGTGATGTTGAAAAACAAGAGAAAATGAAAAACAATATTGCTAAATTTGCAAGACCTAATGCAGCAGAAGATATTGTGGATCAAATAGAATTGATATTAAATAAATAATGTTTGTCATGAATAAGATTGCTAAGCAAAACATATATTTCTTAGGTATAGGTGGTATAGGTATGAGTGCCTTGGCTCGTTATTATCATAACAAAGGATGTCAGGTGTCGGGTTATGATAAAACACCATCACCATTGACGAAAAAATTGGAAGAAGAAGGCATTCTTATTCATTATGAAGATGAACCGAATTTGATACCTGAAAATATCGATTTCGTGATACTTACACCAGCTATTCCGTCAGATTCAAAAGAGCTTAATTATCTTCGAGAAAAAGGTATAAAAATAATAAAACGCGCTCAGGTATTGGGAGAAATATCACGTCAATGTGATACTGTAGCTGTGGCTGGTAGTCATGGTAAGACAACGGTGACATCTTTGGTGTCACATCTTTTGCATCATGCTCAAAAACCGATGTCGGCATTCATAGGTGGTATAGCAAAAAATATGAATAGCAATGTCATTATCGGTGATGAAAATGATGAGGTTGTTGTGATGGAAGCAGATGAGTTTGATAGGTCGTTTTTGCAAATAACACCTTATGTTAGTATTGTGACATCGATAGATGCCGACCATCTTGATATATATGGCGATGAACAACAAGTCGTTGAGGCTTTTAATCAGTTCGTTGATAAGACCAAAGCCGAAGGCGTGGTGATATGTAATCGGGACCTGCCTATAGTTACAGATAGGAAAAAATTGACTTATGGCTTCAAGGATGCCGATGTGATGGCACGTAACGTCAGGGTTGTTGATGGTATGACGAGATTTTCTGTAGTGACATCAGAAGGTCTTGATTTTGGAGAATATAAAATGCAACTTTTTGGAGAACATAATGTTATGAACGCCTTGTCGGCTATCATAGCTTGTCTTCAGCTTCGTGTTGATATGAAGGCTATAAGAGAAGGACTAGCGACTTTTCAAGGAGTGGCACGTCGTTTCGACATAAGGGTCAATAATGAAAAGGTGTGTTATATCGATGATTATGCACATCACCCAGAAGAGATAAAAGCAACATTGAAGGCTGTTAGAACGATATTTCCAGAAAAGAAGATGATATTGGTGTTTCAGCCGCATCTGTTTTCAAGAACAAACGATTTCATGGATGAATTCGCGGAGTCTCTTTCGCTCGCCGACAAGCTGCTGCTGATGGAAATATATCCGGCTCGCGAAAAACCAATGCCAGGCGTGACATCATCGGTGCTGCTTGAGAAAATATCATGTAAAGAAAAACAAATATGTCAAAAGGAAGAACTCCTCGAGATAATAAAAAATACTAAACCGGAACTGATTGTGACAATGGGTGCCGGAGACATAGATCGCTTTGTGCCACAAATAGAAACATTGCTGAAATCATGAAAAAAATCCTTAACATATTATTGCTGGTATTCACCTTGTCATCAATGATAGCCTTGTCGGTGTATTGCGCCTACGACCATTCTCATGATAACCTTAAAGATGTTAACTTGGAAATCGTAAGACAAACGGAAAAAGGATTCGTCGATTATGACAAGACATATAATATGATATTAAATATATGCGACACGGCTAATAATAATCAAATCAAGATGATAGATGTAGATTCTGTGTTGAATGCCTTATATGCAAATCCTTGGATTACAGATGCTAAGGCAAATATCAATCTTAAAGAATATCTTGATGTGGAAATTAAAGAATGCAAACCTGTGGCAAGATTGTATAACAAAAGTGGAAAATCAGTCTATGTAGATAATGAAGGTAATATTTTTCCAAGTCATAATCAATATGTTCCACGTCTTGTTGTCGCTAGCGGATTGAATTTTCCTGCCGATAAGTTGGGTAATGTCGGTGATGAAGCTTACCTTAAGACAGATTTGCCTCAAGCATTTACTCTCGTAAAAGAAGTTCTCGCCGATGATTATGCAAGAAGTTGCGTGAAACAAATTCATTGTGACAAAAAGAAAAATTACATTTTTTCCGTGAATAACACAAATATTATTGTTATCTTTGGCGATGTTAATGATATTAAAGGAAAATTATTAAAAATGAAGCATTTCTTTGATAAAATGCAAGGAAATCCTGAACTTGATAACTATAAAGAAATAAACTTGAATTATAAAAACCAAGTAGTTTGTACCAAAATAAAAAATAAGAAAATATGAGTGATCCTGTTTATATAGTTGGTCTTGATATAGGCACTACAAAAATCGCCTGTATAGTAGGTGAGAAAATGCCTAATGGTAAAATTGAAATACGTGGTTACGGAAAAACAGATTCGACCGGCGTAAAGAGAGGAATGGTTTTTAATATTGAAGAAACTGTGGATGCTATAAAACGTGCTGTGGCTCAAGCATCAGAACAGTCAAAAGTAGAGATTAAAAGCGTTAATGTCGGTATAGCAGGACATCATATCAAAAGTATTCAACATCGTGGCGTTTTGATTAGAGAAAATGCAGATGTGGAAATATCAGATCAAGAACTCGATAAGTTAAGACAAGATATGTATAAGATTGGTGTTTCTCCAGGTGAAGAAATCATCAATGTTATACCTCAAGAATATATCGTAGATGACGAAGCTGGTATTCGTCAGCCTAAGGGTATGGTTGGCAATAAGATAGAAGCGAACTTCCATGTTATTGTTGGACAGACTTCAGCTGTTAAGAACATTGTGAAATGTATAGAACATGCTGGTCTCGAAATGGAAAATATGATACTCGAACCTATTGCTTCTGCAGCGGCTGTGCTCGGCGCAGATGAGAAAGAAGCAGGTGTTGCTATCGTTGATATAGGCGGCGGAACAACAGATATCGCTGTTTTCTACGATGAGATAATTTATCATACAGCAGTTATTCCTTTTGGAGGTAACATCATCACAGAAGACATTCGTCAAGGTTGCTCAATCATAAAAAAACATGCAGAGGAAATTAAAGTTAAATTCGGCTCTGCAGTGGCAAGCGAAAACAGTGAAGATGAAGTCGTTTCAATACCAGGAATCCGCGGACGCGAACCAAAAGAAATTTCTTTTAAAAACTTGGCAAGTATCATCCAAGCTCGCCTTGAAGAAATATTTGACCTCGTAAACTTTGAAATTCAAAAAGTTAACTCGGAACATAAGCTTATCGCAGGTATCGTGCTTACTGGCGGTGGCGCGATGATGAAACATATTCGTCAGCTCGCTGAATTTAAGACAGGCCTCGAAGTAAGATTGGGCTATCCTAATGAATATCTCGCAAATGAGACTTCAGAAGATTTGGCAAGTCCTTTGTATTCAACAGGTATAGGTCTAGTTATAGAAGGAATTGCCAAATATGAAAACGATCTCCAAAGAGGTAAAATTCAGGTTGGAACAGTAAATGAAAAGGTGAAAGGCGAATGCGATAATTCAAATGAAGAACAAGAACAAGTAGCGCCAGAAACACCAAAAAGTGGTAATGAATTTTCTATTACTAAGATTATCACATCGATATCAAAAATCTTTAAATCGGAAAACTTAGATAAAGATATTACAGAAAAATAATAAAACACTATGACAGATTTAATTAAATTCGACACTAAGGAAGAAAGACCTAACATCATCAAAGTTATTGGCGTCGGTGGAGGTGGTAGCAATGCTGTTACTCACATGTTTACCGAAGGTATCCAAGGTGTTGATTTTATACTTTGTAATACTGACTATCAGGCTCTTGAAAAAAGCCCTGTCGCAATGAAAGTGCATCTAGGAAAACGAGCCCTCGGCGCAGGTAATAAACCTGATGTGGGACGTGATGCTGCATTGGAAACAACAGAAGAGTTGCGCGAATTGTTGAGCGCAGATACCAAGATGTTGTTTATCACAGCTGGTATGGGCGGCGGCACTGGAACAGGCGCTGCTCCAGTGGTGGCTTCCGTGGCAAGAGAACTTGATATACTAACAGTCGGAATCGTGACAATGCCTTTCAGCTGCGAAGGCAAACGCCGACAACAACAAGCCCTCGATGGCATCGCAGAACTGCGTAAACATGTCGATACTCTCCTCGTAATCAGTAATGATAAACTCCGCGATGAATATGGCGATATGAAACTGACTCAGGCTTTTAAAAAAGCTGACGACGTGCTCAAAACCGCCGCTAAAGGTATAGCTGAAATTATTACCGTGACAGGTTATGTTAACGTCGACTTCCAAGATGTCAATACCGTCATGCGCGATAGCGGTAAGGCAATCATGGGCTCTGGCTACGCAGAAGGCGAAGATAGAGCACTCCGCGCAGTGGAAGAGGCCGTGCATTCTCCTCTCCTTGATGACTCTGACATCAAAGGCGCTAAAAATATCCTTATATATATCACATCTGGCAACGATGAAGTGTCTCTCGATGAAGTTATGGAAATAACTGAATATGTACAAGATGCAACAGGTAACTGCTCAGAGGTGATATGGGGTAATGGCGAAGATGCTTCTCTCGGAACAGGTCTCAACGTTACTCTGATAGCTACTGGCTTTAATGAAAAAGATAATAAACGTCATGTGATAGCTGATAATGATAGTGACGTGAAGGTGCATAGAATGTATTGCGACTTGACTGGTAATGCTCCAGAAGAACCTCAACAAATAGCAAATCAAAACGTTAAATCAGAACCAGAACCAGAACCAGAAATACAAGTCATCGATAAAAGAAAGGTGGAAGAGCCTGTATCTTTTGAACCTAAAGAGAAAGAAATCAAAAAAATTCATACTCTCGGAGATGACGACGATACTATCGGCGGTAATGATAGCGGATTTAATCCAACAAGAAATACTTCTTCTGAAAGAATTGTTAATACACCATCACCAGCGCCAACAACTCGCATCTATGACAATCCTTTTAATAGCAACGATGACGATGATGATTTTGGAATAACATCTTACGTTAAAGACTGTGCAGATACTCAGACACTTGTGAAACATAAGGTGAAACCAGAACAAGAAAAAAATGAAATAAACCAACAAGAAATGCTTCGCCGTCAACGTCTGACTTCTTTAAATATGAACTTCAGATCAATAGCTCATATCGAAGAAATGGAAAATCAACCGGCATATAAACGCATGGGACTCAATATTTTCAATGATAATGAGGAACAAGAAATTTCATCTTATTCATCAAATAAAGATAAAGGACTTCGCGAAAGCAATTCTTTCCTCCACGATAATGTGGATTGATAGATATAAACAGATGACTATAATAAGCGATAAGGTTTAAAACTTTATCGCTTTTTTATTGTTGAATTGTTAAAATTAACATTATGCCAACAATAATTTTAGCAATAACAACAGAGGTCTTTTATACGAGAATATCCGTAAGTAAAAACGAAAATATATTCTATCAGAAAGATATAGATCACTCGAAAGATGATTTTATTTTGATGGATAATATCATGGATCAACTTCCTTTCCGTCGCGATGCTATTATGAATCAGTTGCGAAATGATGCTATAGATATTAAGTCAATTCAATATATAGTAGCTGAAGGTGGACTTCTTAAGCCTTGCGAATCAGGTGTTTATGATATAAATAAAAATATGATAGGCGATATGATTGACGGAGCAGGTGGCGATGACGTGATAAATATGGCTGGGTTGCTGGCTTTTACTATCGCTAATATACTGCGCGTGAAAGCTTTGGTAGTAGACCCAGCATCTGTTGATGAACGCTCTGAATTGGCAAGTTTTTTCTCACATCCTATAACAAGAAAGAAATCGTTGTTCCATGCACTGGTACATAAATATCTGTCGAATAAATATGCAAAATCTGTTAATGAAAATTATGAAAATTTGAATATCGTATTTTGTCATGTGAGCGACAGAAATGTTTCCGTAGGAGCTCATAAACAAGGATGCGTCGTAGATGTAAATCAAGCATATATGGGATTCGGTCCAATGGGTTTCTTTGAAACAGGAACAATGCCAGTGTCAAATGTGCTAGATATGATGTTTAAAAAACATTATACTAAAGATGAAATGTTAAAGCTTATTAACAGAAATGCGACTTTTCATCATTATATTGCAACGAACTCATGCGACGAAATAGCATCCTTAAAGAATGATAAAAGAACTGATATGATTTTAGATGTTATGGCTTATCAAATTTCAAAAGAAATCGCTTCTCATTATGTGACACTCGATGGTGAAATAGATGCTATCATTTTGTCAGGAAAAATATTCTCAGACAATCGTTTTTTTAAGTATCTTTCCAAACGAATTGAAAATCTAGCTCCAATAATCTCTTATCCTAAAGATTATACGGTAGAAGCAATGATTTGCAATGTCTTACGAACTGTAAACGGAGAGAATAAAATAAAAACGTATGTGTAATATTTTAAAAAAAATATATCTTTTATCACTGACTTTATCTTTAATAATTTTATTTTTAAGCTGTAAGAACAATAATCGTATTTCGGATAATTCCATAACATTCTTTAATGATTTTGAAACTGAATGTGACGACTCGATGTGGAAAAATATTCGCCGCGTGGAAAATGCTGCAGCCGCTTCTGGAAATTACGTATGCGAGTGCCCTACGGATATGATGTATGCCTTTGGTTTTGACTTTCATGTAAATGATAGCGTTAAATATTCTAATGCATTGATTTCTATAGAAATGAAAATTGAGGCTAACTCTAAACTAAATTCAATTTTCGTGCTCTCTGTAGAACGTGATGGTAAAACATTGTTTTGGAAATCATTCCCATTGTCAAATGGTTTTGTTGCAGAAAATCAATGGTATAACAATGCTTTGTCTTTAAACTTGCCAAATGATATAATTAGAAATTCAAAACTTAATTGCTATATTCTAAATGACAATGCTGAATCTTTCATTATTGATGACTTTGGTGTAAACATAAAATATTTTAACATTCCGACTTATATAGATGATATTGAAGAATATGATATTCCTAAGGATTTGAAAAATATTTTTAACACAAAATCTGTTAACATTCTTTATTCTGAAAAGAAAAATCAAATAGTTCTAGCTGATGAAAATGATAATATATTGACCAAACCATTGTCGTTGTTTTACTCTTTGATTGTTGATAATGATACTATTGAAGTTCAAACTTCAGAATTTCAAAACTCAGTAACTCAGCAACTCAGCAACTCAGCAACTCAGCACTTTACGGCAAATCTGACATTCTCTTCTGAAGAAAATAATCCAAATGTTAATTTTCATTTAGAAACAACGTTTAATGAAGATGTAAAAGTATTGAAGTCTTCTTTGATAATACCTTTCATAAATGATGATTTTATTGTTTATAGAAGAAATCCTTTTGTTGATACTTGTGATTATCAAAATGTTTATTATTTGGATAAAGAAGGGTTTTCCATTAAATATAAAGATAAGCAATTAAATATTTATCATCCAGATGATGTTTCTTCAATACAATTAGATATAGAACAATCAACGGCTTATGTCAATGCTGATTATTATTATGACCATATCCTGATGCGTTATGAGCTTTTAGACACGGCTAACCATTATCTTGACAATTCTCCAACTTTTATGAAAAAAGGCTCGTCGCAGGAAATGTCGTTTGTTATTTCATTGACAGATAAAACGGATTTGCCTCGTATTATGCCTATTTTCGATGGCTATGAATCAGCATTTATTTGGACAGAACATGCAGATTGGGCGGATATTAAGACACATCGTGCAACATATTTCGGAAGTGAAGATATTGTGAATGTTGAAGATGCAATAGGAGGTTTTGCTTATTATGATATACCTGTGACGAAAAGCGTGTTCTATCACAACCCTGATTCTGTGACGAATTTTGAAAAAAATCCAGACTTCCCAGGATTGCATTCTACTATAAAAACGGATACCTCATTTTTTGATTTTTTGAAACAATTGAGAGATGTAGGTTTCGATATATGTCTTCACACCCCAGAACAATACACTTCAACAAGTTCATATCTTACTGAAGCCTTGTGTTTTATGAGAGATTGTTTTGCATCTCCAGCATGGATAGATCATGGTTATAACAATGGAGCTAGAAATAATAGAGAAGATATGGTTTGTGATGGATTAGACTCAACTTCACCATGTTACGTTTATGATTTATGGAAAGAGTATGGCGTGAAGTTTCCTTTTAATGCTTCATACGAAGATATGAACCCGCGCCCTTTCGTTGAGTATATGTTTGAAAATGAATTGATGCGCCCGTATCCTGGCTTTGGCGACGCACTGCCATTGCCGAAAGTTATAAGTCACCCTTCATATCCTGATATACTGCAATGGACAACGCCATATACAATAGATCCTGGCGAGAATTGGGGATGGGAATATTATGTGAATAGGGAACGGTTAAATAAAATCGTCGATTTTAGATATGTTTTCATAACACATTTTTATGCGCCTTGGGTTGAGTATAAACGTGGTTTTTGGGAAATTAAAGATGGTAAAATAGTCGCTAAGGATGGACTTAATAAATCTCTTAAAATATTATCAGATATGCGAGACGAGCATCTTTTGCTCCCGACAACCATCGCAAAATATATGACATATCAATATCAACTTCAAAACCTTGAATATAGAATTAATGAAGATGGAAGTATATTGTTAAAAAATAATAACAACGAAACGATAAAAGGCTTATCTTTGATTTCTGTTAAAGAGATGTTTTTAGATAACAAAAAATCTTTTAACAAAAGAATGACACATTCTGGAAATGAATGGATTATTTGGTTCGATATTGAGCCGAATGAGATTGTCAGAGTTTTAAACGTAAATAGAAATTAACAAAATAAATATGAAAAGATTATCGATATTTGTCTCCGGCGGAGGCACCAACTTACAAAGAATAGCAGAATATTTTGCAGATAATAAGGAAGTTGAAATAGTCAATGTAATTTGTAACAATCCAAATGCATACGCAATCGAAAGAGCCAAGAACCTAGGAATTCCTTGTAAAATCATCAATAGAGCGGAGTTTAAAAGCGAAGATTTTACAAAGGAACTCTTAGAACAAAATATCGACCTTGTTGTCTTGGCTGGATTTTTATGGCTTCTCCCAAAACATCTTATCGATGCTTTCCCAAATAAAATCGTCAATATTCATCCTGCATTGTTGCCAAAATACGGCGGCAAAGGATTCTACGGCGAACACGTTCACGAAGCAGTAGTCGCTGCTAAAGAAGAAGTCTCTGGCATCACAATTCATTATGTCAACGAATGTTACGACAGCGGCGCAATCATCTTCCAAGCTCAAGTCGCTCTTGAAGAAGGAGAAACAGCCGACAGCCTCGCAGCGAAAATTCATAAACTCGAATATCAACATTATCCAGTCGTTATTGAGAATTTATTAGGAATTAAGAATGGAAAATGAAGAATTAAGAATGGAAAATTAAGAATGGAAAATTAAGAATGGAAAATTAAGAATTAAGAATGAATAATTATACATTATACATTATACATTATACATTATACATTCTACATTCTACATTCTACATTCTACATTCTACATTCAACATTCAACATTATGAAAAAGCATCTTTTATTAATAATATTATTCTTCATTTCGATGTTCGCTTCGGCTCAGGTGGAAATGATTTTAGGTGAATGGCGTACTGTCGATGATGTGACAGGAGAGACAAAAGGCGTTGTCGAGTTTTATAAGGGTGATAACGGTCTTTATTACGGAAAGATATTGAGAGTTTTCTGGAAAGGGGAGGAGTTGAAAGATACTGGCTTTGAAAATATGGTCGTCGTGAAAGACATGGAAGAATGCGATGGTATGTTGAAAAACGGCATCATCTACGAACCAGAAGGAAAGAAAAATTATTACGGCAAAGTCTATTATAATAAAGATGATAACACCATAACACTGCGCGGCTCCCTTGATAAAAGAGGTTGGATTGGCCGCTCGCAGACGTGGGTGAGGTAAATTGAAAATTAGTAGGGGTGTGATTTATCGCGTCCCTATTATTTTTGCATTATATAACAAAGATATCCCACCTTATAAATATTAAACAAAAACAAGGAAGGATTCTTGCTTAAAAGATTATATTCCAATGGTTTTCTTAATATTCTAAAGGCTAGAGAGACCAAAGTATCTAAATGCCATTTGTGCAATTTATCACAGAATTGCAACACTCTTACGTGCGACAACAATATCTCTTTATGTTTTTTAAGATTTTCTATGCTGCGGCGTGTCTTTGAAAGGAATGCCTCGTTTGTATCAGGAACGTCGTGATATATAGGATTATCAATATGAATAAGACTGTAACCATTCTCTCCTATTTCCTTGCCGAAGAAAGTGTCTTCATGACCGTACTGTGTAAACGCCTCATTGAAACGGACATTCATAAACACATCGCGAGAGATAAGAAAGCTGAGCGTACGGAACTCAGCATAAGGGGCTTTCATACGATGTTCCACCGATGATGCCTCCACACAACTTCCATATTTATATCGCAAAGTACAATCTGGTGATGGAGGTGTCTCGCGAAACAAAAGTCCACCGCAAACGACATCGCTAGTCAACGAAGCCTCGAGATATGCCTTTATAAAATCATCGTGAACAGGATACACGTCAGAGTCGAGAAATAATAATTTTTCGTATTGAGACTCATCAGCTAGCAGATTGCGGATACGCGCAATGCCAACATTATTTTCAAGCTGTACGAAACGGCAGTTCGGCAAATCATCAATGACTTTATTTGCTTTACGAGTTTCAATATTAGGAGAAGCGTCGTCTATCACAATAACTTCTGCTTTAATTCCACATGCCGATATCTGGCGTTGCAACTCTATTGCCAGACGCGAACAATCGTAATTATATGTAGGAATTAATATTGAAAGCATATTTGATTTTTTTACGTTTTACAAAGATATAAAAAAGGCGAAAAGCGAAAGGCGAAAGGCAAAAGTTTTTTTTAAATTATAGCAAAAAAGAACCCCAGAAAATTTTCTGAGGTTCATATTTCTAAAGTTCTAGAATTTTAGAATTTTAAAGCTTTTTTAATGTCTTCTACTGCATCGAGTTTTTCCCAAGCGTAGAACTCTACGTTCTTGTAGATTTTGCCGTCTTCTTTGAAAGTGTCTTTATCTTCGTAGAACACTTCGACTTTTTCAGTTCTGCAGTCGCGTCCGAAGTGACCGTAAGATGCTGTTGGTTCGAAGATAGGGTTCTTCAAGCCGAATCTCTTGACGATAGAATAAGGACGGAGGTCGAAGATGTCTTTCAAGCGTTCTGCTATTTCAGCGTCGCTCATTTTCTTGCCGTTTTCAGCTTTTACGTGAGCTGTTCCGTTTGTATTAATGTAGAAGCCAACAGGTTGTGCAACGCCGATAGCGTAAGCTATTTGAACGAGAGCTTCGTCGCATGCGCCGGAAGCCACGAGGTTCTTGGCGATATGACGTGCTGCGTAAGCTGCTGAACGGTCGACCTTTGAAGAGTCTTTGCCAGAGAATGCGCCGCCGCCGTGAGCGCCGCGACCGCCGTAAGTGTCAACGATGATTTTTCTACCTGTGAGACCTGTGTCACCATGAGGGCCGCCTATAACGAATTTGCCTGTTGGGTTGACAAAGAGTTTTGTGTCAGGTTTGAAAAGAAGTTTAACACGTTGTGGCAAAAGCTTCTTGACTCTTGGGATAAGAATTGTTCTCACGTCGTGTTCGATAGCTTTTATCATAGCTTCGTCATCACTGAGAAACTCATCGTGTTGAGTTGAGATAACGATTGTATCTATGCGGAGAGGTTTCCAATTTGGACCGTATTCTACTGTCACTTGAGACTTAGCGTCAGGACGGAGGTATTTCATTTTTTTACCTTCGCGACGAATCTGTGAAAGTTCGTGTAACAATATATGTGACAACTCAATTGTGAGAGGCATATAAGAATCTGTCTCTTTACAAGCGAAGCCGAACATCATGCCTTGGTCGCCAGCGCCTTGTTCTTCTTCAACATTACGTTCAACGCCACGGTTGATGTCTTGAGATTGTTCGTGAATTGCAGAAATAACGCCGCATGATTTGCTATCGAATTGATATTCTGCTTTATTATAGCCGATACGTTCGATGACTCGACGAGCTGTTTTTTGAATATCTACATAACCGGTAGACTTGACTTCGCCAGCGATAACGGTGAGACCTGTTGTCACCAATGTTTCGCAAGCTACTTTAGACTCTGGATCTTGACGAAGCATTTCGTCCAAGACAGCGTCAGAAATTTGGTCGGCCACTTTATCTGGATGGCCTTCAGAAACTGATTCAGAAGTGAAATAGTAACCCATACAAATTAAATTTAAAAGTTTTTAAATAAATAATTTGGGACAGTTTGAGATTGTAAAGTTTTAGAAAAAAAACATTGTTTTAGCATTTTTTCTTGTGGTTGCAATCAATCAAATCTTTCCACGTTTTGTGAATGCAAAGATACAATAGTTTTTTCAAACACGTATGCTTTTTTCGTAGAAAAATATTATTTTTGCAAAACAAATTTTCAAGTATGTCGATAATAGTTCAAAACGTTACAAAACAATACGATAATCAACTGGCGCTCAACGATGTATCATTAACGATAGGTAAAGGAGAAATTGTAGGATTATTAGGACCTAATGGTGCTGGTAAATCCACGTTAATGAAGATAATAACATGTTTTATTCCTCCAACAGAAGGCACGGTAAGCGTCGAAGGTTTCGACATCTGGGAACAATCGATGGAAGTTCGCAAACGCGTAGGTTATTTGCCAGAACACAATCCTTTATATTTAGATATGTATGTTAAAGAATATTTAGGATTCGTTGCGGGTATACATCACATCACAGGACAAGAAGCGAGCAAGCGCATTGACGAGATGATTGAAATGACGGGATTAGGTGTTGAAATGCACAAGAAAATAGGAGCTTTGTCAAAAGGCTACAGACAACGTGTTGGTCTTGCACAAGCCATGATTCACAATCCATCAGTATTGATTCTTGATGAGCCTACTTCAGGTCTAGACCCAAATCAGTTGATTGACATTCGTCGTCTGATTAAAGATTTAGGCAACGAAAAGACTGTTTTATTATCGACACACATTATGCAAGAAGTCGAGGCACTTTGCGACAAGGTTATTATTATTAATAAAGGTGTAGTCGTTGCTAACGACAATATCGAGAACTTAACTAAAGAATCCGACAATGTTTTAGTTGTTGAATTCGATGGCAATGTAACGATAGAAATGTTAAGAAACATTGTCGGCTTGAAGCAAGCCAAGGCTATCAAAGAAAGTCATTGGATTTTAGAGCCAAAGGCAGATTTGGACATCAGACAAGACCTCATGCGCTGGGCTATTAATAACAATGTGATAATCAAAAGCATGCAGAGAGAAGAGACGAGCATTGAAGAATGCTTCCAGAGGTTGACGAAATAAAGTTAATAGTTAATAGTTTAGAGTTTAGAGTTTAGAGTTTAGAGTTTAGAGTTTAGGGTGTAGGGTGTAGGGTGTAGAGTAGTATAAAGTTAAATATCTCAGGTAAGACAGCTCTCATCACAGGTGCAACGCGCGGTATTGGTCGCGCCATTGCCCTACTATATGCACAGCACGGTTGCCATGTAGCTTTCACCTATGCTAAATCTGACAATGAGGCTTGCACGCTCGTTCAAGAGCTTCAAGCTAAGGGTGTACAAGCCTTCAGCATCAAGAGCGATGCTGGAGATTTTGATGCAGCGCATAGTGTGGTAGCTCAAGTGCTTGATCGTTTTGGCAAACTTGATATTTTGGTATGCAATGCGGGTATCACTCAAGACACTCTACTCATGCGAATGAGCGAGCAGCAATGGGATATGGTACTCAACACCAATCTTAAGTCAGTGTTTAACTATTGCCATGCAGCTACCCCACAAATGATGCGACAACGCTCTGGCAGTATTATTGCCATGTCGTCTATCGTGGGTCAAGCAGGCAATGCTGGACAAGCTAACTATGCAGCTAGCAAAGCAGGTATTATTGGTTTTGTAAAATCATTGAGCAAAGAACTTGGCAGCCGAAACATCCGCGTAAATGCCATTGCACCTGGCTTTATCCAAACAGACATGACACAACAATTGAGCCAAGAGCTCATTAGCGAGACAGTCAAACAGATTCCTCTGCGTCGCGTTGGATTAGTGGAGGAAGTAGCTAAGGTGGCACTTTTTTTGGCTTCAGACTTATCGTCCTATGTATCAGGACAAGCCATTAGTGTCAACGGAGGCATGGGCTAAACTCATCACATAGCCCTTATCTGTATATTCCACAGTATCAATAACCACCTTGGTTGGGTCCACACCCTCCAGGGTGGTTTTTAGATCCGCAATAATGCCTGTTCCTTTCATTTTGAGGTATGCCTCTTTCTGTGTCCAGAGGCGAACAAAAGCCAGATTCGTATCAGTGGAAGCTACTATCCGATTTCGTTCCTCCTCATTCATTGTTTTTTCTATTAGCGAAGTTTGTACATTGCGAATACCCTCAATATCAATGCCTATAGGGTTATCGCTGATAGCCACTGCGATGGCTTGTTTGCAATGCGAGATAGAAAAACACGGTCCACCTTCCAACTGTGGCTGACCATATTCATTGTAGATGAAAAAGGGTGTATCGGTTATCGGATATTGGTTATCGGCAAGAAGATGCATAAGCATCTCGTAGGATTTGAGGCTGCAGTACTGCCCAAAGAGATGTTTATAGGCCAATGCTTGTTGGCGACGCTGCTGGCTCACCAATGGCAACAATCGAGCCACTTCTTGCTCGCTGCATTGGGTCATATCGTCAAATATCTTATAGCGCATCTTTTTCTAGTGCGTGCCACAAAGTGTCATTAGGAACAGGAGCTGTGATAGCGATTGGCAGTTTGCTCACAGGATGCACAAACTCTATTTTGCGAGCGTGTAGCGATATTCCTCCATCGGGATTACTTCGTTTTGCTCCGTATTTGAGATCACCTTTTATAGGACAACCTATAGCTGCTAATTGGCAGCGTATTTGATGATGGCGTCCTGTTTCTAGATTGATTTCCAGCAATGTATATCGTTCGGAGTGTGCCACTACCTTGTAGCTCAATGCTGCATATTTGGCCTCTTTGGTACCTGGTTTAACGACAAACGACTTGTTCTGCTTTTCGTTTCTTAGAAGATAGTTTTCCAACCTCATAGCCTCATATCCATATCGCCTTACCGCTTCACTCTCCACAATAGCCCAATAGGTTTTGCGAATTTTGTCGTGCGATTTGAACATTTCATTCAGTCGCGTTAGTGCCTTACTGGTACGTGCAAAAAGCACCACACCTGTGGTGGGGCGGTCTAACCTGTGCGTAACTCCAAGAAACACCTCTCCTGGTTTCTGGTATTTCTCTTTGATGTACGCCTTCACCGTTTCTGAAAGCGGTGTATCGCCGGTCTTGTCGCCTTGTACGATCTCATGGCAAGTCTTGCTAACGGCTATG
>JAZOSK010000004.1:0-67928 GCA_045657145.1 Bacteroidales bacterium | reverse complement strand
AATATCAAAGCTCCTCATGAAGGAACTCAGCGAGATTTTTCAAAGAGAAATCAAAGCTAAAAGCAATGTGATGATTTCAGTCACAAAAGTCAACGTAACAACCGATATGTCATACGCTCGCGTATATCTCAGCATCTTCGGACCTAAGATGGAAGACAAGAAAAAAGTCGTCGAGGAAGTCAACGGCATTTCAAAAGGAATACGCAAGATGTTAGGCGACCGCGTAAGACATCAACTCAGAATAATCCCAGAACTTCAATTCTATGAAGACGACTCTTTGGATTATATCGAAAATATCGACCATCTTCTTAAAGACTAAAGTCTAAAGACTAATGACTAAAGACTAAAGACATGGAATAAATCCTTTTGACTTTAGCCTTTAGACTTTTGTCAATAAATTAATTGTCAATTGAAATTACCTTCATTCATAGCGCAACGTTATCTTCTGGCGAAGAAAAGTCACAACCTTATCAACATAGTCACATGGATTTCTATAATAAGCGTTTGTGTTGCGACTTTCGCCATGATTTTTGTTTTGTCGGTATTCAACGGTTTCAACGTGGTGATTTCAGATATGATTCATCAGTTCTCCCCCGACCTCAACATAAGCTCGGTGAAAGGCAAGACAATTAACCTTAATGATTTTCCTTTAGACAAATTAAAAGAGATTGACGGAGTCGATTACGTCTTCCCCACCATAACAGAAGACGTGCTGTTCAAGAACTCCAACAAACAGCAAATAGGACAGGTAAAAGGCGTCCCTCATGATTATAACAAAATCGATCGAGTGAGAGGAACAATCCTAAACGACACCACTTTCGACATTAATTACAACAATATCAATTACGGAATCCCTGGAGCAGGAATGGCTTACTTCTTGGGAATCAATGTTTACAGACCTTATTCTTCTATTCAGGTTTATGTACCTAAAAGAGGCAACGCCTCTTCTTTCAATATAGAAAACAGTTTCAACAGCTCTAAGCTTGTAGTCACAAAAGTCTTTTCCACACAACAGGAAATCGACGAGCGATTAGTTTTGGCCCCTATCGATTGGCTTGCTAATTTGATGGAATATGAAAATCTTGTAACTGATATTGAAGTATTTATAAATGACAAATGGCAAAAGACAAATGGCAAAAGACAAATAGACCGCATCAAGAAAGAGATAAAAAACATTCTCGGTGAAGATTATAAGGTTTATGACCAATATGAACAGCAAGAGACCTTATACAAGATGATGAAAGCCGAGAAAATGGCTGTTTATCTTATACTTACATTTATATTGATAATGGCGACATTTAATGTTATTGGAACATTGAGCATGTTGATTATCGACAAAAACAAAGACATCACATTACTCAAAGCGATGGGTGCCGACAAAGTTTTAATCAAGAAGATATTTATCAACGAAGGACTATTGATTTCAGTCGTTGGTGGAATATTAGGATTGTTGTTGGGAATAGCAGCCGTTTTGATTCAGCAGCATTTCGGCATCATAAGACTTGGCAACGGCGACGGCAACTACATCATCGAAGCTTATCCTGTGGCATTAGAATTTGGCGACATCATATTGGTTTTCATCACAATAACTATAATTGGAAGCATCGCTGCATTCTTTACCGCCAACAAATCCATCAAGAAAATACAAGACGTTTCGCTTAATGCGAGGTGAGATTTTATTTCTTAAAAAAATTAATGTCACAAGATAACTTGCGACATTAATTTATGGTATCTATGCCTATTTATTTAAGGGGATTATTTGATCTCATGGCTGAAATCAACAATAATTTGTTCTCCTTTGTCCAAGTATTCTTGCACCTTATTGCCTGGCATATTAGCAATATTAGGATTCGCGTTAGACGCCATTTTTAAAATTGTTGTTTGTCCATCATTACGGCATCCTATAACATTCATATTATAATCAACTTTAAATGAATATTTCTTCTCCAAGTCTATTGTTGGCAATTGTGCTTTAGGTGTCATAACAGCCTTGCAGTAAACTTTATTAGGCACAGTAGGCTCGCCTACACCATAATTAATTTCCATTGTCCAACCATCAAAGTCAACAGTGTCACAATTAGCTTCTTCTTCATCTATTCCATAACTTACGATAACATCATATAAATCAACAACGTCATCAGATTGGATGAATGAATAGTTAACAATTACAGAGTTGAGTTCTGCTGGATCGACGTCTTCTTTGTCGTTACCATCACAGCTTACGAAAAATGTACATGTTGCCATCAAAAGCAATAATGCAAACAATTTTAATTTTTTCATACCTTTAAATTTTAATTATTAATCTTTATAAATTTTATTTTTTATCCCACAAATGTATAAATAAACGATGAATCAAAAAAATAAAAATCAATCTTTTTTATCCAACATCTTCGTCAACTCGATAAATTCTTGAACTGACAGCTGTTCTGGTCGTTTGTTGAAAATCTCGTTTGTAATAATTACTTGAGGTATCATACTTCTCAATGAATTTCTCAAAGTCTTTCTTCTCTGGTTAAATGATTGTTTCACAACCATAACGAAAGTCTTTTCATCGCAATCCAACTGATTGACATTATTACGACGCATTCTGATGACTGCCGACTTCACCTTTGGTGGAGGATTGAAAACATTCTCATGCACAGTGAACAGATATTCAATATCATACCAAGCCTGAAGCAATACACTCAATATTCCGTACGTCTTGCTTCCTGGACCGGCAGCTATGCGCTCAGCGACTTCCTTCTGTATCATACCGACAACTTCGTCAACCTCATTACGATATTTCAAGACTTGGAAGAAAATCTGACTGCTGATATTATATGGGAAATTACCAATAACACCTATCTTCTCCGAAGCGAATTTGCTCAAATCTGTTCTCAAGAAATCGCCGTGGATGAGATTGTCGCCAAGTTGAGGATAGACATTTTTCAAATATTCAATAGATTCAGTATCAATCTCTACAACACGAAGTTTCTCCAAATTGTCCTGAATGAGATATTGAGTAAGCACGCCCATACCAGCGCCTACTTCAACAATAACATTAACATCGTTTGACATCGAATCGACGATTTTTCTTGCGATATTCAAATCGATGAGGAAGTGCTGACCTAACGCCTTCTTAGGTCTGACCAAGTTATTATATTGATTCTGTTCCATAATCTAATTTGTTTTATAAAAGACGCATCAATGTTTGTTTATATGCAGGAAACATTGACACGTCTCTACATTTTAATTTCTGAGTCTTCGATAGGCATTACGCGCTTGAGCCACATAAACGCTCGCTGTATATTCGTCTATGATTTTAGCGTAACACTCCATCGCTTCTTCTTTTCTGTTCAGATACCTTTCCAATAAAATCGCATTTTCCAAAAGCGCCTTGTCTGCAATATAACTATCGGCATAACCTTGATAGACACGTTTATACAGACTATCGGCAAGTTCATAATCCTTATTTTCCATTGCTATATAAGCCTTACGACTTAAAAGATACGGCATGCTCACCTCATTAGGATTATAAACATTCACCGAGTCAAGCATTTGATTTGCGAGTTCGTAGCGTTTCTGATAAATATAATAATCAGCTTTTGCAAGACGTTGCAAAGCGATAGTATCGTATTCCAAATTATCTGTTATGAGCAGCGACAATGTCATGGCGTCGTTTGCAATGAGTTTAGATGTCGCTGATTTCAAGATATTTAAGACAGCCAACGACCAATCGAATTCTCCCATATAATAACGAAGCTGCGCATTCTTGAAACGCGCCTCGTGACCGATAGGCTCCTCCTTCATCGATTTGTCCACCTGACTGTAAAGCAATGTCGCTTCCCACATCTCACCTTTATATAAATATACATCGGCGAGTGTCATTTTAACTTTGGCTTTGTTATACTTCGATAGATTATACTCCAAAACATCATTCAACAAATCTATCGCTTTGTCAGTTTCATCAAGTTTGAAAGTCAGAATTTCTGACCTGATTATCAATATAGGGATAGTCTTATCAGAAATTGAAAGTTCGTTATATTCAGCCTCTATACGTTTCTCAAAAGCAGAATAAAACTCTCTGTCAGATATTTCATCAAGCGATTTAACGTATTGAACTTCAGTAAGGCCAACCACTGCTTCCGTATAATATGCGCCTTCATTTGATTTCTTCACAAGATATTCGTAAGCATTTATCGCGATGTCGTACTGTTCATTATCACGGGCTATTCTTGCGAGATAAATAATATCAAATTCTCTGTCATCGAAGCGTCTATCCAACGCAATTTCCTGAGTAAGTGCTATTTCATAATCCTTCATCTGAAGAGAGAACCACACGAGCAATTCTGCGAACATCACGTTTTCCGGATTATTCTGGCTTTTTTTAAGAAAAGCGATACGCATTTCATCAACGACAGAACCGTCAATATCATATCGCATCATAAAAGAAAAACGTGATTTGATAAGCTCATAATCATCTGGTTCCACTTCAAGCTGAAGAAGATAATTCTCTATTGACTTTTCAAAATTCATCATGGAGTTATAAGCGAGAGCTTTTTCCATATAGAACTTATAATCAATAGATTTCAACTCAGAACCTCTGTCGTACAAGATGATAGCGTATTCATCGAGGTCACGAGAGCGCATTGTGTTAGCCACCTGAATAAAGACATTCTTATCTTCTGGCAAATCACCTATTAATTTCTTGAGATATTTATCAGCCTTTTCTGTTTCATTATTTTTCATATAAACGAAAGCCAAAGAAATCTGCGACTTCCATTTATTTGTAGTATTGTCTTTTTTTATGAACGATTTAAGACTTTTTTCCGCCTCGTCATAGTTTTCCATAAAAAGAAGACATTCAACATATTGAGAGAAATAATGATAGTTATTATAGGAAGTATAAAGCTGAAGATATAAATCAGCAGCTTTTTGATACTCTTTATTATTATAGAAACTACGAGCAAGTTGCTCATCCACCTGACGTTGCGATTGAGCTTTCTGAGATTGGTTTGAGCCTCTTGATGGAGGCAGCGGCACCTGCGAAAAAACAGGCTTTTGCAACAACATCAAGAATGACATAATGAAAAACAATCTCAGAACATTTCTCATCGTAATTTATTGTTTTTCAACAGATTTAATATATTCACTTTGTTTCTCGAAGCGGTCGATGAAATAATCCAATTTAGCTTCTAAGGTTTTCACTGCTTTTTCTTCCGATTTAAGATATTCATCTCTTTGTGTTTCATCATAAAGACCTTTAGCGAAATCACCTTTAAGATCTTTTATTTGAGAATAAGAATATTCAATATCTTGTTCAATCGCAACACGTTCATCTTCATATTGTTGAAGATATGCGCGGAGAAGCTGCATTTCTGGTTTAGGATTATTGTTTTTTCTTAGGAAGTCATCCAACTGAGCACATTCCACAACAAGTTTATCGAATGCTGCATCAGCCTCTGTTTGTTTTTTCTCTATTTGTGAGAGTTGTTTTGTCAACGCATTAATACGTTTCATTGATGGCTCTGTGCAAGCCATCAATGAAAACAATATCAATATTATGCTTAATTTACTTAATAATTTCAAAGCCAGTATATTTTTGGAGTGCTTTAGGAACTCTGATTCCTTCTTCGCACTGGTTATTTTCCAACAATGCAGCAACGATACGTGGCAATGCGAGTGCGCTACCATTCAAAGTATGGACGAGACGGATATTACCATCTTTATCTTTGAAACGAAGTTTCATTCTGTTAGCTTGGAATGTTTCGAAGTTAGAGACAGAACTTACTTCAAGCCATAATTCTTGAGCTGCTGACCATACTTCGTAGTCGTAAGTCATTGCTGAAGTGAAGCTCATGTCGCCGCCGCAGAGACGCAACACTCTGAAAGGAAGTTCGAGTTTGCGTAATAAGTTAGCGACGTGTTCTTTCATTGCTTCCAATCTTTCGTAAGATGTGTCAGGGTGAGCTATTTCCACGATTTCAACCTTATCGAATTGGTGTAATCTGTTGAGACCGCGTACTGTCTTGCCCCATGAACCAGCTTCACGACGGAAGCAGTTAGAGTAAGCCACGTTTCTCAAAGGAAGCTGATTTTCTTGAACAATCTTATCGCGGAAGATATTTGTGACAGGCACCTCTGCTGTTGGGATAAGATACATATTATCCAATGGTACAGCATACATTTGAGCTTCTTTATCAGGTAGTTGACCTGTTGCGTAAGCTGATGCTTCATTGACGAGGATTGGAGGTTGTATTTCGTAGTATCCAGCTGCTATTGCTTCATCGAGGAAGAAATTGATGAGAGCGCGTTGGAGACGAGCGCCTGCTCCTTTATAGAATGGGAAGCCAGCACCAGTCACTTTATTGCCGAGTTCGAAGTCAGCGAGTTGATATTTATTGAGCAAGTCCCAGTGAGGCACAGCGCCTTCATAAAGTTTTGGCATTTCGCCTTCCTGATTTACTATCAAGTTGTCGGCTGCTGTTTTGCCGCATGGCACTTCAAGGTTTGGAGTATTAGGAATCTCGACGAGTTTGTTTTGAAGGAGAGTCTTGATTTCTTCAGCGCGTTCTGCGAGAACTTTAGTCTTCTCTTTAAGCTCTGTATTTCTTTTTTTAAGTTCGTTAGCTTCGTCAGCTTTGCCTTGTTTATAGAGGTCGCCAATTTTCTTAGCGAGCATATTGGCTTCAGCGAGAGCCTCATCGTTTTCCTGTTGAACTGCGCGACGTTCGTCGTCGAGTTGCAATACTTCGTCTAATAATTCAAAGCGAGTAAAATTCTTTATACTCAAGCGTTTGATAACTTCTTCTTTATGTTCTCTTATATAAGAAACTACTAACATGGTGATTTATATTTTGCTTACAAAGATAATAAAAAGACTAAAGGCTAAAGACTAAAGGCTAAAGTTTTTTTTTAATTAGGAATTTGGAATTAGGAGTTGTTTTTGAACTTTGGCTGTTGAGTTAAGGCTTTTGAACTTTTTTAGTGATGAAGTCAGTAATGATATTACCTCAAAACCTGAACCACTGAACCCCTCTAATCCTCAAATCCAGAATTCCTGAAATCCTTTTTCTGGGCGTTCCGGCTACGCCGTCGGGCTTTCCGCTATATCTTTTTCCGACTTCAGCTTCCGCCTCCGTCTCCAGCTTCCGTCTCCAAAAGGATGCCGCTCCAATCCCTAACGCAAAGCTACTGCAACAAAAAAATCCCGAGTCAATTAAGATTCGGGATTTTTTTCTGTCTCGTTTTATTTATAACGATTATTCTGTGATTTCAGCTTCAACTGGGATAACTGAAACGTATGAACGATCGTCTCTTCTTCTGCGGAATTCAACGATACCGTCTGTGAGTGCGTAGAGAGTATGATCTTTACCGCAACCTACGTTTTCACCTGGATTGTGTTTTGTACCACGTTGACGGACGATAATGTTACCAGCGATAACAGCTTGACCACCGTAAACTTTCACGCCCAAACGTTTACTTTGGGATTCACGACCGTTTGATGAACTACCAACACCTTTTTTATGTGCCATAATTTAAAATTTTTCAGGTTTGTTATTCAGTAATATTTTCAATCATGATCTTTGTCAATTCTTGACGATGACCATTCAATGTTTGATAACCTTTTCTTCTTTTCTTTTTGAAAATAAGAACTTTGTCACCTCTGAGATGCTCAACAATCTTAGCATCAACTTTAGCACCTTCGAGGACGGGGGTGCCTACCCTTGTGTTGCCTTCATTTTCGATCAACAACACCTTGTCGAAAGTGATTGTGCCTTCGACTTCACCATTCAAACGATTGCAATAGATTTTGTCACCTTTGCTTACTTTGAATTGTTGCCCTGCGATTTCTACAATTGCGTACATTCTTTAAATTTAAGTTGAAATTAATTTCTATTTTTTCGGACTGCAAAAGTACACTTTTTTTCAATACAAAATCAAGGAGATGAAAAATATTTTTGAACCACGGCTTTTGGCTATTGGCTGTTGGACTTTTTATATAAAAACAACCCTATAGCCTTAGTTCAACAGCCTTAGCTCAAAGACCTTAGTTTTTTTTTCAACACCTTATATTATAAAGCATAATTTTTATTACCTTTGCGGAATTGTAGAAAAAGGCTTATCTACATACTAATTTGCAAATTTTATAAAAAACATATACCATGGTTGTATTCTTCGAAAACAAACAGCGAAACATCATCGCTTTAGAATGTCAAGAACGTTTAAATCAAGAATCAATTGCCAAACTCGTATGGTTGTTTGGTGAGGCAAAACAATTGCTAACTCCTACCATTGAAGGTCATTTCTTCGGCCCACGCAAGGAAATGATCACTCCTTGGAGCACCAATGCTGTTGAAATAACACAAAACATGAGCATCAGCGGAATCACTCGTATTGAAGAGTTCATCCCTGTAGCCGCTGACGACAACAGCTTCGACCCTATGCTTCAGGCAAAATATAATAACTTAGACCAAAACTTATTCTTCATCGACCGCAAGCCAGAACCTATTAAGAACATCGACGACATCGAGGCTTATAATATTCAAGAAGGCTTGGCCTTGAGTGAAGAAGAAATTTCATATCTCAAGAGCATCAGAGAAAAAATCGGTCGTCCTCTCACCGACAGCGAAGTATATGGTTTCGCACAAGTCAACTCAGAGCACTGCCGTCATAAAATCTTCGGCGGAACTTTCATCATCGACGGAAAAGAAATGCCAGACGCTCTCTTTGCTCTCATCAAGAAGACTTCAAAAGAAAATCCTAACAGATTAGTATCAGCATACAAAGACAATGTCGCCTTCATCTTAGGTCCTAAAGTAGAACAATTCGCTCCTAAGACTCAACATCAAGCCGACTTCTTCCAAGTCCAAGACATCGACACTGTCATCTCATTGAAAGCTGAGACACACAACTTCCCTACTACTGTCGAGCCTTTCAACGGCGCTGCAACAGGTGGCGGCGGTGAAATCCGCGACCGTCTCGCTGGCGGTAAAGGTAGTATTCCTTTGGCTGGTACTGCTGTCTACATGACATCATATCCTCGCACTGAAGGCACACGCGAATGGGAAGAAGGTTTCGAAGAACGTAAATGGTTATATCAAGACCCAGCCGACATTCTCATCAAGGCTTCTAACGGTGCTTCTGACTTCGGTAACAAATTCGGCCAGCCATTAATCAATGGTAGCCTCCTCACCTTCGAACATCAAGAAGAAGGTAAAGAATTCGGTTTCGACAAAGTCATCATGCTCGCTGGCGGTATCGGCTTCGCAAGAAAAGAAGACAGCATCAAAGAAGATCCAGAACCAGGCGACCTCATCATCGTATTAGGCGGCGACAACTACCGCATCGGTATGGGCGGCGGCGCTGTATCAAGTGTCGACACAGGACAATTCAGCAACGCTATCGAGCTTAACGCTGTTCAACGCGCTAACCCTGAAATGCAAAAACGCGTCGCTAACGTAGTACGCGCTATGACAGAATGCGGCAACAACCCAATCCGTTCTATCCACGACCACGGCGCTGGCGGTCACCTCAACTGCCTCTCAGAACTCATCGACAAGAGTGGCGGCGTCATCAACGTTGGCAACCTCCCTGTCGGCGACCCAACATTGTCTGACAAAGAAATCATCGGCAACGAGTCACAAGAGAGAATGGGTCTCCTCGTAAATAAAGAAAATACAGAAATCATCAAACAAACAGCTCTCAGAGAACGTGCTCCTTACTTCCAAGTTGGTGAAGCAACAAACGATGAGCGCTTACGTTTCATAAGAGAAAACGGAGAAAACGCTATCGACCTCACATTGTCTGACTTCTTCGGAAGCACACCAAAAACTATCATGCATGATAGCGACAAACCATATCACTTCAATGATATAGATTACAAAAAAGAACAATTCAACAAATATCTTGAACAAGTGCTTCAACTCGAAGCTGTCGCTTGTAAAGATTGGTTAACAAATAAAGTAGACCGCTCAGTAACAGGTCGTATCGCATTACAACAATGCGCTGGTGCTATCCAACTTCCTTTGAACAACTTAGGTATCAGCACTTTGGATTACCAAGGTATCAAAGGTATCGGTACAGCACTCGGTCACTCACCAGTTGCAGCTCTCGCTGACCCAGCGAAAGGCTCACGTTTGGCAGTAGCTGAATCACTCACCAACATCCTCTGGGCTCCTATCGAAGAAAACCTCAAAGGCATCTCTTTGAGTGCTAACTGGATGTGGCCAGCTAAGAACGAAGGCGAAAACGCACGTCTCTACAAAGCTGTGAAAGCATTAAGCGACTTCTGCATCGCATTAGGCATCAACGTTCCAACAGGTAAAGACTCTTTGTCAATGACACAGAAATATCCTAACGGACAAAAAGTCTTGTCTCCAGGTACAGTCATCGTGACAGCTGTCGGTGAAGTTTCTAACGTTCGTAAGACCGTAAAACCTGTTGCTTCAACAGACAACAGCAGCGAATTGCTTTACGTCGACTTCTCAAAAGGCGCATTTGAATTAGGTGGCAGCAGCTTAGCTCAAGTATTAAACAAGATCGGTAGCAACGCACCTGACGTAAAAGATGCAGAATACTTCAGAAATTGTTTCAACACAATTCAAAAGCTCATCGAAGAAGGTCTCATCCTTGCAGGTCACGACGTATCAGCTGGCGGTTTAATCACTACATTATTAGAAATGACATTCGCAAACTGCGAAGGCGGTTTCAACATCGACCTCTCAGCATTCAACAACGACCTCATCTCTGTTGCATTCAGCGAACAACCAGCAGTCGTCATCCAAGTAAAAGACGCTAAAGCAAAAGAAATTCTTTCAAACAATAATATCGATTTCGTTGTTATTGGTAAACCACAAGAAAAACGCGAAATCACATTGACAAAAGACAACGATACATATAACTTAGACATTGACGCATTACGCGATGTTTGGTATAAGAGTTCTTATATGTTAGACAAGAAACAAAGCGGTGAAGCAAAAGCTACACAACGTTTTGAAAATTATAAGAAACAAGACTTGCGTTACGATTTCAGTTCTAAGTTCACTGGCAAGGCTGCAGATTTAGGCATCGACATGCACAGAAGAGAGCCATCAGGTGTCAAAGCAGCTATCATCAGAGAAAAAGGTGTCAATGGAGACCGTGAGATGGCTTACGCATTATACCTCGCAGGCTTCGATGTAAAAGACGTTCACACTACAGACTTGACAAGCGGCAGAGAAGACCTCAGCGACGTTAATATGATTGTTTTCGTCGGTGGTTTCTCTAACTCAGACGTTTGTGGTTCAGCTAAAGGCTGGGCAGGCGCATTGTTATACAATGACACAGCACGTACTGCTATCGAAAACTTCTACGCACGTAAAGACACCCTCAGTTTAGGTGTATGTAATGGTTGCCAACTCATGACAGCATTAGGACTCGTTTATCCAGAACATGAAGAACACCCAGTGATGTTACACAACGACTCACACAAATTCGAATCTAACTTCATCAATGTCGACATCAACCACAGCAACAGCATCATGTTGTCATCATTAGAAGGACGTCGTTTAGGTGTTTGGATCGCTCACGGCGAAGGCAAGTTCAACTTCCCATATTATAAAGATAAATATAACATCGCGATGAGCTATAGCTTCGGCGATTATCCTGGCAACCCTAATGGCAGCGACTGGGACGTAGCAGCTATCTGTTCTAACGACGGTCGTCACCTCGCAATGATGCCTCATATCGAACGCGCATTCTTACCATGGCAATGGCCTTATTATCCAGAAAACAGAAAAGATGATGAAGTATCACCATGGATCGAAGCTTTCGTAAATGCATATAATTGGATTAAAAACAACAAATAATGGATAAATCTGTAAAAATAGGTATCCAAGGTAAAACCGACGTCCCTCCAAGACTATTCGACCTCGTGCCACGTTTCATTGAGAAATATGGCTACAAAGATTGTCTCTTCGCTGGAAAAGTCGACCGCCAATGGGTAAAATATAACGGACAAAAGTTCTATGAAATGACTAATTCCATCAGTCATGGACTTTTGAAGTTAGGCGTAAAAAAAGGCGATCGCATCGCTTTGATTGCTACTAACGCTCCAGAATGGAATATGATTGACTTCGCAATCCAACAAGTTGGAGCAATCTGCATCCCTATTTACCCAACCATCAGTCATGCCGACTATGAATATATTTTCAATCATTCAGAGGCGAGCATAATTTTCGTTACAAATAAACACTTATATAATAAGGTGTCGGACATCATAGCTTCGACACCTTCTATAAAAGACACATATCTCATCAGAGCATCTGAAGGATTGAAGTCTTTACAAGACCTCATCAATCTCGGCAACGAAAACAGAGACGAAGCCGCATTAGAAGCCGCAAAAGCTGAAGTGAAAAATGAAGACATTGCAACTATCATCTATACTTCAGGAACCATGGGCGCTCCTAAAGGCGTAATGCTTACTCATCGCAATATATTGTCAATAATAGAATATCTCTGTCCGCTCTATCCTATCGACGAAACACACGACACTATAAGTTATTTGCCTCTTTCTCATATCTATGAAAGAGCAGTTCAATATTGTCACATCTACTTAGGATGCAGTACTTATTATGTAGATAATCTTGGTGCTATCGTTGAAACAATGGGCGAGGTGAAACCACATCACTTCTCATCAGTGCCACGCCTCATAGAAAAAGTCTATCACACCATAGTACGTAAAGGGCAGAAACTTACAGGTATCAAGAAACCTATTTTCTTCTGGGCGTTGAGACTTGCAGAACGTTATGACGAAACCAAGAAACATAACGGCTGGTTCTATCGTCAACAGATGAAGATTGCCGACAAACTCGTATTCAAAGAATGGAGAAAAGTATTCGGCAACAATCTGCAGCTCATCATCTCTGGCGGCGCTGCTATTCAACCACGTCTCGTCAAGATATTCACAGCTATAGGTATCCAACTTTCAGAAGGCTACGGCTTGACAGAAACATCACCTGTTATCGCAACAAATAGCCTTACCTTAGGTAAATTGAAAGCCGGCACCGTCGGTGTCGTGATGGATAACCAGGAAGTCGTGATAGCAGAAAACGGCGAAATCCTTGTCAAAGGTCCTAACGTGATGATAGGCTATTATAAAGACGAAGAAAAAACCAAAGAAGCCATAGACGAAAACGGCTACTTCCACACTGGCGACAAAGGCTGCTTCGACGAAGACGGACTCCTTAAAATAACAGGACGTATCAAAGAAATCTTCAAGACTTCAATGGGAAAATATGTCAGTCCTGTGTTAATTGAAAATAAAATCAAAGAGTCTCCTTTCGTAAGCGAATTGTTAGTCATAGGTGAAGGCCAGAAGTTTGCTGCTGCACTTATCTATCCTAACTTCGAACATCTTAAGTCATGGTGCAACATCAAAGGCATCGCTTACACAACAGACGAAGAGATGATTACAAACAAAGACGTTATCATGCGTTATCGCAAGGAAATAGATAAGTACAATGCAACACTCGGCGACTACGAACAAGTCAAGAAATTCGAACTCATAGCCAAGGAATGGACTATCGAATCAGGTGAAATGACAGCAAGTCTTAAACCTCGTCGTAGCAAAATCATGCAAAACTACGCCGATTTGGTAGAGAAAATTTACGCAGAATAATCAAATGTAATTTAATATGAAAAAAATTATACTCTTATTAACATTAGTATTATCCATTGTTGGATTAAATGCACAAACCGTTGGAACTTATAGAATCGTATCTTATAACGGCTATGAGTTACAATACACTGTAACAAAATTATCACCAGCTGAATGTAGTGTAAAAAGCGCAAATATGACATCTGAAGACGCCATTAGCGTAGTCCCAATCCCTGCAACAATGGAAATCGAAGGAAAAGAATTTACTGTCACATCTATTCCTACATCTGGCTTCGAATACTTCTATTCCGCTAGAAAATTCGAATTACCAAACACAATCACTACTATCGGAGCAAGAGCTTTCTATTACTGCAATCTCGCTACAGAAATAGCAATACCAGAAAGCGTCGTTTCTATCGGAGCTAAAGCTTTCTACAGCTGCGCCATCACAGAAGCAATCATTCCAAACGGAGTAACTAAAATAGACAACGGAACATTCGAATTGTGCGATAACATGTCAAAAGTAGTTATCCCAAATAGCGTAATTAGCATTGGCAATGAAGCTTTTAAAAACTGTAAAAGCTTAACAACAATAGAATTACCAGAAAGCATCCAATCTATCAGCAACTACACATTCAGCGAATGCATAAACTTGTCACTCGTGATATGTCACGCCCCAACACCTCCAACTGGAAACAAAATGTTCTATCACAACTCAGAAGATTTAATCATCAGAGTGCCTGCTGAATCTTTGGAATTATACAGAACAACAGAACCTTGGAGCAATTACGACATCAGAAAAATCGGTTCTGAAAACATCATTGAAAACACTATTTCTTTGAACGTATATCCAAATCCTGCAAAAGACAATCTCTTCATCGAAACAGAAGAAACTTTTGCTGAAATAAGCGTTTATGATGTTTACGGAAGACAATACGACAACTTGTTAACAAGACAACAAGGCAACGTAACAAGCATCAATGTTTCTGACTTAAACAACGGCATTTACTTCGTTAGAGTTAAAACAGAAAACAGCGAAACAGTAAAACGTTTCATTAAAGAATAATATAATCAGTTAGGAGTTTAGGAGTTAGGAGTTAGGAGTTGTTGCAATTCTTAATTCTTAATTCTTAACTCTTAATTCTTAATTCTTAATTCATCATCAACTTATACAACATCTCCCTATAGAGTTCTTTCTGCGTAATGTCGGAGCTGCAATTATAGCCTTTCGACTTCATATCAAACTCACGGAGAACCTCAATGCAATGCATGCAATCTGCCCAAGAATAATGACGTGCTGCATCTAAATAATCATTGACAAAATAAGGATTGACACCCAACATCGTCGCCAAGGTATTCCTATTTTTATCTTTCGAGAAATGAAGCTTTAACAATTTGGTATAATATCCGTATAGAACCACAATTGTCATAAAAATAGGATTATCATTAGGATTGTCACCGAAATAATTTATAATCTGATTTGCCTTCAAGAAATCCTTATTTCCTATAGCCTTTTGTAGTTCAAAGACATTAAAATCTTTTGATATACCTATGTTGTATTCGACATCAACATCGTCGATGCGTTTTGATGGAGGAAGTGCTACCATCAGTTTTTCGAGTTCATTTCTGACTTTATGAAGATCGTTGCCAAGGAAATCGGCTATCATCTGAGTGGCTTTAGGTGTAATATTATATTTCTTAGACGACAGATATTTAACAATCCATTCAGGAATATTACTGTCGTACAACTTTTTAGACTCAAACAAAACACCTTTCTTGTCTATATATTTCGCCAATGCACGACGCTTGTCCAGTTTTTTATACTTATAATTGATAACAAGAATCGTTGTTGGAGGCAATTTATCCAGATAATCCGCAAGGCTTTCTATGTCTTTAACATTCTGAGCCTCTTTAACTATTACAACAAGATATTCTCCCATCATCGGGAAAGCACGAGCCTGCGACATTATCTCTTTCGCATTAACATCGCTGCCATATAAAACGACCTGATTAAAAGAACGTTCAGCCTCATCTAAAATGGTGTTCTCCAACTCATTACTTATTGTATCAATAAAAAACGGTTCCTCTCCCATCAAAAAATAAATCGGATGAAAAACTCTCTTTTTTATATCAGCTAAAATTTGTTCGTAAGTCATAATCAAAACGTTTGTGCAAAGATAATAAAAAAGTCTATGAGTCTATAAGTCTATGAGTCTATAAGTTTTTCACAAACTCATTGACTTATCGACTTATTGACTTATTGACTTATTGACTTAAATTAGTATTTTTGCAAAAATTAAAGAAATGTCATTTTTAGTTGAACCATTAGTATTTGGACCGATAAAAAGCCGCAGGCTTGGAAAGTCGTTGGGAGTTAATTTATTACCAGAATTCGGTAAGATATGTTCATTCGACTGCGTATATTGCGAATGCGGATGGAATCCAGAAAACAAAAAAAATAGCGGCATACCAACAAAAGAAATCTTTGAACAGACATTGGAGAAAAGACTTCAAGAATTAAAAGGTACTACCGATGAGCCAGACAGCATCACATTCTCTGGCAATGGAGAGCCGACCTTAAACCCTGATTTTATTGAAATAATAGACATCACATTAAGACTTAGAGACTTATATATTCCAAATGCAAAAATCAGCGTCTTGACAAACGGCACAATGTTGCATAAAAAAGAAATCTTCAACGCCATCTCAAAAGTCGATAATAATATTATAAAGATAGACGGAGGAACTTACGAAACCATAAAAGCCATCAACCAACCAAATGTTAATTTTGATTTAGAAAAATATATTAACATACTTCAAGAATACAAAGGCGAACTCATAATTCAGACTTGTTTTCTACGAGGCGAACACAATGGCGTAAAGATTGACAACACAACAGAAAAGGAAATATCACTTTGGATTGAACACATCAAAAAAATAAATCCAAGAAAGATAATGATTTACGCCATCGACAGAGAAACTCCAGAGAAAAAACTTGAGAAAATAAGTCAAAAAGAATTGGAACACATAGCTGAGCCATTAAGAAAACTCGGTTACGACATAGAATGCTACGGAAAATAAAAGTTTATCACTTCATCACTTCATTACTACATCACTTCATTACTACATTACTACATCACTAAAAAAATATAGAAAAAAATAATTGTTACAATCAAAAAAAACAGTAAATTTGCGAAGCAAAAAAATAGAATTTAATCATGGATAAAAAATTAACAATTATCAACATCGCTTTAGTAGTCGTTGCCATTTTCTTGGCATATATGGTTTACCACAGCATCAGCCAACCTGTAATTTTTGAAAATACAAAAACTGAACGCGAAATGAAGGTCGTTCAAAACCTTAAAGATATCAGAAGCACACAAGGTTTATTCAAAGAAAACTACAACAGATACACCGCAAACTTCGATACTTTAATCGAATTTATCCGCACAGGTGAACTTCCTGTTGTTAATATCATTCCAGATCCAAGTGATACAACATTTACAAAAACTATCAACGACACAGTTGGTTATATCAAAGTTTTAGACTCATTGTTCTCAACAAGACCTAATTTCAACGTTGAATCATTACGTTACATTCCTTTCTCAGAACCACAACAAGAATTTGAAATCCAAGCTGGTTATATCACACGTGGCGGTATGCAAGTTCCTGTGTTTGAAGTAAAAGCTCATTATGACATTTACTTGAACGGTCTTGACAAACAAAGAATCAGAAATGCTACAGCAGAACGCGAAGACCTCAACAAATATCCAGGCATGAAAGTCGGTTCTATGACAGAGCCTTTAACAGACGGTAACTGGGAAAACCTTTAATAATTTAATATGACTTCCTTCTTATATCCATATATCCAGGGGTCTATTAATTTAAACAGCAAGAATACAGATAATTATATCATGACCATCCAATATTCCTTGGATGGTCTTTCTTTTGTCGTCTTCAACGCTGCAGAACATAAATTCATAGCCCTGAAACATTATCGTGTCTCTCAAAAAAATATCCCTCTCGAGACATTGATTTCAGAACTTCAAGAAAAAGAATCTTGGAAATTAGAAGACTTTAAAGATGTTAACATCTTAATAGATAACAACATCAACACTTTCATTCCAAAAGATTTATATCAAGAAGAATTAAAAGAAAATTATCTGTCATTATTGAATATAAAACATTCAAATGTGTTGACCGACACAATAGCAGAACACGGCATCATGAACGTTTATTCTTATGATGACGACCTTAATTTCTTGAACAAGGATATTAAGATATATCATAGTTCTAGCATATTGATAAAGAAGCTAATAAAAGAATTTTCTAATAGAAACGCCGAAACAAGAGCCTTCATAAATGTTAAAAATAATTCTTATGAGTTAATAATTCTTAACAACGACAAACTCATATTTCATAACTATTTCAATTTTAACACAAAAGAAGATTTCTTATATTTTATTTTATTCACATTCGATCAACTCAGCATTGACAATGAAAGTA
The DNA here is from genome assembly GCA_045657145.1 of Bacteroidales bacterium. Classification (GTDB taxonomy): domain Bacteria; phylum Bacteroidota; class Bacteroidia; order Bacteroidales; family F082; genus Limimorpha. Next base: position 49,804 of record JAZOSK010000004.1, on the reverse strand, counting down.
TTCCATTATATTTCATGGGATTTATAGAAGAAAAATCACCAGTTATCGAATTGTGCTCACGTTATATAAGAAACATCAGATTCTTTAACAGAGATAACGATTTCAATTACATAAACGAATTAAATTCAGTACCTTACTATTATTATTATACCTTATATAGTTTCATATCATGCGAATAATAAGAGGAAAACATCAAAGACGACAAATAACAGCTCCAAGCAATTTGCCAGTCCGTCCAACCACCGATATGGCTAAGGAGAGTTTATTCAACATCTTGGAAAATCATGTTGATTTTGAAGATATTATAGCATTAGACTTATTTGCAGGAACAGGCAACATTTCCTACGAATTAGTTTCGAGAGGCTGCCCTCGCGTCACTGCAGTTGATGAAAACAACAACTGTATCAAATTCATCCGCGACACTGCAACGAAATTAAATATGGAAGAACTTCTCGCAATACGTTCCGACGTATTCCGTTTTATTCCAATGCATAAGGTTAAATACGACCTCATCTTTGCCGACCCTCCATACGACAGCCAACATTACGATTTATTAGTAAATCTCATCTTGGAAAACAATCTACTCAAAGAAGACGGATTGTTAGTAGTCGAACACAATAAATTCGTCGACTTCAAAGACCATCCTCGCTTCGTTGAACAACGAAGATACGGAAAAGTTAATTTTAGTTTCTTTAAATAAAAATAAAATGAAATCAAAAAAATCACTCATTGCTCATGGCTCACAGCTCATAGCATTATTAATGTTCGCATTAATATCTCTTAACGTCAATGCACAAGATGCTGAGTCACAAAATTTTGACGGAGCAAACTGTACAAGTATCATGGTAGGCAAAGACGCTACCACAGATGGTTCTGTCATTACATCACACACCTGCGACGGCATGTACCGCACATGGCTTCGCTGGGAAAAGGCACAAGAACATGAAAAAGGCGCTACCCAGAAAATATACAGAGGAAGCATGCACACCAGAAACGCCTACGACAGCAAAGGCTTGGAATATGCAGGCGAAATACCACAAGCTGAATACACATATTCTTACCTCAACACAGCATATCCTTGCTTGAACGAGAAGCAGTTAGCCATTGGCGAGACAACATTCTCTGGTCCAGATACATTGGTAAATCCAGAAGGCTTATTCATGATTGAAGACTTGGAACGCATCGCTCTCCAACGTTGCGCCAACGCCAGAGACGCCATCAGACTCATCGGCGAACTCATCAAAGAATACGGCTATGGCGACGGCGGCGAATGTATCACCATCGCTGACACTGAAGAAGTATGGTGCATGGAAATCATGGGCGAAGGCAAGAAGAAAATAGGCGGCATCTGGGCTGCTCAAAGAGTACCAGACGGCGAAGTAAGCGTATCTGCTAACATACCAAGAATCAAACATATCAACAGAAACGACCCTGACAACTTCATGTGTTCCGACAATATCGAGAAAGTCGCTAAAAAACACGGTTTATGGGACGGTGAAAGCGAATTCGTATGGTTCAAAGTATTCGGCAACGACTATTCTAACGGCAAAAACTTCCGCGAACGCGAATGGTTTATCCTCAATGCTTTAGCTCCATCATTAGGATTAAGCATGGACGATGAAGAACTTCCATTCTCTGTTAAGCCTGAAGAAAAAGTAGACGCTCGCAAAGTGATGGAACTCCTCAGAAGCACATACGAAGGAACAGAATTGGACGTGACACGCAACATTAAGATTGTCAACAGAAAAGGCGACACCATCGTAAGTCCTATCGCTAATCCATGGATGGGAAGCACCGACATTGCAACATACAATATGATTGCTCCTGAAACCGTTGAAGCAATGCGTACAGTATCAGTATCATGGTGTTCATACTCATTCGTGACACAGCTCAGAAGCTGGATGCCAGATGAAATAGGCGGCATCTGCTGGTTCTCAGTAGAAAACCCAGGACAAAGCCCAAGAATTCCTATCTTCACAGGCTCAACAGTATTGCCAAGCTGCTTCGACGAATGCGGTCACAACAACTACAATGAAGAGACATTGTTATGGCGTTATCGTAAAGCCAACAAATTAGCACAGATACAATGGGGCAACACCAAAAACGCTATGACTAGCAGCATTTTAAGATACGAAGATAAAGCCGCTAAAGAAATTCCTGCATTGGAAAAAGAAGTAATGGCATTATTGGAAGAAGGAAAGAAAGAAGAAGCTCAAAAGTTATTGAACAGATACACTATTGACTTTGAAGCTGCTACAGCAAACACATGGAAAGAATTAGAACAAACATTCTGGGAAAGATTCTGGATTAACTTCTAATAGGATTTCTGGAATTCAGGATATTTAAAGACGTTGCTTTAACAAAAGTGACGTCTTTTTTATTGCTCCACTGATTTTTCGGACTGAGCCCGTATACTTTTCACTATCACATTTTGAAATAAAAAAAGAGCCGATTTTTCAATCAGCTCTTTGTGGTGGTACCAGCGAGATTCGAACTAGCGACACATGGATTTTCAGTCCATTGCTCTACCAACTGAGCTATGGTACCTCCGTTGTTTTGCAGTGCAAAGATACAACAATTTTTAATACTTCAAACAAAAAAATATATTTTTTTTAAAATTATTTTTTATTCATTCATTATCAGTATATTTGCAAAAATAAAATTATGGATTACATTCTTACCATTGATATAGGAAATACCAGAGCCAAGTATGCTATTTTTAACAATGACAGCATAATTGAGACCGCTACATTTAATCCATATAATAATGATTTAAAGCTACTTACAGAAAGATTTCCTAAGATAAGCAAATGTATCATATCATCTGTAGGAGGTAAAATTGAAGAATGCAAGGAACAGTTGCAAGACATAGAAATTATCACACTTTCCAGCGAAACTGTCTTGCCGTTTAAGACGAATTACGACAGGAAACAAGTTGGTAGCGACAGATTAGTTGCAGTTGCTGCAGCGATGGTTGAGAAGCCAAAGCAAAACAATTTAGTGATTGACATAGGAACCTGCATCACTTACGACATCATAACATCAGACGGCAATTATTACGGAGGCCCGATAAGTCCAGGCATCAACTTACGATTCAAGGCGATGAACGACTACACGGAAAAGTTGCCTTTATGCTCTCCAACTGATGAAGAGTTAAAATTAATTTGCAAATCCACAGAAGAATGTTTGAAATCAGGTGTAATTCTTGGCATTTCTCACGAGATAGAAGGTTTTATTAAAAGATTTTCAAACATTTATGAAATGTTAAATGTTTTTATTATAGGTGGAGACAATATTTTCTTTGAAAATCAGTTAAAAAATTGCATATTTGCAGACGCAAATTTTACGTTTAGAGGTTTAAGATATATCCTTAATTATCAATGAAATATAAAAACATTAAATATTTTTTATTAGGTTTAATCATTTTAGTGATTAATATCAATGTTGTCGGTCAATCTGATTTAAGCACACCTTATTCTAGATTTGGTTTAGGCGACATTTACACAGGCTCGCCAAACACAATGCTAAGGGGTATGGGAGGCATTTCAAATGCGATGAGCGGCAACTGTTTATTAAACCCAAGCAATCCAGCATCATACGCAGCCATCGACTCTTTATCATTTCTCTTTGATGCAGGTTTTTACATCAAAACAGCATCTTTCTCAACAGCCAAATCAAATGCAAAAGGCTCAAATGCATCTTTCGATTATGCCAGCGTAGGTTTAAGTGCAACAAAAAGATGGAAAATAGGCCTGGGCATCATGCCATACACAAACAGAGAATACAATGTCACCACAGAAAACCATGATTTAGGAACCTATAAAGTTGCCTTTCAAGGCGAAGGCGGATTGAACAGAGTATTCTTTGCAAATGGTGTCAAAATAACAAAAGATTTATCTGTCGGCGTCACAGCATCATTCATCTTTGGAACCCTTTCCGACAACACCTCAATCTATTATCCAGACTCTGTATCTTTCCTCAATGGCAAACGCTCCATCGACATGAGAGTCAACGACTTTAAATTAGATTATGGAGTTTTATACAAATTACCTATCAAGAATTACAACATCACCATTGGTGCTACATATTCACAAGGCAGCAAAATCGCTTCAAAGAGAGATATCTTCATCAGAAGCATGTTCAAAGGCTTTGAGAACCAAGTCGAATCTCCTATAGACACATTAAAATACGTAGAAAATGAAAATGTAAATATCAATATTCCTGGAGGATTTGGTTTAGGCGTCACATTCGACAAAGGCGACGGCTGGATGGTCGGAGCCGACTTCAACTGGGCAGGTTGGAAAGGATTTACAATGAACGGCGTCAACGACTCACTACAAAACTCCTGGAATGTAGCAATAGGAGGTTCTTATAAACCAGAATCAACTTCAATATCAAAATATTACAAGAGAATAACTTATCGCGCAGGTTTCCATTTCGACCAAACGTATTACAATATCTACGGAAAATCTATAAACAAATACGGATTAACATTAGGCTTAGGCTTGCCTGTACCACGTTCATTGACATCGTTTAACGTAGCTTTAGAATTCGGTTCAATGGGCACAAACAAAAACAATCTCGTAAAAGAAAATTATTTCAACATATCAATTAGCATGTCGATTCACGACAGATGGTTTGTCAAAAAAAGATATCAATAATAAATCATAAAAAATATTAAAGTTAAAATGAAAATTAGAAGATTTTTACTGTTAGGTTTAACATTCTTACTTTTAGGAACTGTTACAACAAAAGCACAAGACTGCGAAACAGATTATTCATTGTATCGTGAATACATTGGCCACTGGAAACAAGCCAAGTATAATCCAGACAACATTAACCCTCAGATGATTACATCATGGAGAAATGTTTATAACAACTGTCCTGAATTAAGACAAAACACATATCTCGACGGTGTTACCATCATGACTTACGCATTCATCAGACCAGAAAAGAATGCTGAAATAAAAGACAAATACGTTGACACTCTCGTCATGATTTATGACAAGAGAGCTCAATATTTCCCAAACGGCAAAAACGGTTCACAAATAGGTAACATCATGGGCCGTAAAGGCATCGACATTGCAACATGGGCACCTCATCGTTACAAAGAAGCTTACAAAGCTCTTAAACAAGCTATTGAATTAGATGGAAATAACAGCAACTATGCATTCATCGACACTTATTTCCCATTAGTCATAACAATGGTTAAAAACGATAGATTAGAAGAAAGCGCAATCCTTGATGAATACAGCCGCCTCATGGAAATCGTTGATTATAATATCCAAGTCAACACAGAAATGGGTAACGAAAAGCTTCTCAACAACTTCAACGCAACAAAAGGCAAACTCGACGCAGCTGTTCAACCATACGCTAACTGCGAAGACTTGGTCCGTATTTTCCAAGCTAAATTCGACGCAGAACCAAATAACGTTGAATTGTTGACAAAGATTGCTGAAACTTTAGAAAAGAGAAAATGCGACGATTCTCCATTATATCTCGCTGTTGCAGTTAACTTACATAAAATCAACCCATCACCAGAATCAGCTTACTTAATCGGAAAGAAATATCTCGCTGAAAAAGACTATAGCCAAGCTACAAAATATCTTCTTGAAGCAACAAAGAGCGCAAACAAAGACTGGGCACACCAATCATACATCTACCTCGCTCAAATCATGAACATGAACAAAAACTATGAGCAAGGCCGCACATATGCAAGAAAAGCTTACGAATTAGACAAAACAGACGGCGAGCCATTCATCATCATCGGTCAATTGTATGCAGCAAGTGCAAAAGACTGTGGTACTGGCGACTTAGAAACAAAAGCAGCTTATTGGGCAGCTGTCGACCAATTCGAAAAAGCTAAAGCCGTAGACCCATCTATCGCTGCTAAAGCTAACGAACTCATCAATGCTTACAGCCACTACTTCCCATCAGTGGAAATTATTTTCTTCAACGGCTATGAAGAAGGTCAAAGCTTCACACTCGACAAATGCTGGATTGGAGAAACAACAAAAGTAAGAGCTGCAAAGAATTAATTTGGCCAAGGCCACAGGCTAAAGGCTAAAGGCTAAAGGTAAATAGTAAGACTTTGAAAAAGTTTTTAAAAATATTCCTTGAAATCAACATCATAGCCAATATGGTTATGGTGTTGTTTTCTTGTGAAAACTCCCTAGATAAAGTTAAAGAATTTATAGATACCGACACCATCAACGGTGTGTTAGCATACAATGTCGTCTTCACCAGAAGCGACTCTGGCTTCGTGCAAGCTAGACTTATGGCACCGGTGATGCACAGCACGGAAGGCGACAGCGCAATATTAGAATTTCCCAAAGGATTCCATGCTTATCTTTATGACGGACATCACAGACCTACATCAAAGATAAGTGGCAACTACGGAATAAGATACGACAAAGAAGAGATGATGTTTGCAAAAGACAGCGTAGTCGTCGAGAACCTAGAAACAAAAGAAACCTTATACACTAACACTTTATATTGGAATCAAAAAGCAAAAAAAATATATACACGCAACGCCGTTAAGATAACAAGTCCCGACAAAATTATTTACGGCGATAGCCTCAACGCCAATGAGTCGTTCTCACAAAGAGTCATTCATGGCATGAGAGCAACACTCGAAATAGACGACGAAGAATAACATAAAAATGAGCGACATTTATATAGTAATATTTTCATTGTTAGCGTCAGCCATGTTCTCTGGAATGGAAATCGCATTCTTGAGCACAAACAGACTGCAGTTAGAACTAGACCTGAAGAAAAACAATTTCTCTGCTAAGATCATCAACAAATTCTTCAAGAACCAATCTCAGTTCATAGGCTGCTTATTGTTATGCAACAATATTGCAAACGTAATATATGGTATTGCCATCGCAAGAATATTAGAACCTCTGGTTATAAGTATCTTACCAGAAGTATTAACAAACGATTTTATCGTATTATTATGCCAAACGATATTATCTACATTGTTGGTACTCATCACTGGCGAATTCCTCCCAAAAATAATTTTCGGCATCAATCCCAACAAAAGCATGAAGATATTTGCCATTCCAGCAATATTATTATTCTTCATCCTCTACCCTATCATATTAATCTTCATCGGAATATCAGAATTGGTTATCAAATACATACTCCGCGTCGACGTGCCACATGAAGAATACAAGCTCAATACTGTCGATTTGAACGACTATCTTAAAGAATATTCCAACCCAGACGAAGACAACGAAGACATTCAGCAAGGAATAGAATTATTCCAAAACGCAATAGACTTTCATAATGTCAAGTTAAGAGAATGTATGGTGCCACGTACTGAAATTCAAGCCATTGACATAGAAAACTCCATAGAAGAAGTGAAGGCTGTTTTTGAAGAAACCAAACACTCTAAACTATTAGTTTTTGAGAATAATATAGACAATATCATCGGCTACATACACATCAACGACATTCTTACCAAAGCCACCGATTTAAGGCAGAAAATACGTCCTATACAATTTTATCCCGAGACATATTCTGCACAGGAGCTTTTGAAAAAACTATCTAAGAAACGTCAGAGCATTGCCGTTGTGGTAGATGAATTTGGAGGAACATCAGGAATCATCAGTATTGAAGACCTTATCGAAGAAATTTTCGGTGAAATCGAAGACGAATACGATGAAGAAGACGCAGTGGAAAAGACTATAAATCCAGACGATTATATCTTTTCTGCACGACTAGAAATAGACTATCTCAACAAAAATTACAAATTCAACTTCCCTGAATCTGACGATTACGAAACACTTGCAGGCTACATAATTCACTATCACGAAAGCATTCCACAAATAGGAGAAGAAATTGTAATAGGAAATTATGTTTTTAAGATTATCAAAGCGACAGACACGAGACTAGAAGAAGTGGAAATCAAAAATAATCAATAAGTTACGCACAGATTATTTTTTTTACAAAAATGTCGATTATATTGAATGGTTTTGTAAATTTGCAACTTAATAAAAAAAATTAAGAATAGAATAAAATAATTAAAATAATATCATAGAATTATGGCAGCAATTGGAAACATTAGAAAGCATTATGGATTGTTAGTCGTTATCGTAGGTATCGCTCTTTTAGCATTCGTTTTAGGCGACCTTTTCAAGAGCACTAACAGCAGACAGACAACAAACGTAGCTACTGTTGGCAATGAAAAAATCACTTATCAAGATTATACCAACTTAGTCAATATGAATCTTGAAAATGTGAAAGCACAAAATGGTGGTACTTTAAGCACAGAAGACAACTATTCCGTACATGCAAACACATTAGAACAAATGATTAGAAATATCATCATGAAGAATGAATATAACGACCTCGGTCTCGTTGTTTCAGGTGATGAATTATTCGATCAATTCTTAGGCGAAAACCCAAATCAATACGTTATTCAAAGCTTCACAAATCCTGATGGCAGCTTCAACAAAGAACTCGTTACAACTTACATCAGAGATTTCCAAACTCTCAGCCCTGAGATGAAATCAAACTGGATTAACTTTGAACGCGCAATCAAAGAAGACAGATTAAACACAAAATATGAAACACTTTTGAAAAAAGGTTTCTATCTCCCTAGCAAATTAGCAGCTCGTATCTATGCTGACAAAAACGACAAGACTTCAGCTGAAGTTTATGCAGTTCGTTACAATACAATAGCTGACTCAACAGTTGTTGTTAACGATGCTGACAACAAAGCATTCTACGAAAGCAACAAAAACAAATATCAAACAGAAGCTACACGCAGCATCGACTACGTTGTTTTTGAAATCAACCCATCACAAGCTGACGTTGAATATTCAAAGAATTTCGTAAGTGAACTCAAAAACGACTTCGCTCAAATCGACAATGCAGCTAACTTCGTAAACGCTAACTCAGACCTTCCATACGACAGCACATGGAAATCAAGAAAAGACGTTCCTGCTGAATTAGAATCAGTTATCTTCGACGGCAACAATGGCGTTGGCTTCGTTTATGGTCCTTATGAAAACGAAGGTTACTACAACGTAGCTAAAATCGTTGCAATGGAAAATCGTTCTGACTCTTTGATGGCTTCACATATCTTAGTAGGTTATGCTAACGCTTTACGTAGCGAAGCAACACGTACAAAAGAAGAAGCAAAAGCTTTAGCAGACAGCATCTTGAACGTTGTTAAGAAAGACAACTCAAAACTCGAAACTCTCGCTAAATCATTATCAGACGACCCAAGCGCACAAACAAATAACGGCGACCTCGGCTGGTTCACAGACGGCATGATGGTTTATTCATTCAATGAGTTCGTTCAAGATAATAAAGTAGGTACTATCGGCATGGTAGAAACTCCATTCGGTTACCACATCATCAAAGTTACAGACCGTAAAGAAGCTACTCCAAAAGCACGTCTCGCTGTTGTAGCTCACGAAATAGCTCCAAGCACAGCAACATACCAAAACGTATTCGCTGAAGCAAACAAATTCGTTACAGAAAACACTACAGCAGAAGAATTCAATAACGCTATTGAAGAACAAGGTCTCAACAAACGTACATATCCAAACTTAAGAACAAACACTAACTACATCACAGGTATCACCAACCCACGTCAAATCGTTCGCTGGGCATTCGATAAAGAAACTAAAGTTGGCGATATGTCATCAATCTTCGACCTCGACAACATGTATGTAGTAGCAGTTCTTACAAAATCAGTTAAAGAAGGTTTCACTCCAGCTGAAGACATCGCTGACCGTTACCAATTCGTTATCAAGAAAGAAAAGAAAGGCGCTATGTTAGCTGAAAAAGCTAAAGCATACGGCAACGACTACCAAAAGATGATTGACGAATTGAAAGGTGAAAAAACAAACGTTGATAATGTAACATTCGACGGACGCGGCTTCGGCAACTTCGGCGTTGAAGATAAAGTCATCGGTACTGTTATCGGCATGAAAGAAGGTGAAACATCAGAACCTATCGTTGGTGGCAATGGCCTCTACGTTGTTAAAGTTACAAAAGAAACTCCAGCTGCAACAACAACAGACTACAGCAACATCGTAAGAGAACAACGCACAAGATTCAACAATCAAATTCTTAACAACTCAGCTTATTCAGCTCTTAAAGACAATGTTAAGATTGAAGACAACAGCATCTTATTCTATTAATAACATAAACATGTAAACAAAAAATCCGGTTCAGAAATGAATCGGATTTTTTTTAATGCATAATTCATAATGCATAATTCATAATGAATTATAAAAAAAAATAGGACGCATAATGCGTCCTTAATTGTTAATTGCTAATAGCTAACAGCTAATTGCTTCTATAAGCTTTTTCCCAGTTCCATGCTGAGAGTGTCATCTCATCAAGGTGGCGTTCTGCTTTCCAACCTAATTCATTATTGGAAAATGTAGGGTCAGCCCAAACCTTTTCGATATCGCCAGCACGTCTGCCAACGATTTCATAATTCAATTTGACACCAGATACTTTTTCAAAAGATTTTATCACATCTAAGACAGAATATCCAGTACCTGTACCGAGGTTAAATATCTCGAAAGATTTCTTCATCTTTTCATTAAGCATCCTTTCCACCGCGATGACGTGAGCCTTTGCGAGGTCCATGATATGAATATAATCGCGGATTGCCGTTCCGTCGTGAGTAGGATAATCGCTACCAAAGACCTTGAGGCATTCTCTTATTCCGTAGCCAGTCTGTGTGATGTATGGCATAAGGTTATTTGGCACACCAAGAGGCAACTCACCAATCAAGGCGCTGTCGTGAGCCCCGACAGGATTGAAATATCTAAGAGCGATAGCATTCAAGCCTTTATATGCATTTATCGATTCAGAAATAATTTCCTCTGCGATTTGCTTTGTATTTCCATAAGGACTCTCCGCCTTTTTGATAGGAGCTGTCTCCGACACTGGAAGATGCTCAGCATCAGGCTGCCCGTAAACAGTACACGATGAAGAGAATACCAAGTTTGGAACACTATATTTATTCATCGCTTCCAATATATTCATCAAGGAATCGAGATTGTTGCGATAATATTTTATCGGCTGCTCCACCGATTCACCCACTGCCTTATGAGCCGCAAAGTGAATGATACCATTGATGTCGTTATGACGAGCAAAAAAGTCGTCGGTAAGACTTTGATTCGCAAGGTCGAATGACTCAAATTCAGGGCGTATGCCAGTAATCTTTTCTATTGAGTCCAAGACTTCGATACGCGAGTTAAACAAAGCATCGACGATGATAACGTCGAAGCCTTTCTTCTGCAATTCTACAACGGTATGAGAACCTATATAACCTGTTCCACCTGTGACTAATATTTTCATCTTAATATTTTTAAGCAATAAAATCTAATATTGTTGTTGTAATATAATTCAGCTGTTCGTCTGTAAATTCTGTATGCATCGGAAGAGCGATGACGTTTTCACAGAGATATTCGCTTATTGGGAAGTCGCCTTTTTTATAGCGTGGGTCCTGATAAGCCTTTTGTTCATGCAATGGCACAGGATAATATATTGCGCAAGCGATGCCCTTTTCCTGCAGATGTTTCATAAGGCTTGCGCGGTCGACGCCATTGAGCACCATCACATATTGATGATAAACGTGTGTTGTAAAACCCGATTTTTTAGGCGTTATGATTTTATCTGTGACAGAGAATGCCTTGTCGTAATAAGCAGCTGCGTATTGACGAGCGGCGATATATTCGTCGAGATGTTTAAGTTTTATATCGAGCACTGCTGCTTGTATGGTGTCGAGGCGTGAATTGACGCCGACGTAATCGTGATAGTAACGCACCTTCATTCCGTGGTTTACCACGGCACGTATCTGTTCTGCGAGGCTGTCGTCGTTGGTGAACAATGCGCCGCCATCGCCGAAGCAGCCAAGATTCTTGGATGGAAAGAACGAAGTGCAGCCTATAGTGCCAATAGTGCCCGACTTCTTCACAGTGCCGTCACTGAATGTATAGTCGGCACCAATAGCCTGTGCATTATCTTCCACAACATAAAGATTATGACGTCGAGCTATATCCATAATAGCTTCCATATTAGCACATTGTCCGAAGATATGAACAGGGACAATAGCCTTTGTCTTAGGAGTGATAGCACGTTCAACGGCCGAAGGGTCAATGTTATAAGAATCTTTTTCGATGTCGACAAGAACTGGCTTCAAGCGAAGAAGAGCAATGACTTCTGCCGTAGCAATGAATGTAAACGTTGTTGTGATGACTTCATCGCCTGGCTCCAAATTAAGAGCCATCATAGCGACTTGCAAAGCGTCGGTGCCATTCGCACATGGAATGACATGCTTTACTCCAAGATAATTTTGAAGATTCTCTTGAAATCTCTTAACATGAGGACCATTGATAAATGCTGCTGTCGATAAAATATCCTGAATAGCAGAATCAACCTCTGGCTTTATCTTATTGTATTGACCGACTAGGTCAACCATTGGAATATTTAACATAAATGACATTTTTGCAAAGTTAAAAATTATTACACATTAATTAATAGCATTTTTTAAAAAAAGTTTTTAACTAAAGCAATCCGTTTTTCAGCTTTCTGCTATCAGTTTCAAATTTCGAACTGCTGATTGCCGACAGCTAAAAAACCTCTAAAAACTTTTTTTCTAAAATTCTTGCATAATTCAAAAAAATGTTGTTATTTTGCACCTCAATTTTTAGAGGAATAATTATAACTATAAAATATTAAGAGTCATGTCAAAAATTTGTCAAATCACAGGTAAAAAAGTCATTACCGGTAATAACGTTTCTCACTCTAACAGAAAGACAAAAAGAACTTTCCAACCTAACTTACAAATCAAACGTTTCTACGTTCCAGAATGGGATGAATGGGTAGTTTTGAAAGTTTCAGCAGCCGGTTTACGTACAATTGACAAGAAAGGTATCTACCAAGCTATCATGGATGCTTCAGCAAAAGGCAACTTGAACCGTTGGTAATATATCAAAAACACTATAAAAAAAAGTCGTCTTTTTTCACGACTTTTTTTTTAATTCATAATGCATAATTCATAATGCATAATTATATTTGCACAATATTTTTATCTAAAGATAGTTAAATTCATTTGATGAGATTAAGATATACACTATTATTATTGATGATGATTCCTGTTTTGCTTTTCGGACAAAACAAGGATAGTTATATCTACGGAAAAATCACCGATGATAATGGCAGCGTCTTAGAACTCGTAAACATCGCCGTATTAGGAACATCATACGGCGTCTCTTCAAATTCAAGAGGTCAGTACGAACTGCATCTCCCATCCGACACTCTTCTTAATGTGGTATACTCCTTCGTCGGATACCAACAAGAAACCAGAAAAATCAAGTTAAAAGCAGGCGAACAACGCAAAGTCGACGTCAGCTTGCAATCCACTTCGACAACATTATCAGACGTCGTAGTCTCCGACCGACAAATAAACTCCGCTACCATAACACGTCTCGACGCACGCGAGATTTCTCTCATACCAAGCAGCTCAGCCGGAGGCGTGGAAGACCTCGTCAAGACTCTTCCTGGAGTGTCGTCAACCAACGAACTCAGCTCTCAATATAACGTCCGCGGAGGCAACTTCGACGAAAACCTCATATACATCAACGGTATCGAAGTCTACAAGCCTTTCCTCGTAGGCTCAGGGCAACAAGAAGGAATGAGCATCATCAACCCGAGCCTCGTATCCAACATCGACTTCTCCGCCGGAGGATTCTCCGTAGAATACGGCGACAAACTATCGTCAGCTCTCGACATCACTTACAAGAAACCTATATTGCCTGCAGCATCATTATCGCTCAGCTTCCTCGGCGCCGAAGCTCACGCAGAAGGCTCGCTGGTGAGAAACAAACTCTCTTACCTCATCGGCGCTCGTTACAAAAACAACAAATACATCCTTGGCAACATGGAAACCAAAGGCGTCTATCAGCCTAACTTCACCGACGTCCAAGGAATCTTGTCATACAGCATCTCCCCTCGCTTGGAAGTGTCAGCATTCGGATACTTCTCCAGCAACAACTACTTCATGATACCTGAAAACCGACAAACCGACTTCGGCAACATACAACAAGCTCATCGCATCACAATATATTTCGACGGCAAAGAATCAAGCAACTATAACACCGGTCTCGGCGCACTCACATTGAACTTCAGCCCTAACGAAGACCTCAACCTCAAACTCATCGCTTCTACTTATTCCGCCGTCGAAGCTGAAAACTACGACATACAAGGCCAGTATTGGATTGGACAACTCGAGACCAACCCTGGCAGCGAACAAAGCGGCAACGTGATATCAAACCAAGGCGTCGGAACTTATATCGAACACGCTCGCAACGACTTCTACTCGCAAGTGTTCAACATCGACCATAAAGGCGCATACAAAAAAGACTTCTACACACTGAAATGGGGCGCACGTTACCAGCACCAACACTTCGACGACTTCATCAACGAATGGGAAATGATAGACTCAGCAGGATTCAGCCTCCCTCATCCAAACGACTCGATAGGAAAGCCAAATCCACCGCATCCTCTATTCGACATTCGTCATCTGTCGAAAGCTCATAACATTTTAAACATAAACAACGTCGACGCTTTCTTACATAACGAATGGTCTATCAACAGCAAAAACGACGACATCGTAACATTGTCATTGGGCGTGCGCGCCAACTATTGGGGATACAACAACAAAGTTTATGTCAGCCCTCGAGCCGGCATCGCCATCAAACCTAACTGGAACAAAGACATGCTGTTCAGATTATCTGGCGGCGTTTATATACAACCTCCGTTCTACCGCGAACTGCGTAACTTCGACGGAAGCCTCGTCAGTCCGGAAGACGCAGAAGTACAGAAGTCTTATCAAATGGTGTTTACCCACGAATACAACTTCATGGCTTGGGAACGACCTTTCGTCCTTACCTCAGAGGTTTATTATAAATACCTGAAAGACATCATCCCTTATGAAGTCGACAACATCAGAATAAAATATTTCGCCGACCAAAGAGCAACAGGCTACGCCGCAGGTATGGACATCCGCATCAACGGAGAATTCGTCAAAGGCATAGAAAGCTGGGCGAGTCTCTCGTTCATGAGATCCGAGGAAAACATCAAATATTACCTCTCTCCTACTGGAACCATCTTGTCGCAAAGCGACGTCAACAATGGAGCAGAATACGTATGCGACACATTGATAAAAGGAATACCACGTCCTTCCGACCAGAGAGTCAACGTGTCGGTATTCTTCCAGGATTACATACCTTTCATACCATCGTTTAAGGTAAACCTGAAACTCGTCTTCGGAACAGGAATGCCATTCGGCGCGCCATACAGCGAGAGATACAAACACACACTCAGGATGTCGCCTTACAGAAGAGTCGACATTGGATTCAGCAAGCAGCTCATCAGTGAAAAGACAAGTTTCAAGAAAAAGAACCCACTGTCGTATGTCAAAAACTGCTGGCTCAGCCTTGAAATATTCAACTTACTCGGAATCGATAACGTAAGCTCATATATGTGGGTGACAGACATTTATAACATACAATACGCTGTGCCAAATTATCTGACGCCAAGACAAATCAACCTTAAACTAGTAGCAGAACTTTAAAAATTGAAAACTGAAAACTGAAAATGGAAAATTAACTTTCAGCTTTCCATTTTCAATTTTCAACTTTAAACGACGATGGATTTAACAGAAAAAATGAACGCATTGAACGAGGGCACTATGATGGAGACTCTCGGCATTGAATATCTTGAAGTAAGAGAAGGTCACGTCTATGCGCGTATGTTTGTGAAGAAAGAGTTGTCGCAGCCTTACGGCATGTTGCACGGCGGCGCGAGCATGGCACTTGCGGAGAGTATCGGAGGCGTTGGTTCTGCATATTACTGCGACCCTAAAGAATACGTTATCCGCGGGATGCAGATGAGCGCAAACCATGTGAAAGCCGCTAAAGTAGGGACATACGTCTATGCCACTGCGACCATCATACACAAAGGACGACAGACTCACGTCTGGAACATCGACATCAAAAACGAAGATGAAGACTTGGTATCTAGCTGCCGATTGACGAATTTTGTTTTTAAGCCATGAACTCTGAACTCTGAACTCTGAACTCTGAACTCTGAACTCTGACTCTGAACTCTGAACTCTGAACTCTGAACTCTGAACTCTGACAGCTGACAGCTGATTTCCAACTTTCAACTTTCAATTTTCAACTTTCAATTTTTACACATAACCTCTTGACTCTTAAATAAAAAAGTTGTATTTTTGCACCGTTTTTTCAAGTCCTTTGAAGAAAACATTTAAAATTGCCAATAAACTAAAACTGAAGAGATTACATCATTTGCTATTAATGATGCTTCCTTTGGTTTTTTGTTTTTTATAGCAAAACAAGGACTTTTGAGTAATTACAACATTTTAACATAAAAAAAGAAAAATGAAAAAATTTTTACTTTTAACAATGATGTGCATCTTAATGGGAGGAGTAAGCTCTCTATTTGCACAGGAAGTGACAATTGGTGAAGGAACTGGTACAACTAATGCCCAGTATTTTCCTATTTACATTGGTAATTCTGGCAAATATGCTATTTCTCAGCAAATATACTTTGCAAGTGAAATCAAGATGCAAGGTGGAGGAACAATTACTGAAATTAGTTTCTATACTTACAACAATAAACATACTCGCAATATAGAAATATACATGGCAAATACAACTAAAGAAACTTTTAGCTCAAATGCAGATTGGGTTACATCTGCCACTAAAGTATTTGAAGGAGATGTTGTATTTGGTAGCGGCAATTCTGAAAGTGCATGGATTAAGATAACACTTGATAGTATTTTTGAATACAATGGAACAAGCAATTTAATGTTGTGCGTTAACGACATAACTGGAAGTGCTACAGGTGATAATAATTATCCAAGATGTAATACATTTTCTGGGGGAGCAAATACAGCCAAGTACAAGACAGGTACACATATAACAGATTTATCATCATTAAGTACCTATACTGCTACTGGTAAAGGCACTCGTAATATTATTAAACTTAAATTTGGTGGCGGTGAACCAGAAACTCCAACAGCTCCAACAGCTCCAACAGCTCCAACACTTAAATCTCCTACCAATGGAGAACCAGATATATTCAATCCTAGCTTAAACTTCTCATTGGGTGACAATACAACTCATTATCAAGTTTTAATAGCAGAAGCTAATGGCACTGGCACACCTATTGGCGATTACAAAACTTTAATAGATTGGACAGAAAAGACATCTACAGTAAGTTATCAAACAAGTCATTTAAAACCTAACACCACTTATTCTTGGAAAGTAGTTGCTAGAAACGGCGAAGGCGAAGATGCTCCTACAACAGAAAGCTCAGCTAGCTTCACAACAAGAGATATCACTTCAGCTCCTGGTGCAATAACAAACGTTTCTCCTGCAAATGAAGCCCAAAATTTGGAAAATCCTATATTATCTTGGAAATTCGGTGCAAATACTGAAGAATTCCAATTATGGTTCGGACAAGACCCTAACGATCTTGAGAAAAAATCAACTGGAGACTGGGAAAATACAAAAAACTTAACCGAAATTTATACTTACACTCCATCTAATTTATCAAGCGGAACTTACTATTGGCGCGTTGACACCAGAAACACAGCTGGACAAGATTCATACAACACGACAAATGGTGAACTTTATTCATTTACAGTTGCAAGCATACCAGACGACATTATTCCAATTTATCCTACAGATGGTGCAACTGGCATAAGCAACAACACAACTATATCATGGACTTTTTCAAGCAACACCAAGCAATACAGAGTATTATATTATCTTACAAAGTATCAGTCTTACGACTATATGACTGGTTGGTTGGATGTTGACCAAGAAACTTTCATTGGTTCCATTGAAACATCTAGCTGGGGAATTAGCGCCGGTCAAACTGTAAAATGGTGCGTTGAGGTTATAAATAGCATTGGCGGAAGAGAAATGTATAATTCCGGCACAAAAAAAACAGAACCTAAAGAATTCACTTATACAACAGCAAGCATTTCTCCTGCAATTCTTCCATCTCCTGCAAACGGAGCAAGATTAGAAGGTACAGAAGTTCAATTGAAATGGCAATATAACAGTGACGTAACCCAATATCAAGTATTGTACGACACAGACTCAGAAAACTTAGGAGTGAAACAAGATGATTGGACAGCTGCAGAAGGTACAGGTGGTGCATTTACATTATCAGACTTGATTCTTAACACAAAATATTATTGGCAGGTAAATGTCAAGAATGGAGAAGAAATAGCAGAAGGCGAAATATGGTCGTTTGTTTCATTGAAAAAGCCATCATTTGTAAATAATGTCATCAACGTTTATCCTGGTTCTAACATAGAAACTTCAGCAGACATTCAACTTAATGGAATACCATATTCAATAGGTGCTGATTCTTATAATATTTATGTTGACGGTTCCTTATTAGAAGAAAACTTAGCATCTGATTCATACACATTAAACGGTATCAATTACAATGGTGGCAATCCTTATGTTGTAAAAGCTACTGCAGTATATGAAGGCTTAGGAGAGTCTCTCGGTTCAGAGCCAGTCAATGTTTATGTTTCAGGATATGCATCAGTAGCAGGTACAATAACTGGTGTATCTGGTGCCATCGAAGGTGCAACAATTCAATACGTTGGTAAAACAATACTCGAAGCTGACGTTGAGAAGACATTCACATTCACAACAGATGCCAAAGGACAATTCAGTGGCAACATACCATGCGGAACATACACAACAACCGTAAGTGCAGAGAAATACAATAACGCTACTAGAGAAGGAAAAAACTTCGGCGTGGCTAGTTTTGACTCAGAGAATGTCACACTTACTCCAATAATTCCAGACAACGTAACACCAATTTCTCCAGCAGATAGTGCAACAAACGTTACAAGCAAAATTATCAAATTCCAATTCGCTGAAGGAACAACGGGATATAGATTTTTATACGGCGAAGCCGAAGATCAACTCGCATATTGCGGTTATGGTACAAAAGACGAGTGGTTAGAAACAAACAGCGCAACAGAAATGGAAATCGAGGCTCCATACTTCTCACCTGGCACAACATACTATTGGGCTGTTGACGTTCGTAATGAGTTAGGTCAAAGATCAGTACATGAAGGTGGTGAAGATATTGCTATTTATTCATTCACAACAAGTTCTGTTGCAGCTGCTACATATAATTCTCCTGTAAACGGAGCAATATTAGACCAGACATCAGCGACGTTAAATTGGAAATACAATCATAATGGCGATGCTCAATATCAAGTATTAGCAGGCACAGACTCAGAATACTTAGAAGTAAAACAAGATTGGACAGCTGCAGAAGGTACAGGTGGTGCATTTACATTATCAGACTTGAATCTTAACACAAAATATTATTGGCAGGTAAATGTCAAGAATAACGAAGGAACAGCAGAAGGAGAAATATGGTGGTTTGCTTCATTGGAAAATCCTACAATGACAAATGAAAGCAATATTTATTCTGTTAACAAGGTTGAAATCACTTGGAACGAAATCGCAGAAGCCTCGTCATATAATGTATATTCAAAAGAAAACGAAACAGAAATTCTATTGGACAACGTAAGCGAAGGCCGTTATGAATTTTCTCCTAACCAAGACACTTATACTTTTGTAGTAAAAGCAGTATATGATGGTATCGGTGAATCAACAGGTTCTACAAGCACCATAAATATATCAAAATTCGTTGATGTAGAATGTAATGTAACAAATAACTTAAACAACAATCAAGTCGTTGAAAATGCCACAATTAAATTTATTGGAATTACTACACTTGGTGATGCTTTTGAACAAACATTCACAACAGATTCAAATGGCACATTCAGCGATAACATTCCATGTGGCGTTTATGATATAAAAGTCAGTGCCAACAGATTTGATAATGACAGTCTCACAGATCTTGATTTGGCATCAGGCAAAACATACACATATTCCATCAAACTCGAGCCAGAACTCCCAGGCAACGTAACACCAATTTCTCCAGCAGATAGTGCAACAAACGTAAACAATCCTACTATCGTTTCTTGGGAATTTGCAAAAAACACGACACAATACAGAGTATTGATAAGTGACGACACAACTAATTTTAGATATGTAAATGGAGGAGAGTGGCTTGATGTTGAAAACGAAGAATGTTCATTCCCTACCGATAATTTAGGACTCATAACAGGACAACAAGTTTGGTGGTGCGTTGACGTCAAGAATGATTTAAATGCAGTACGTTCATTCTGGAATAGTGAAAACAAACCTGCACTTTATAATTTCACATTGTCTGACCAGGTTTCTGTTAATTGTACTTCTCCTACACAAAACGAAGTCTTAAATAACACAGATGTCACATTACAATGGAACTATGGAAAAGGTAATAATGTAACACATTATAAAGTTTCATTATGGGATTGTAATGGTACAGAATTACTTAACCAAGGTTGGACAGAAAGAGCAACAGATGGAACAGGTCTCGTTGCAAACGGCAATTATACTGTATCTTTAGACCCAACAATGAAATACACCTGGAGAGTTGATGTTAAGAAAAATGAAGACGGTGAAGTTATCGAAGGTAAATTAATGTCATTTATCACACCATTAGAAGTTCCTAGCATTTCAACAGAAGATCACAATATTTATACAGCAAACACGAATATCGAGTGGAATAACACTGGAAATCATGTAAATGGTTATAATATCTATCTAAACGACATTCTTTACAACAATGAATTAACAAAAACAAATTCATACGAAGTAACAGATTTAACTCGTAATATTGAAGAAGGTCATAAAATCCAAGTTACTGCTATATACAAGTTCGGTGATGGAAACAACTATGAATCAAACAAATCAGAAGCTATCACTGTAAAAGTCATTGGTTACGCGAATATCAGCGGTTCTGTAAAGAACACTAACGACAACGGCATTGAAGGCGCAACTATCAAATTTACAGGTACAGACGCATTTGAAAAAGAACAAGAAATTTCAACAGAATCTGATGAAAATGGAGCTTACGAGATAAATATTCCAGAAGGAACATATGTAAGAACAGTTGAAAAGGAAGGATATTTCAATGACACAATTAAAAGCAAAGAATACGCTGCTTCTAATATAACAAATGATATAACTTTGGTCTCAAGTGCAATATTTACCGTTGATGTAAATGCTTCAATCAACGATATTGACATCCGTTTATCAAACAACAATTGGCCTGACGACGCAAACTTCTCTGGCTCCTATAATATTTATTACAAAGAAGATAATGATGAAGATGCAACTGGTCCATTGAATAACTATTTTGCAAAAGAGCCATACTCAACAACTCTCTTATTAGCAGATAAAGCAGAGTTCCGTACGATATGGACAACATTACCAAATGGCACATATAAGATAGGTGTTCAACAAGGTTCAAACGAAATTAACTGGTGTACAGAATCTATCGTCAGAAATTATTCTGTAATTGGAACTGATGGTTCTTGGAATGAAGGAAGCAATTGGACAGACGGAAAGGTTGCAGATGAAAATGCAGTTGTTTCAGTTACAGCTCACATAACAATCGATAGCGATATCAATGTAAAAAGCATCTCTATCAGTAGAAACAACGCATCATTAACCATCAAGAAAGGTTGCACATTAACAGCAGAAGAAGTTATTAATGAAGGCTCACCTAGCAATTTAAAACTTGAAGACGGAGCTCAGCTTCGCCAAGGCAACAGCGAGCTTAACGGACAATTCATTATGAATGTTGTAACTCCAACTATTTGGGCACAAAATAATGTAACTGGCTGGCAATTCATTTCAATGCCATTTACAGATGCAAAAATCAGCACTTTCACAAATAATGCAAATAACGAGGGCGGTCGCTACGACTTGTACAGATTCGATGGCAGAGTGAAAGACGAAGAATGGATTAACCAAAAAGACACAACAAATAATTTTGAAACAGAATTCCGCTTAGGTTATGGATATTTAGCTTCAAGTGAGTTTGCAGAAACATTTGTATCAAATGGTAACTTCAGCACTTATTCTGGAAAAGAATTTGTTTATAAATTAGATACTATAAGTGGCGAAAGCAATTATTCACGCTTCTATCTCCTTGGCAATCCATTCTCATTCGACATGAATTGGGATGATGTACAACACACTGGCATAGTAGATGGTTACGCAACTGTTAACAAATACGGCACATATAATTATCATGCAGGCGGCACAATTCCTGTTGGCGATGGTTTCTTTGTAAAGGCAGAAGGCAACACAATCATACCATCTATTTCATACAATGAAAATGTCAGAAGCAGAGCAAAAGCAGAAAGCCTCAACATCACAGTTGGCAACAAAGATGGCGAAGACAATGTAGTTCTCAGCTTTGCTGGCACTGACAAGGAAGGCTTCCCTAAATTAGACAACTTCAACGATAGAATTGCCAATATCTTTGTCCTCGACAACGACATTCGTTATGGTATCTTCAACTACGACAGAGATGTAGAAGAGATAGAACTTGCGTTTATTGCTTCAGAGATGGGCAAATACACAATCAGCATTGAGGCTGACGGAAAATTCGAAGCCATCACATTAGTAGACCGTTTCACAGGTATTGAAACTAATATGATGTTTGAAGACTACACTTTCACAGCAACAAGTTTACAAGATTACAACCGTTTCATTGTAAGATTATCAATGAATAAAGGCGATGTTCAAGAAGACGAGCATTTCGTATATCAATCAGGCGAAGACCTCATCATTGATGCAGAAGGCTTGGTTCAAATCATCGATGTCATGGGCAGAGTAGTCTACTCAAGCGACATTAACGGCAAGAGCAGAGTTGACGTAAGCAACTTCAAAGATGCCAGCTATGTTATTCGCGTCGTGAATGAAAAAGAAGTCAAGACACAAAAAGTTGTGATTTTCTAAGTACGAATGAACAATTAATATTTTTTATTAGTTGATGTGTTGAATAATAGAATTTAAACAGAATATGAAAAGATATATAATATTAGCAGTTTTAGCATTAGGTTTTATAGCTAACGTCAATGCCCAGATTGGAAAATCAAGTGATGGTTTTTTCACACCTAATTACAACGAGCTTCGCAAGACAAGCAATGACATCTCCAACGAAATGGGAGATATGCCAGCTATATTAGGTCACGATTATGAAACGAACCAAAGTGGAACTACACCAATAGGTTCTGGCTTGCTTCTCTTAGCTGGTATGGGATTAGCATACGGTATTAAGAAAAGTAAGAAGGACTAAGGGCTAAGGACTAAGGACTAAGGGCTAAGGCGTTGCTATGATATAGTGACGCCTTTTTTAGAATAAAAAAATCATTTTCCCCAGCTTTCTCTATCGAGGCTTCTATATTGAATTGCCTCTGCGAGATGTTCTGGTTTTATATTTTCAGAAGTCGCGAGGTCGGCGATGGTACGCGACACTTTCAATATTCTATCATACGCTCGTGCTGAGAGATTGAGACGATCCATCGCGTCTTTCAATAGTTTGGAGCATTGTTCATCGAGGGCGCAGTGTTTTTGTATCAGTTTAGAGCTCATCTGTGCATTAGAGTGTATGTTAGGAATATCGGCGAAGCGTTCTGTTTGTATCTTACGAGCACGCATCACACGTTCACGCACCACGCTGCTTTTCTCACCAGCGTCTTTTTTTGCCAGTTCCTCAAAAGGCACTGGCACCACTTCTACATGAAGGTCGATTCTATCCAATAGCGGTCCCGATATTCTGTTAAGATATTTCTCCACAGAACCAGGCTGGCACGTACATTCCTGTGTCGGGTGGTTATAGAATCCGCAGGGGCAAGGATTCATTGCAGCCACGAGCATGAAGTTAGCAGGAAATTCGATAGTTTGTTTCGCCCTTGCGATGGTCACCATTCTATCTTCCATTGGTTGTCGTAGCACTTCGAGTACGTTACGTTTAAATTCCGGCAGTTCATCTAGGAAGAGTACTCCATTATGTGCCAGAGAAATCTCGCCGGGTTGAGGATAAGCGCCGCCGCCCACCAGTCCCACATACGACGTGGTATGATGAGGGCTTCGGAATGGTCGTGTCTTCAGAAGAGACAGTCCGTTACCCACAAGTCCTACCACAGAATGAATCTTCGTAGTCTCCAGAGCTTCGCGTAGTGTCATTGGCGGCATGATTGTCGGCAGACGCTTCGCCAGCATAGTCTTACCGCTACCAGGGCTGCCGATGAGTATTACGTTATGAGAACCAGCTGCCGACACTTCGAGAGCGCGTTTTATATTCTCCTGTCCTTTCACATCAGCGAAGTCGAAAGCATATATATCGTCATTATCCTCCTCATAGCGCGATATTTCTATCGGTTGCATCATAGAAGCCCCATTAAGAAATGTTATCACCTCCATAATATTATTGACGCCATACACCTCTATATCTTCCACCACAGCCGCCTCTCTTGCGTTAGCCATTGGCAGTATGATACCTTTGAAGCCGTCCTGCATAGCACGAATCGCGATAGGCAACACGCCACGTATAGGATTGAGGCTGCCATCGAGAGAAAGCTCACCCATGATAACGTATTTATCAAGCATCTGAGCACTGATTTGTTCTGAAGCAGCCAAGATAGCTATAGCGATAGGAAGATCATACGAAGACCCCTCCTTCCTAATATCGGCTGGAGCCATGTTTATGGTTATCTTCTTCTTAGGATATTTAAAGTTGTTGTTACTCAGAGCCGCTTCTATTCGTTGCTGACTCTCTTTAACAGCACTGTCGGGCAATCCGACAAGGAAAAACTGCACACCTCTGTCAATATTGACTTCTATGGTAACAGTAATAGCTTCAATGCCATTCAAGGCACTTCCAAAGGTTTTTACTAACATAGTTTTTGGTTTTATTATTTGGGTTTGAGGGTTTGAGAATCTAAGGGTTTGAGAATCTAAGGATTTAAGGATTTAAGAACCTAAGGATATGAGGGCCCTTAGTTCCTCAGTTCCTTAGTTCCTCAGTTCCTTAGTTCCTAAAAGGTTTATACTGTGAATTTTGGAATATCTGCTGAACGTCATCATTTCTCAGCAGGTCTTGTAAACTAACGTCATTATGTGTCATATAAGAGCGTATGATTTGCAATCCGATGAATTCGCCGAGGCGTGCAGGAGCTTCGCGGGAGAACTGCTGTGTGAAAGGAGCGTCACCGAAGAAGTTACGGAACGCCATCATATCATTGGCATACAAGATATTATCACCCACCATTGAGGCCCACACGTCTGCTTCATATTGTCGAGCCCACTGCATCTGTTTTGATGAATAGCCTAACAACACAGAGTCTGGCAGCGCGGGATTCATAGCCTCTATGAAATATAATTTCTTACCATTATTCACCATTTCCGACAAGACGTCTTTTTTTACAGTTGCGTCGGCAAGGAAATTATCGTAGAAAGCCTGTGCCAAATCGCGTGTAATATAAGACGGCTGACATCGTAACGAGCGGAAACGTGGCATGCCTATATAATCGTAAAACTTATCTTCATTGCCTAGGTAATAATCCAGACTTATCAAGATGCCATTCGGCTGTATCATAATCGAAGGTATTTCATAATCGACACCCGACACATATAAATATGTATCAGGGAACTCCATACCAGGATAATAATAATTCATTCGCTGATATACAGACTTTATCTCTTGTTTCAACTCTGCGACGTCAGAATATTTTTCTGCCACCAAGTCGTTGACTCTTATACAAAAAGTATCTGTAGCAAAAGCCTTGAGATAAGCCACAGCATCTTTATTGTCGAGGTCGCCACCCAAGAAAACCATATAGTCTTCTTGAATAGATTTCAATCCTTCTTCAAAGTTTGCAGTATCAATGGCAAATAAAGATTCATGGTATCTTTTCAATGTAATTTCCTGAGGTTCAAGATTCTCATGATGAACTTGCAATTTATCTTTATATGTCTTCGATTTCTCACATGATAAAATCATAAAGGCCATAAATAAGGGCAATAGTTTTAGAAATAGTTTTTTCATATCACTTTGATTTTAGAACTTTGAATATTTAGAATTCTAGAATTTTAGAGTTCTAGAGTCCTTAAGTCTTGCAAATATACAACGAAAAAATTGCCTTCGTTGTTATTTGAAGCACTATTTTATATGCGAAATAAAAAAAAGTGAAAAATAGCAGATTTTTTAACAAAAGACGTTAAAAACCTTTAACAGTTAAAGGTTCTTGGCTCCGAGTTCTTAGTTCTTAGTTCTTAGTTCAAGGTTCAAAATAAATATCCACTGCGGAGTCGCGGTCGATACCGAGTAGCGAGGCAGCCTTTCCATGGTTCAGAGCGATTTCCAAGAAACCATGTGTTCCAAACAAAGCAAGAATATCAGGTTCTGGAACTTCCTGATAACTTCTTCGTATTGTGTTGATTTTGTAGATTCCACTACATAATTTTATAGTAAAATTACGACCATCCCTCAGTTTTTCAAACAAAGGCTGACTAATATTGGTAACCAGATTTTCGTAAGAATCAATATAATTTACCAATCCATGTATAGAATTGCCATCGTAAGTCGGCTTGAATTCTATTCTTTCTTTGAGAGTGTATGGGGTTCCTATTTCCGACAAAGAAGCATTATTATAGAGCATGACAGCCACTTTGACAAAACGATCTCTCGTGCTGAAAGTAAAGAAATCCGTGTCTTGCATAACATCAATAATAACAGCCTCATACGGATCTTGGTCGATGATAAGCGAGAAGATATAATTGTCTGTACCGACGAAATAATGATCATTCACTTTTACCACGACATGCGGATTGGAGACAGATTCTTCGGTATCGATAGCAAGTATATGTATTGTTCCTTTAGGGAAATTTTTATAGCAATTTTTAACAATAAAAGCAGCAGAACGGACATCAAAAGGCTCTATGTTATGAGTTATATCCACGACATTAACATCTGTCAATGCAGAGAAAATAGCTCCCTTCACTGCAGGAACATAGTAATCTGATAATCCCCAGTCACTTGTTAATGTTATAATCGCCATTGTTATATAAAATAAGGTTAAAAAGACTCAAAGTCGCTGAGTTGCAGAGTCACAAAAATCATTTCATCTTTGTGTCTTTGTATCTTTAAGACTTCAAAAATTCATTTGCAAAGATACGTTTTTAGAAAAAGTAAAAATATATTAACATAAAAATTTTATTAACAATTTTTACATTTCTTATCTTGTTTCATATTATATTTGTACATATTTTCAAAACAACTATTAATAATAATGTCGGAACAAATTGTTCAAATAGAAAATGTAAATCCAAGCGATTTGTATGGTGCTAATGATCAGCATCTTACAATGATAAAATCTTTGTTTCCAAAGATAAAAATCATTACTCGTGGCGATTTGGTCAAGGTTATAGGCAAAGACGAAGATGTAGATTATTTCATCAATCGTTTTAATTTATTGGTTCTTCATTTGGAGCGTTACGGCAACATAAGTTCTAAGGTCATAGAAGACGTCATGTTATGTGCTGGCGAGTCGGATTTCATAAAAAACCTTAACGACAGCGACGTCTTGGTTTATGGTCGCAACGGACTACAAATCAAGGCCATGACAGCAAACCAGAAGCTTTTGGTCAAGTCATCTGAAGAAAACGACATGATTTTCGCCATCGGTCCTGCTGGTACAGGAAAGACTTACACTGCTGTCGCATTAGCTGTCAGAGCATTGAAAAACAAGCAAGTACGACGTATTATCTTAACACGTCCAGCCGTTGAAGCTGGCGAGAACCTGGGTTTCCTTCCTGGCGACTTAAAAGAGAAACTCGACCCTTATTTGCAACCTCTTTATGACGCATTGCGCGACATGTTGCCACAGGCTAAACTACAAGGTTTCATAGAAGAAGGCATAATTGAAATAGCGCCGCTTGCCTTCATGCGCGGACGAACACTCGACAATGCTTTCGTGATCCTCGACGAGGCTCAAAACGCTACCCAATCGCAGCTGAAGATGTTCCTCACCCGTATGGGTCGCTCAGCCAAGTTCGTCATTACTGGCGACATAACACAAATCGACTTGCCTAAGAACCAGCCTTCTGGTCTGCCTCAGGCAATGGAAGTTCTAAAAGACGTCAAAGGAATATCATTCATTCACCTCGACGAAAAAGACGTGGTACGACATAAACTCGTCACCGCAATCATTAATGCTTACGCTAAATTTAATTCATAATTCATAATGCACAATGCATAATTAAAAAAAAACTATGAATTATGAATTATGAATTATGAATTATGAATTATGAATTATGAATTAAAAAAATATTAACTCAAAAAAATATAAAAAATGAACGCTTTAACAAAAACTGATTTCAATTTCAAAGGTCAAACCAAAGTATACCACGGCAAAGTTCGTGACGTTTATTTCATTGACAATAAATATCTTGTGATGGTCGCTAGCGATCGTATTTCTGCATTTGACGTCATTCTTCCAGAAGGCATTCCTTACAAAGGTCAAGTCTTGAACCAAATCGCAGCTTTGTTTTTGGATGAAACAAAAGACATCGTTCCTAACTGGAAAATCGCTACTCCAGACCCAATGGTGACTGTCGGTCGTCTCTGCAAACCTTTCCCTGTTGAAATGATTATCCGCGGCTACCTCACCGGAAGCTCTTGGCGCACTTACAAAAGCGGCAAACGTGAAATCTGTGGCGTAGCAATCCCTGACGGCATGAAAGAACACCAACGCTTCGAAAAACCTATCATCACTCCTACAACAAAAGCTGACGAAGGTCACGACGAAGACATCTCTCGCGAAGAAATCATCCGCCAAGGTCTTATCAGTGAAGAAGACTACAAACAAATTGAAGAAATCACATACAAATTATTCCAACGCGGAAGTGAAATAGCTGCTAAACACGGACTTATCCTCGTTGACACAAAATACGAATTCGGTAAGATAGGCGACCAAATCTACCTCATGGACGAAATTCACACTCCAGACTCATCACGTTATTTCATCGCTGACGAATATCAAGAATGCTTCGAAAAAGGCCTCCCAGTGAAACAACTTTCAAAAGAATTCGTACGCGAATGGTTGATGGCTAACGGATTCCAAGGTCAAGAAGGTCAACAAGTTCCAGAAATGACACCTGAAATCGTAAATAGCATCTCTGAACGTTATATCGAACTCTACGAAAAAGTCACAGGCAAGAAATTTGAAAAAGCCAACGAATCTGACGACATCTTAAAACGTATCGAAAAGAACATCGCCGACTGCCTTGAAAACCTTGAATAATTGGGATTTTTGAGGATCTGAGGACTTGAGGATCTAAGGAACTGAGGATTTAAGCTAAATATTCCTTAATTCCTTAATTCCTTAATTCCATCTCGAAAGATATTTTTTATTACAGAAGAATTTCTCGTCGGTTCAAAATATCTTAACTCAGGCTTGATATTCAACTGATTAAGATAATTACGAATATCTCTCCTCGTCAAGACAATTCCATTATTGAATGGATTTATATAAAACAAGACATCTTCCAATTGTGGGAAATGTCTTGTTTTTTTACAATATGCCAAAACAAAATGATGAGGCAAAATAACAGGATAAATTGGAAGATTAATACGCTCAGCCACAATGCAATACAACATTCCTAACGAAAACGGATTTCCAATATGCGTTTCTAAAAGTTTATTAACATAATAATAATCCTGATTAGCAAGCGCGACCTTATCACCTTTGAATTTGTTTATATCATAAATGATATGATTCAGAATTTTCACTTGTTCAAGCGGTGTCAAGTTATAGTTCAACTCCTTCTCGACCTGCTCTATAATCATAATGATTTGAAATCCAATACTATCCCAATCATATTTAGGAAATCTATATTTTGACAATATAAAATAAGGCTCCAACAAGTCAGTCTCGCGTTTATCGTGCCATGCATTAAGCTTATCCACAACATCTTGGCGTTCAATGGTATTTACAAGACATTCCAATCTTTCTTTAAGAAAAGAATCCGTCGTTTGTTCCAATTTCTCAATCAACAAAGGCAAAGCTTGACTGCCACAAGCCACAATAGCATTTGCTATATTAATATATAGGTGTTCGTCTGGTTCATCAAGGAGAAAAATCAAGGATTTTATCTTTTGACTCTGACACTGACTTTGACTTGTTGTTTTCATGTTATTAGATTTTAACCTGAAAACAACGATTTAGCAATAAAGTTTTAGCGAAACAATTATTTATAGAAATTATTATCAATCATATAGTTATATGATTTTTCAGGCATAAAATATCGCACATCTTTGCTTTCTGCGACAGCATTTCTGATAAATGTTGAAGAAATTTCGATTTCAGGAGCATTGATGATACGAACCGATTTATGATTAACGAGTTCGCCTCCATCATAGCCTTTTCTTGGATAGACAAGAAGATGATAATTATCTAGAATTTCCTGAGCGTTTTTCCACTTTTTAAAATCAACCAGATTATCCATTCCGCAAATGAGATGGAATTCTGTTTCTGGATAAAGTTCGGCAAGGCGGTTTAAGGTATCAATAGTATACGATGGTTTTGGCATATTAAATTCGATGTCGCAGACCTCAAAACGCGAGTCATTTTTCACTGCCATTTCAAGCATATCATAGCGATGACGATCTTGCAGCAGCGATTCCTTATCTTTGAACGGGTTTTGAGGACTGACAACGAACCATATAGAATCCAAATCGGTATATTCCACGATATAGTTGGCAAGCATCAGATGTCCGTTATGAACGGGATTGAACGAGCCGAAGAACAAACCGATTTTTGTTTTACACATATTATAATATATTGAAGAGTTGTTCTTTTATCTTTTCGAGTTCATCTTTCATCTTAACGACAAGGCGTTGGATGTCAGCGTCGTTAGCCTTAGAACCGAGAGTATTTATCTCGCGGCCCATTTCCTGAGCGATGAAACCGAGTTTCTTGCCTGCGCCTTCCTCGTCGATGGTTTCTTCATAATAAGCACAGTGTTTTGCAAGACGCACCTTTTCTTCTGTAATATCTAACTTTTCAAGATAAAATATCAACTCCTGTTCGAAGCGATTTTCGTCATATTTACCAGATTGTGTGAGTTCGGTGAGATTTTTTATCAACTTATTTTTGATATTCTCATGACGACTGCTTTCATAAGGAGCTACTTCATTAAGATATTGAATTATAAGGTCTTTTCTCTTAAGCAAATCTTGTTTAAGGATTTCGCCTTCTTTCTTGCGGAAATCGTCTGTCATATCAAGGGCAGTCTGTAAAGTCTCCTTAATCTTTTCAAAGAATAATTCATCATACTGTTGCTCTGGAGTTACGAAAATACCAGGCATTTTAAAGAGAAGCATCGCTAAATCAGCAGATTGAGGGATATTGTATTCTTCAGAAATTTCTTTTACCTGTTTCAGATATGATGCAATGACTTCTTTCTCGATATGAGTATTTTGTTCTACGTTGGTGTCGGTTATTGAAATCATGACGTCTACTTTACCTCTTTGCAAGGTATTAGCCACCATATTACGATATTCCAATTCTTGTGAACGTATTTCTTGTGGTAATTTAACAGATAAATCTAATTGTTTAGAATTCAGTGTTTTGACTTCAACTACTATCTTTTTTGTGAGGTATATTTGTTCGGCTTTACCATAGCCTGTCATTGATTTTATCATAATTTTTTCTTTTGCTACAAAGATACGCCAAAATTCTTGTTTTTTTTCAAAAAAATTATTACCTTTGGAGGAACTTTTTAGAACTAATGATTCTGGCTGTTGGCCTTTGGCTAAAAGTTCAATAGCTAAAAGCCAAAAGCTTTAGTTCAAAAATAATATTAACATTTAAACATAAAAATTATGACAGAAAAAATGACCTCACAACTAGCAATGGAGCTAGAAGCAAAATACGGAGCACATAATTACCATCCACTTCCAGTAGTTTTAGCAAAAGGCAAAGGCGCCAAAGTATGGGACGTCGAAGGCAAGGAATATTACGATTTCTTATCAGCATACTCAGCAGTGAACCAAGGACACTGCCACCCTGCAATCATCAAGGCATTGTGCGACCAAGCACAAAACCTCACTTTAAGTTCACGTGCTTTCTACAACGACAGCCTCGGCGTCTGGGAAAAATACATCACAGAATATTTCGGTTACGACAAGGTTCTTCCAATGAACACAGGTGCTGAAGCTGACGAAACAGCTCTTAAATTAGCACGCCGCTGGGGAACTGTTTGCAAAGGCATTCCTAATGATGAAGTCACAATCGTCTGCTGCGAAGGTAACTTCCACGGTCGTACCATCACCATCATCACCATGTCGAACGACCCTGACTCATACGCAAATTACGGTCCTTTGACACCAGGTTTCATCCGCATTCCTTACAACGACCCAGATGCATTGGAAGCTGTTTTGGCAGAACACGGACACAAAATCGCTGGTTTCTTGTTAGAACCAATTCAAGGCGAAGCTGGCGTTTATGTTCCAGATGAAGGTTATCTCAAAAAATGCTACGACATCTGTAAGAAATACAACGTTTTATTCATGGCCGACGAAGTTCAAAGCGGCATCGCACGTACAGGCAAGATGTTAGCCTGCGACCACGAAGACGTACGTCCTGACATTCTTATATTAGGCAAAGCTTTGAGCGGTGGCGTCGTTCCTGTATCAGCAGTTTTGGCCGACGACTACATCATGATGAACATCAAACCAGGCGAACACGGCTCTACATTCGGCGGCAACCCAATCGCTGCTAAGGTAAGTATGGCAGCTCTTCAAGTCGTCAAAGACGAAAACCTTATGGAAAGAGCAGAATATCTCGGCAAGATATTCCGTGAAGAGATGAAGAAAATCGACAGCCCGATGATTGAACTAGTACGCGGTAAAGGTCTGCTCAACGCTGTCATCATCAAACCAAAAGACGGTAAAGAAGCATGGGACGTTTGTATGAAGATGAAAGAAAACGGCGTATTGGCAAAACCAACACACCGTCATATCATCCGCTTCGCTCCACCTTTAGTAATCACTGAAGAAGAATTACGTAAAGCGATAGAAATAATCAAAGAAACAATCTTGTCGTTTTAAGAGTTACTGAGTTGCTGAGTTACTGAGTTACTGAGTTGAAAAATAAATTAATAACTTAGAAACTTAGCAACTTAGAGACTTAGAGACTTAGAAAACTGGAAGTTCGCCAAGGGCTTCCAGTTTTTTATTTTCAATGTCGATGTGATAGCAAAACATCGACTTTCCGTTCGTCAAAACAAGATAATTTACGTTAAGTCCTGAATAATATCTCAAAGCTTGGTCAAGGACTTTTTCTGTAATAGGCACATATTCAGCTTTGCATTCCACTATCATTTCAGGAATTCCCATCTTATTAAACACAACAATATCGCAACGTTTTGAAAGATTATTCACCTTTATAGAATATTCCACTGCGATGAGCCCGGAAGGATATTTCTTCTGTTCCACAAGATAATAAAGCATTTTCTGTCGCACCTCTTCCTCAGGTGTCAATGCGCAGTAAATCTTACGTATAGGGTCAAAGACTTTAGTCTTATTATCTTCAATAATAGTGTTAAACCAATTCATGAAGGCAAAAATATAAAATTGTTTAAATAAATTATAATTTTAAATAAAATATATCTTATTTTCGTATCTTTGCGGGATATAAACCTAACAATCAAAGAGAAATGAAAAAGTCATTTTTTGTAGCAATTATCGCACTCATAATGTTTACTTATGCGTGTAACCCAAAAGAAACAATATTTGAGTTAACATCAGATTCTGTCATCAATGTACCTTGTGAAGGCGGACAATACACAATCACATATAATCTTGTTTCAGAGGAAGCAAGCACTATTAAAGTCATTGCTGAAGACAAAAAGATGATAACTTCTGTTGACACACAAACAGAAGGTTGCATCAATATACGAGTTGCAGAAAACACAAGTACACAAGAACGTGAGTGTACAATTATAGCAAGCTATGGCAACAAATATTTCGGTGTTGATGTTAAACAAGAGGCAAAAAACGAAGAACCAGAAGAGCCATACGATCCAAATGGTCACATTATCAACATTGAAGCTAATCAGTTGATTGGTTCTTATCAAGGTTCAAACATCATCGGCAATTCTAGTCTCTATTGGATTATCTTAACTAAAGACGGTATTGTTAATGGTGCCACTGCTCCTAACACAGAATTTTTCCGTTTAGACCTTCTCGGACCAGCGCCAGAAGATATGGACAACATACGCATTCCTGACGGAGTCTACACCCTTGACGTTAACGAAGAAATGAAAGAGTTCTCTATTCTCAGACAACTTGGCAATACCGATTACTCATATATAGATTACGACGGCAAGCAATGGATAACTCCATTCACATACGTTGAGTTAAATGTTCAAGGCAACAATATGTTCTTGATGGCTGTTGTTGAAGATAAAGAATATCATGTGACTTTCAACAGCGAATATACCATTGAATACAACAAACTCTCAGAAACAATTTCAACACTCACATCAGACTATGAAATTGACTTAAGCAGCTGCACTGGCACAGTAAAAAATTATGGTGACTATTGGAATAGCGGCTACTGCAATTGGGGAATTGAATTTGTATGCGACAATGGTTTAACAGAAGGAACATTGCTTGTTTTAGATTTCTTGACAGATGCTAACACTGACGGCTCATCTGGATTTGAAGGTACTTATACTTCAGCAGGCTTCATGGAAGAAGACCCAACACAGCCTGCATGGGGCGAATACAAATTCATCCCTGGATTCCGCCTCAATGATGTTGACAACAACATGTTAGGCTCTGTACTCGTTGAACATATTGACGGCGTTGCTGTGGAACAAGCACCTCTTTATGGCGGAGAATTCACAATCACCGACAATGGCGACGGCACACATACTATCGTCATCAACGCCACTGACGATGCCATGCCACCACATAAAATTACACTTAACTGGACAGGTACACTTAAAAGATAAAAACACAAAAAGTTTTTTAAATTAAAAATTGATATTATTTTTAAAAAATAATTATCTTTGCACCGCTAAAGCACAGCGGAGTCGGGTTCTACTAGTCGGTCAGGTAACGACACTCTCACTGTCGAAACAGGGGTTCGAATCCCCTACCCGATACATAAAAAGCATTTATTCCGTGATAAGTATATGATTTTTCAATAAGAAATAACTTATTTCATTATTTTATTTTTTTAATAAAAAAAACATTTTACCTTTGCAAAAAACAAAGCGATATTACAACACATTTAATTCAAACATAAAAATTATGAAAACATTAGCTCAATTCAAATCCATTATGGTGGCTATCATGATTGCTACTGTATTGGTTGGCTGCAACAAGCCAAAAGAACAAACATCTGTAAACATTGAAGATTTCACAGAAAAAGCAACTGTCATCGGTAAATTAATCTATAACGAAGGACAAAGCTTAGAAGGTACAGATTATGTAACCACAATGAAACCAGCTGTAGACGTAACAGTTACAGCAGTTGTAGCAAACTCAGAATATTCAGCTACAACAAATGGTTCAGGCAATCTTACTTTCACAACAAAAACTGATGAAGAAGGTAATTTCGAGCTTGAAATTCCTGTTACAAACGATGGCGTAAATGTTCAACTTAAAACTACAAACTTCGTTGGCCAATATCGCACTATCGTTGACGTAGAAAACGGTCAAGCAGTTTACAGCTACGAAGAAGTTGTTTATTCACTTGAAGACAAAACATTCAAACTTGAACCAAACGATGTAGAAATCGCTGACGGCATTTTCACATTCGAAAAACGTGATAACTTAGAAAAAACAGCAAAAATCTACGGTACTTTAATTTATGACGAAGGTCAAGGTTTCGATGGCACAAACTACTCACGCCTCATCAAACCAGCTGCAAACATCGAACTCACAGCTGTTGTAAACAACGACATAAAGAATGCTATAATGGCACAAACAGACTCTGAAGGTAACTTCCAAATCTTAGTTCCTGTTGAAGGCAACACTAACGTTACACTTTCAGCAGCAAGTTTCGTTGGTCAATACCACAGCATCATCGATGTTGAAAATGGCGAGCCAGTATACCGTGACGAAGAAGTCATCTACTCACTCGAAACAAAATATTTCAATAATGTTAAAGCAAACGACATTATAGTAGCTGACGCCACATTCACATTTGAAAAACGTGAAGAAGTTGAAGAATACGAATACTACTCAGAATATAAAGTTGTTGTTGGTAAAGCTGCTTACGTAGAAACATCACAACCTAACGATACCATCAAACCATTTACAGCTACTAAACAATATGTTGTTGCTGCAGGTGTTGACGTTACAATTGAAGTTCTATACAATAATGAAATATTCACATACGTAGCTGCAACAGACAATGATGGTGTTGCTACATTCAACATTCCAACTACAGACTTAAATTGGAGACCAACAATCACAGTATCTGCAAGCCAATTTGTTGTTGACAAATTCACCTACTTAAAAGATGAAAAAGACCAAGAAACTGGAAAATACAAAGTTGCTAGCCACACTCTTGCTGGTTACTTTGCACAAGTGGAAAATGATCCAGATTATCCAGAAACAGATTATCCAAAATTCAGCGACATCAGCGGCATGCCAACACCAGAACATCGCATCAAGATGAACTTCAAAGTATTTGAAGGTGAAGATGGCCATGGTCATGAAAATGAAGTTTGGAGCAACATCAAATTCTAATAAATAATCTAAAGATAATTTTATGAAAAGATATATTCTAATATTAGCTCTTTGCGTTCTTACATTTACAAACGCAATGGCACAGGAAAATAAGAAGGTTTATCTTCCTGAACAAGGTGATGTCGCCATCAGTTTCGATGCAGCTCCTGTATTAAAATATGTCGGTAATATGTTCAATGGCAACACCAATAATATTCTCGACAATTTAAGTGGCACTCCTGTATCAGCTAACATGAGTGATTTTGCAATTGACAATATCACACCTAACGTGTCTATCGTAGGTAAATATATGTTTACCGACAATTTAGCATTCCGTGCTAACATCGGCATTCAAGTTCGTTCTTTAGCAACTAACATTTATGTAGATAACGACTTGGAAAACATTCTCAATCCTTTGAATGAAGCTAAGCTTATCGACACACGTTTAAACAAGAAGAATGGTTTCAGCGCAATCTTTGGTGCCGACTACCATAAAGGCAACAATCGCATACAAGGTATTTTCGGTGGCGGCTTGCTCATCGGATGCAACAGCGTAAAATCAGAATACCAATATGCTAACGCTATCACATCTCTTAACCAAAGACCTTCTTCAGCATGGGGATTTAACAATGGTTACCGTACACTCAGCACTGTAACAGCTTCTAACGTATTCGTTGGTCTCGCTGGTAATGTCGGCATCGAGTACTTTGTAGCTCCTAAAGTTTCTCTCGGAGCTGCTGTCAACCTCGCAGCTTACTTCGTATTCGAAGGACAAACTTATACAGTGACAGAAGGTTATAACGCTAATACTGGCATGGTTGAAACACGTAATGAACTCAGCGCTCCAGGCAACAGAACATTCGTTTTCGGCACAGATAACCTCGGCGGATCATTATACTTATCATTCTACTTCTAAGAAGTGATATGAATGCACAAAAAAAGGACTGTTTTTACAGTCCTTTTTTTGTATCCATAATTCGTCGACTTACATAATTGTATATTTTAAATACCGCTATTCCTATTATCGCACCGACAGCAGCGCCCACAACAACATCACCAGGATAATGCACACCCATATAAATCCTGCTGTATGCCACCAATGTCGCCCAGACAAACATCACCCACGCTATCTTGGAATAATATTGTTTCAATATCTGTGTGAGAAAAACTGCAAGCGCGAAAGCATTGCAAGCATGTGATGAGATAAATCCGTAAGCCCCGCCGCAGTGTCCGGTAGGGAGATAAACCAAATCCTTAATAGCTTCATTATGACATGGTCGAGGACGTTCAAAAAGCGGCTTGAAAACACTCGACGAAACTTGGTCAGAACATACGATCAATAAAATTATGCCTAATATTATCAGTATGCTTTGCTTCTTATAATTCTTTATGACCAAATATAACAATACAAGATAAAATGGAAGCCAAGTAATTTTTCCTGAAATGAATATCATAATCGGGTCAAGCCAGTCGGCGTGAAGTCCGTTGAGGAAAAGGAATAATTCAGTGTCTAACATACTTGTTTAGAGTTTAGAGTTTAGAGTTTAGAGTTTAGAGTTTAGGGTTTAGAGTTTAGAGTTTAGAGTTTAGGGTTTAGAGTTTAGAGTTTAAGGTTTAGAGTTTAGAGTTTAAGGTTTAAGGTTTAAGGTTTAAGGTTCTTAGTTCTTAGTTCTTAGTTCTTAGTCTTTCCAAGATACTATCTTTTTCCAATATATAAAGATCGTTATACGGATTTCTTCTTATCAGTTCGTTTAAAGCATCTAAGGCTTTCTTAGGTTTTTTATCTTTAAACTTTTGAAACATCTCATGGAAATATTTATCGTTTTTGCAAGGGTAACCTATTTCCTCATCATAATGTGTAATAAAACCAACAGCTTCTGTTTCGAGACCTTCGATAGTAAAAACTATAGGTATCTCAAAATATTCGTAATCGCTGTTTTGACATTCATTCCAATTACCTTTTGTCATAAGGAAAAACTTCTGCAACTGCGAATTGAGATGGTCGTTAAGAGGATTGATTATATTAAATTCACCGAGAGTTCCATCGCAATGCACGGTAAATATCATTATAGTCGTTCCGATAGTACAACTCTGTCTTGATATTTTATTATAATCCACATGAATAAAGAAGTCGCGTTCAAAAGCACCGCTACCACCTTTATATCTATAGTCGAGCATTGTCTTGATGACTTTGTTGTTTTCCAACAATGCCTTTGACACTGACTCTGACACTGACTGAGCTGTGAGCTGTGAGCTGTGAGCGAGTGCTACAAATAACAATAATATGACTTTGACTTTTGACATTGACTTTGAACTAAGGACCAAGACTGTTGAACTAAGAACTTTTTAATGGTTCAATGGTCTTAGTTCAATAGCCTTAGTCAAATCTTTATTCCTCATTAATACTATTCCAGATTAAGTCTTTAAGTTCTTTAATACCTTCACCTATTGCTGAGCTGATGAATATATGCGGGACTTTTTTAGGAAGATGTTTCTTAATATCCTTTCTTTGTTGCTCATCGATGAGGTCGCATTTGCTTATTGCGAGGAGACGTTTTTTATCGAGGAGCTCTGGATTATATTTCTTCAATTCTTTAAGCAAGATATCGTAGGTACCTTTAACGTCTTCGCTATCTGCTGCCACCATAAATAGTAGGATTGAGTTTCTTTCAATATGGCGTAAGAATCTAAGTCCTAAGCCTTTCCCTTCTGCTGCGCCTTCGATGATACCAGGGATGTCAGCCATGATAAATGAGCGCATGTCGTAATACGGCACGATACCGAGATTAGGTGTCAACGTTGTGAAAGGATAGTCAGCTATTTCAGGTTTTGCGGCAGACACCACTGATAGCAATGTTGATTTTCCTGCATTAGGGAATCCCACGAGACCCACGTCGGCGAGGAGTTTAAGTTCTATCACGATCCAGCCTTCTTCACAAGGTTCGCCAGGTTGAGCGAACTTAGGAGCCTGCATCGTTGCTGTCTTGAAGAAGGCATTACCTTTTCCTCCGCGGCCGCCTTTTTTCAATACTATCTCCTGTTTGTCTTCTGTTATCTCACCGAGCAGCTCTCTTGTCTCAGCGTCATATGCCACAGTACCAAGAGGCACGTCGACATATATATTTTTTCCATTGGCACCAGTACGCAACGCATCACCACCATGACCGCCGTCTTCTGCAAACAAATGCTTTGTATAACGTAGATGCAACAATGTCCACAGCTGAGCATTGCCTCTCATTATAACATCACCACCTTTACCACCATCGCCACCATCTGGGCCACCCTTAGGAACATATTTTGCACGATGAAAGTGCAATGATCCTCCTCCACCATTACCTGAACGGCAGAACACTTTTACATAATCTACGAAATTTGATGCCATAACTTTTTATTTTTATTTCTACCATGTACAGACGCAATATTTTGCGTCTCTACTTTATTTTTTCATTTCTACCATGTACAGACGCAATATTTTGCGTCTCTACAATTATTCCTAGACGCAAAATATTGCGTCTCTACAATTATTCCTAATTTATTAAAATTCCTCTTCTTCAGCAACGACTTGGTTTTTCTGGCTTTGTTCCTGTTCGTATAATTCGCAGTCGAATTCGAGAGCCACGTCGCTGAGTGGTTTTTGGAAGTCACCTTTGCTGATATTCAAGGTGCTGTCGGCATAGACTTTCTGCATATAGAGAGCCCACACTGGCAATGCCATATTAGAGCCTTGTCCGAGTCCTATTGTGCGGAAGTGTACCGCTCTATCCTCTGCGCCAGTCCAGATGCCAGTAGTAAGGTCTGGTGTGATACCCATAAACCAGCCGTCGCTTTGGTTCTGTGTTGTTCCTGTCTTACCAGCTATAGGATTACGTAATCCATATTTATATTTCAGGCGAACACCAGTACCGCTTTGCACCACGCCTTTCATTAGTTCTATCATTTTATAAGCAGTGACTTGGTCCATTGCCTCTACTTCTTCCGCGTCGAAATATTCTATCACATTACCGTTTTTATCTTCTATCTTTGTGATGAAAATAGGTTTCACATAAACGCCTCTATTTGCAAAAGTATTCATTGCTCCGACCATTTCATATAAAGATATGTCGCAAACGCCAAGACATATAGAAGGCACTGCTGGGATGTCTGAGGTAACGCCCATTCTACGCGCCATTTCTATAACAGCCTCTGGACCGAAACGCTTCATGAGGTATGTAGAGATACGATTATTTGAATGTGCCAAAGCCCATTTCAATGTAACTTCTTCACCAAACATACTCTTACCGGCGTCTCTTGGTTCCCAGAACTTGCCATCTGGCATTTCGATGCTGTAGCTGATATTAGGGACTGTCGTACATGGTGTGTATTCACCTTCTTGCATCGCCAAGGTGTAAAGGAACGGCTTGAAAGTAGAACCCACTTGGCGGCGAGCCTGCGTCACATGGTCATATTTGAAGAATCTATAGTCGATGCCGCCAACGTACGCTTTCACATGTCCTGTGTGAGATTCAACAGACATCAACGATGATTGTAGGAATGACTTGTAATAACGCATCGAATCCATCGGAGTCATGACTGTGTCGATAGGGCCGTCCCAAGAAAAGACTGTCATTTTCGCTGGAGCATTGAAATTTTCCTTTATAGAATCCATGCTGACGCCAGCCTTTTTCAGTTTACGATAACGTTCCGAACGTTTCATCGACAACTCCATAAGATTCTCCACTTCCTCTTCTTCAAGAGAGAATGGAGCATTGGTATAACCTTTCCAATGTCTGTTAAATGCAGGCTGCAAATCTAAAGCAAGATGTTCTCTTACAGCGTCTTCTGCATATTTCTGCATTCTTGAATCTATGGTAGTGTAAATCTTCAAGCCATCTTTATAGATGTTATAATTTGTTCCATCTGGCTTTGTACATGTCTTAGACCATTCTGTGAGCATTCCTCTAAGATATTCTCTGAG
The DNA here is from genome assembly GCA_045657145.1 of Bacteroidales bacterium. Lineage (GTDB taxonomy): Bacteria > Bacteroidota > Bacteroidia > Bacteroidales > F082 > Limimorpha. The sequence goes on along the minus strand of JAZOSK010000004.1, from coordinate 8,088 downwards.
ATATGTTGCTTGACCTGTGTTATGATCCAGGACACCGAATTTTGACATGTCGATAGGGATTTGTGATATAGAGTCTCTTTCTTCAGGAGTGATGAAACCATATGTTGCCATCTGACTGATTACAAGGTTTCTGCGTTGCAAGGCTCTTTCTGGGTTTCTTATAGGGCTGAAGCGAGAAGGCGCATTAACGACGCCTGCCATAAGAGCTGCTTGTTCTATATTCAAGTCTTTTGGTTCCACGTTGAAGAATGTCTCCGCCGCTTTTTTTATACCGTAAGCATTATGTCCGAAGAAAACGGTATTGAGATACATCGCGATAATCTCGTCTTTGGAATAATTATATTCCAGTTTTGTCGCTGTGACCCATTCTTGGAACTTACGAATAACGAGTTGCGGTGTGCTAAGGTTTTCGCCTCTAGGGAATAGATTCTTCGCAAGTTGTTGTGTAAGAGTACTTCCTCCTCCTTTATCGTTACCTGTTGCCAAGCCGAACACAACACGCAGCAAGGCTCGTTGGTCGATGCCAGAATGTTCGTAGAATCTGACATCTTCGATGGCTAGCAAGGCATCGACTAAATAAGGAGACAACTCACTATATCTTACGTTAGATCTGTTTTCTATGTAATATGTTCCAAGAAGCTTACCATCGGCTGAGATGATTTCGGTAGCGAGGTTTGTAGACGGATTCTCCAATTCTTCGAATGTAGGCATATCGCCGAACCACTCATGGCTGATGCCATAGAACAAGCCGAAAACGCATGTAACGCCAATAACAAACAACGACCAAAGCACCACCAAATACCAACGTACTCCTTGTTTTTTAGCAGCAGTCTTCTTCTTTTTATTTCTTGTTTCTTGTTTTTCTAAATCACTCATATTCTTAGAACTTTAGAATTTTAAAACTTTAGAGTTTTCTCAAAACATATTCCCACATCAGTTATTCCTTCGAGAACTGGTTCTCTCATCGCCTGCTCTATCTCAAAATGATAGTTCCCTTTCAGAGGAAAACATAAATTATCGTTTAACAATATTTTATTATCTCTCATACTGCTAGTACCCTTACCTATCCATCTGCCATCTGGATAAGCCAGAATCAATTCTATAGTATCGTGCGTCTGATTTCCGTCAGGGAAAGTCGTATGAAGAAACATATAAAAGTTACTATATCTATAATTCTCCAGATGTCTTATATTCAAATAAAAATCATATGTCGACAAAGTATCTTCAACATTAACATCGAAGTATGGAAATTCTTGATTATTCCACGATGCGTTATTTATCACCACGCTTTCGTCAAAGATGACATTCTTATTGCCGCATGAAGAGAACATGCTTGCTATCAACAATATAAAGCCTATTTTTTTAAGATATGTCATATACTATTCGAGTTTGCTTAAATCGACGTTTTGACCTTCTTCGCCATACTCTGTATTACGTTGTTCTTTGATAAACGCGTAGTCTTCAAGTTGTTCTGGCATTTTGCCTTTGTTATTCATATCTATAATTTCCTTGACTTTTTCCGCAGGGATAGCCATCATATTATTTCTATCGAAGACATAAGAATACCACATCAGGCCTTTGAATACGTCTGTTTTATTATATGAAGCATCGCCTTTTTTTGTTCTAAGAACTATGTGATTATCAGGGAAAGCCTTTAAAGCGTCGACATAAGTGTCGTATTCGTAGTTGAGGCAGCATTTCAGCTTACCACATTGTCCAGCGAGTTTTTGAGGGTTTGGAGAGAGCTGCTGAATCCTAGCCACGTTTGTTGTAACCGATTGGAAATTAGTTATCCAAGAGCTACAGCACAACTCACGACCACACGACCCTATGCCACCAAGTTTCGCCGACTCCTGACGGAATCCAATCTGACGCATCTCGACTCTGATATGAAATTCCTCTGCCAATTTCTTGATGAGCTCTCTGAAGTCGACACGACCATCTGCTGTATAATAAAATATCGCCTTTGTCTTATCTCCTTGATATTCTATATCATTTAACTTCATATCAAGTTTAAGATTTAAGGCAATCTCGCGACTACGATATAACGTTCTCTCTTCCAATCTTGTCGATTCGAGGAATTTCTCCACGTCGGCAATACGAGCTCTACGATAAATCTTCTTCAATTCGCTGACAGGACAAGTGCTGCCCTTACGTTTTCTCTGCTTATCAACCAAGCCTCCTACCATTGTCACGATACCAATATCGTGTCCAATAGCAGTCTCAACAGCAACAAGTTCTCCTTCAATAAGTTCCAACTCTGAAGGATAACTATAAAAGTCTTTTCTGTCATTCTTGAAACGTACCTCTGCAACCAACAATTCTCCTTGACATGGTACTTCTTGATAATCTTTCAACCAGTTGAAACTATCCAACTTACATTGATTATGGCGCAACACATTGCTACCAACACTATATTCTTCAGCCTTGATACGACAGCCTCTGTGAAAATCTGGTGTCAATTCCTTCTTCATATTATCATGAAGAGGCCAATCTATCTTGATGAAATAATCGTCACTATCTTCAGGCTTGTTGAAATCTTCCTTGTCGTCTTCAACATCTTTGACGATTTTCTTCGATGAAGGCACATACTCTTCTTGCTTTTCTGCTTCCACATCTGCAACTTCGTCAACAGCATTTTCCACATCAATATCCTGACTTAAGACTTCATTTGCCTCTACTTCAACAGTCTCAACAATTTCGGTTTCTTGCAGCTCATCATCTTCTATCGCAGCTGCTTCTTGTGGATTTTTATTTTGATTCTTGTTGTTATTCCATTTTCTATGATGATGGAATTTCTTTCTAAAACCTTGTTTATTATTATTTTTGTTATTGTTTTCGTTCATAAAATATCAAATATATATTGTGTTTATTATAACTTGCAAATATAATAAAAAGAGCGCAGACTGCAGTCTTCGAGCCATGGTTTTTTTAGAATTATTTCTTAACGAAATGTTTAACGATTTCTCCTCTGTCAGTCTTTAACTTAATGAAATAAACTCCGCTTTTTAATTCGTCAATATCAACGCTAAAAGTCTGTTGTTTGTTGTTCATAGTCTGTCGACGGACAGCAACGCCTGTAACAGAGCAGATTGTAATTTCTTCGACGATTTCATCTGTTTCAACGAACAAGACATTTTCAGCTGGATTAGGGAAAATCTGCATATCTGCGACATTATTTTCAAGTACATTTTCCTCTCCTGCTATTGTAAAACCATGTGGCTCCACTTCGCCGAAGACAGGTTGCTTCCGACTACGTCCAGATTCGTCAGCGGCGAAGACATAGTAATTGACCTTCGAGCCTTTCTTATAGCCTTTGATATAAGCCACATATTCGTCGGCATTGCTTGTTGGTTGCATCGCTGCTGTATGATAGCTGCCGCCATCAATACTATAATAGACAAGCAAAGAATCTTGTTTCAAATTCGCGCCGCTATAAGCTATCACCTTACTCACCACAGACATCGAGTCCTGCCATTCTTGTTCTCCGAACAACACATTGCGATGGTCAATATAAAGCATATCAAAATCCATAACGCCGCGTGTCCTACAATGCAGCGCATCGGTATTCAGCCAGCCTTTTAAAGGATTTTTATTTTCAATGCCAATGACTTCATAACCAGGCATCGCCTCACGATAAAGAGCAAGTGCTTTTTCATTAAATGTAGAGTATGTTCCCATTGGAACAAGAACTTTATTATTTAAAATCAAACTGTTAGTATAAGGAGAAATCACTCCATTACCTGGAATATCCACGCGATATATTTTATATGGATAACCCCAGCTACAGTTAGTATTCGCAAAATAATCAGCCACTTCTTCATAATACTCATAGCGAGGATTCGACTTAGGCACGCGGGCAAGCATAATCTTATCTGGTGTCAAGAATTTCCCCCAGCAGTCGACATGAGCTATATAATCACCTTGCGGGTCTATAGTCACATGATATGGGTCGATGCCAAGATAAGACTTCATCCTTTCGTAGACCTGTTCCTCCGTTATACCTTGCAAGATGCTTTCTGTCACGACAATATCATCAGACACGCCGACGCCAAAGCCATCTTGCATCATATTGCCTCCTGTGTGAACCACATTCATTCCATACATAGGGACATCCCAATATTTTGCAAAATGAGACGGCAACATATCATCGTTAGGACGCGGGCGATTATACTTATTATCCACTATAGCAGGTTCTTTCCCATCAAAAATATACCAAGGACCGAAGTCGCGAATCCAATAAGAATCTGCTTTTGCATTCAAAAAATCCACATTATCCATATTAACACCAGCCGACTTAAAATCAGCCTCAGCATAAGCCTGTTCATAGGCCGATACCACAGTAATGACCTTGCAATCTTCAGCCATTTCACGCACAAGCTCCAAAGGAATACCCAAAGGATAGACTATCATAACAGCCTGCATAGGCTCATATTCCCCAGGGAAACGCACCTCGCCAGAAGGAGGAGCCGTCTCTTCAAAGCCTCGATTCGTAACCGACATATACATCTCCTCCTCCGAGAGATACTTCATCTTCCTCCATGCAGGCACTTCATTCTCTTGAGATTTAACATCAAAAACAGATATTAACAAAAAAGACAATAATCCTATAAATACAATTCTCTTATTCATTTTTATTGATTTTTATTTTTACAAAAATAAGATTTTTTCCCATTATTACGTTATCTTTGCATGTGCATATTTATCCTTTATTTTATTTATAACAAATGAAAAAAATCAGTCATAAAATACTACTATTATTATCATTATTAACTACATTATCAATGACTTCTTGCAAAATCATAGAACAATACACTTCAATGATTTTAAAAGAAGAAAATGAAGCCATCACCGAAGAAACCATCGATATGGCCGAAGCAGAAACGACTGATGACAGCAGCATTATTTCTCTTAATGAAGAGGAAGAAATCTACGAAGAAATTCCTTCATACACCGAAGAAGACATCTATATAGAAAACGACTATATTGCCAAAGAAGAAAACCTCGTTGAGAACAAGATTGACGATGTTGTCATCGATAGTATTGAGATGGCTTTGCAAGAACGCATCGACAAGGAAAACTCAGGCGAGGCTATAGTAGCAGAGTCTGACGTCATGTTAGGAATGATAGAAAATATTGCCGACATTCCTTATTTTGAACAGCATAAATTAGAATCCAGTTCTAAATCAAAGAACATCTATAATTATCCAGAAAATTACGTACCAAGTTTTCCCGACAGCATTTATGCTGAACGTATTGCAAGATTAAGAGAGCAGACAACTATCGAATTGGTTTACAACAAGCATGTCAAGAGTTTCATTGACGTTTATGCTGTACAGAAGCGCGATCACACATGCAGGATTTTAGGTCTTGCCGACATTTATTTTCCTATGTTCGAGCAAGCTTTAGACAAATACAACATTCCATTAGAGATAAAATATCTCGCCGTGGTTGAGTCGGCTTTAAATCCACGTGCTGGTTCTCATGCTGGTGCGAAAGGTCTATGGCAGTTCATGTATGCGACGGGCAAGACATATAAATTAAACGTGACGTCGTTGGTCGACGACCGCATGGATCCGGTGAAAGCCACCGAAGCTGCTTGTCAGCATCTCTTAGACCTTTATAACAAATACGACGACTGGTTTTTGGCATTAGCGGCTTATAACTCTGGCGGCGGCAATGTCAACAAGGCGATTCGTCGCGCAGGCGGCTTGAAAAACTACTGGGCTGTATGGCCATTTCTTCCAAAAGAGACTCGTGGCTACGTGCCAGCCTTCATCGCCGTAAACTACGTAATGAACTATTCACAAGAGCATAACCTCTACCCTACCGACCCTGGCATCATGGCCGATGGCGTCGACAGTGTGACAGTACGCCAGCCTCTTCACTTCGACCAGCTGAACGAAATGCTCAACATTCCAATGGAAGACATAAAATTCTTCAACCCTCAATATAAAGCGGGCATTATTCCTGCAAGCAAGCAAACGCCTATGTCATTACGTCTTCCTGAGAAATACATCGACAGCTTCATAGTTCATGAAAAAGAAGTGTATAACTTCAAGACAAAGAAAGGCATCGACAGAGCTAAACTGGAAGAAGAAATGAAGAAAGTGAGCGACAGAAGCGTTCATATCGTGAGGAGCGGCGAAAGCCTAGGAAGTATCGCCAACAAATATCGTATCAGCGTCAACCAATTGAAAACGTGGAATAAATTAAAAAGCACAACGATACATCCTGGACAAAAACTCATCGTCTATAGTTCTGGAGCTCCAATGGCACAAGCAGGCAACACACAACCTGTGGAACGCTCAACAGAACAAAAAATACATGTAGTGAAGTCGGGAGAAAATCTCAGCCTCATCGCTAAGAAATACAAATGCACTGTGACTAAGCTTAAAGAATGGAACAACCTGAAAAGCACTACTTTGAAAGTAGGACAAAAACTCAAGGTATATCCTCCTGTACAAAGCTCAACAAATAACTCGGCAACGACGCACATCGTGAAGTCGGGCGACAACCTCTGGGACATATCTAGAAAATATGGCGTCAGCGTTGAACAGATAAGAAGACTCAATGGTTTAAACTCTAATGCAGTTTTAAAAATAGGACAGAAATTAATAATTAAGAATTAAAATTGTAGAGACGTATCACAATTCATAGAATTTGATGCGTCTCGTAAAATTAAGAATATTAATGATAAATAACATATTATGAAAAACATCAGATTTATAGCAGTAATGCTAATAATATTGGCTTCATTTTCATCATGCGTTGATGATAAAAGCAGTGAGATAAAAAAGGCTCGTTCTGTTGGTGGTTCGTCTGAAATACTCATGGTAACACAAAACAATGAACAATGGGACGGACAGATGGGACAGGCCGTCCGCGATTTCTTTGAGCAAGAGCAATACGGACTTCCGCAACCAGAGAAGAACTTCAAAGTGGCACATATCAACCTAGACGCTTTGAACGACATGTTTAAAAAACATCGTAACCTCATCATCGCTAAAATCGACAAAGACATCAAAAACCCTTTGGTAGAGACACAACGTGACTTGGATTCTGAGCCTCAATTCGTAATAAGAATAACCGCTTCATCGCCAGAATCATGGGTTAGGGCTTTTGACACACAGAAAGAAGGCTTGAAACTTATCTTCGACGACAACGAAAGAAAACGTTTCCAAGAATACTTCCGCCCTATGAGAGACACTAAAATCATGGCTCATCTCAAGAAACGATTCGGCGTCAGCATGAATATTCCCGAAGGTTACGTAATCGGTGTCGACAAAGAAGACTTCATGTGGATTCGCAACGAAGACAATGAAAAAAGCATGGCATTCCTGATTTACGAATTGCCTTATAAAGACACTGCCGAGTTAAACTTAGACAATATCATCAAAGTCCGCGACTCTATCGTAAAAAGACATATCCCAGGAGCTGTCGACGGCTCTTATATGACGACAGACAAAGATTTCGTGAAACCTGCATCAAAGGTATTGCCTAACTTCCCTGCAGGCTACGCCGTTGAAACACGCGGCATGTGGAACGTCGTCGGCGACTTCATGGCTGGACCATTCTTGTCGTACAGCATCGTCGACCCAACGAGTTCAAAAATCATCACCGCTGAAGGTTGGATTTATTACCCTAACAAAGAAAAAAGAGACTTACTCAGACAACAAGAAAGCATTTTATACAGCTTAAAGTTTGCGGAATAAAGACTACAAGACACTGAGTCTATGAGTCTATGAGTCTATGAGTCTATGAGTCTATAAGTCAGTGTCTGAGTTCAGAGTTCAGAGTTCAGAGTTCAAGAGAGACGCAATAAAATTCTACTAATTATCAGTTGTTAACAATTCACTTAACCCCATAAAAAAACTGAAGACCGAAATTACTTTCGGTCTTCAGTTTTTCAGTTTTAAGTCTGATTGTTTATTATTTCACGACAACTCTGCAGTTTCTTGTTTCATTGCCGTTCATGACTTTAAGCATGTAGACGCCAGCTGTCTCGATGCCGTCGATGTTGTCGACGTTGCTGTATTCTGCCACCTTGACGCCGATAGCGTTGTAGACCTCAACCTTGTCGTATGT
>JAZOSK010000003.1:0-30306 GCA_045657145.1 Bacteroidales bacterium | reverse complement strand
TGAAATGTGCAGGCATTACTATTAAGGAGTTTCAGAAAAGTATGAAAAGTTATATGTTGAAGAGAATCAAAGGAAAACTATAGTATTTGTTGAGTTTAAAGAAGATGAATATTAAGAAGATAAAATGTCGTATTTTCTGAGATTTTTGAAATTCTACGTTTCTTAAAAAAGTCCCACAATTTTCTCCAGCCATTCTTTGTCGGTCTCATCAAAAGTTGCGAGTTTCTCGCTGTCGATATCTAAAACCGCAACGATTTGATTTCCTTTAAATATAGGCACGACAATCTCACTCTGTGATGCGCTGCTACAAGCAATGTGTCCTGGGAATTTATGGACGTCTTTCACGACAATCGTCATTCTTTCTTTCCATGAAGTGCCACAAACACCTTTACCGTAAGCTATTCTCGTACAAGCGATAGGCCCTTGGAACGGACCTAAAACTAGTTCGTTGTCAATGACACGGTAAAAACCAGTCCACCAGAAGTTGAACGTTTCGTGTATGAGTGCAGCTACATTCGACATATTGGCGATTTCATCACTTTCCTTATTTAATAATGCTCTTATTTGTTCGTAAATAAGCTGATATTTTGCTGTTTTATCCATAAATGATGTAATAATGTTGAGCAAAAATAATAAATTATTTCTTAAAAAGTATTAACATTTGCCCTTAGTCTTTAGCCTTTAGCCATAGTTAGTTTCCGTTAACTTGCTAGTTCTCCACATAAAAGTTAAAAATAGTTAAAAAGCTTGACAAGAGTATTTTTCTGTTATACTTTTGCAATCGAAACTTAAATAAATACCAAAATTTATGAGAACTAGAAATTTACTTTTCTTAGTCGCTTGTTTAATATTTTCATTAAACGTAAAAGCGCAGGACGATTATCTAAGAGTAACAGATTTGTCCCAAATTCAGAATGGTAGCAGTGTTATTTTTGCTGCTCGTCACGATTCACTTTCAACAACAAGTTATTATGCGATGTCGAACGATGCCCAGGGGAAGCCTTTGGGAATATCGTTTGTAGCAACGACTTCTGGTGATACGCTAGTTTTGCCTAAAGAAATAACTGATAATGACTCAAGTTATTGTTGGATAGTAGGTACGTCGGGTGATTATTTTACTTTTATTAATCCTAATGGAGACATGATTGGATATGGTAGTAGTGGAACCGATTTTGTCAAGAACGGGATTAATTCTACATGGACTATTACTCCTGCTGTTTCTGGAGATGGGACATCTGTTCCTAATCATGATGCTTTTATCATCACAAATGTGGGAGCTTCTAACAGAAGCATTGCTTTTAGAAAATATAATAGCGATGCTGTATATGAGAAATTTGCTCCATATGCTAACTCAGCAACGAATTTGAATGATGATGTGTATTTCTTTTATCTTGACATTTTTGTTAAGTCTTCTGAAGCGACTCCAGTCGTTTCATTGCCAAAGTTTTCACCTGTATCTGGAGATTATACATCGGCACAGACTGTTACAATATCTTGTGATACAGAAGATGCAATAATATATTATACAATTGATGGAAAAAATCCTACTGAAAAAAGTGATGTTTATTCATATCCGATAAATGTGGATAAAACCATAACAATAAAAGCATTCGCAAAGAAAGAAGGAATGAAGAATAGTGGGATAGCAACAGCTACATTCAAAATTATTGAAACCGTCAACGTGTCTTTTTATGAGAATGGCAAATTGTTACAAACCATTAATGTTGCAAATGGAGATGCAATAGGCGACCTTCCTGCGGCAACAGCACCAGAAGGATTTTCTTTCTGTGGATGGACAGATAGTGAAATTACAACATCATTGAATAGTATACCAGAACTAGTGACTTCTTCAACTAAAATAAGTGATGATAAGAATCTATATGCTGTATTTTCTGTTACTGACGCTAATTGCATCGAAACGGAGGTTTCATTGCTGAAAAAAACTGATGACGTTATAATTGCTGTATCTAAAGGCGGTAAGTATTATGCTATGTCACAGCAAAAAGGAAGTAGTGGACAGCCTATAGCTAAAGAATTAATTGTGACCAACGATAATATTGAAAGTGCAATATCAAGCGATCTTAAATGGAACATATCATACGATAATGATAAAATGATTATTTATCCTAGTGGTGATGAAGAAAATTGGTTGTATTGTACATCTGGAAGTAATAATAATTCCGTTAGAATTGGAGCTAATGAGGATAATAATATTTTTGAATTGAAATCTATAGAAATAGAAGGTGTGCTTTATTCAGATTACTTGTATAACAAAAACACGGAGAGATTTGTAGGAGTATATTATGATAATGAAATCGCTGTAGACTGGAGGGCATATAAGCTTACAAATTCTGGGGCATTCCCTACAAATATTAAGGACCAAGTTTACCATTTTTTTAAGTTAGAGGGTATAAGTTATTACTGTACAAATATTGATATTCCACAGGCTCAGACTATTTCTGAAAATACGACATGGAAAAATGTTAGCATTGTAAATAAGATAGTTGTCGAAGAAGGAGCTACTTTAACAGTAAACGGAGTTGTTACATGTGTAAATGCCGAGAATCTTGTAGTCAAAAATGGAGGGCAATTGTTGCATAATAATAAAGGTGTTATGGCAACGATAGAAAAAGAGATACAAGGTTATGGATCAACTAATGGAGCTTGGTATACAATAAGTTCACCTTTTGTGAAAAATGTTGAGTTATCTAGTATAGAAGGTTTGCTTTCGACAAATAATGAGTATGATCTTTATCGATATGATGAGCCTACAAGTTATTGGGAGAATGTAAAAGATGTAACAAATAATTTTACCACTTTTGAATCTGGAAGGGGTTATCTCTACGCTAGTAAATATGATGCAACAATTTCATTTGTTGGGGAAGTGAACGGCGAGTCAAAGAGTTATGATCTTACAAAGACAGAAGGGATTAACCTCTCCGGATTTCATCTCATAGGAAACCCGTTTATACATGATATTTACAAGGGGAAAGGAGCTGCTATTGATGATGATAATCTTGTAGAGGGTTATTATACATTGTCGAATAGTGGAGCATGGGAAGTGCATGTGGAAGGTGATAGACCTATATCTCCTTGTCAAAGTGTTCTTGTAAAAACAATAACATCTGGTGAAATTGTTGTGAATAAGACGAATCAAACTCCATCACGAGTTGAAAGTGATAGGGAAATGTTTGGAGTGAATGTTTCAAATAAAGATTATGCAGATAAAGCGTATGTAATGTTTGATGGTGATTATGGTTTGGAGAAAATAGATCATCAGAATGGAGAAATCCCGATGCTTTATTTCACTAAGGAAGATATTAATTATGCAATTGCAGTATATGACTCTAAAATAAAAGAAATACCTCTTTCATTTGTGGCTAAGACAATGGGAGAGTATACAATCAGTATTGATTCTGATAATAAAGTAACTGAGAATATGTATTTGGTAGATAACACGACTGGAAATATAACTAATATGTTAACTGACAATTATACTTTTGTTGCGACCACCAATGATGATCCGAATCGTTTTATAATTAGATTAGGTGAAGCCAATTCATTAGATGAGTGTTATAATAAATGTGATGTATTCGCTTATGTTAATAATGGAAGTTTGGTAGTTAATAATGTATCAGAAGATGACATACTTGATATTTATGATATTATGGGAAGAAAACTTGCTTGTAATATTACAAAAGGTATGGGTGAGTCTTATGTTGTTGATATGTGTAATATTCAGTCTGGTCTATATATTATAAAATTATCGAATAAGAAAGAAGTTAGAATACAAAAAATAATTCTGTAAATGTGTAATAAGCTAGAGAGCCAAGCATCTTTTTTTAGCTTGTTTGGCTCTCAGCGCCATGTGAAATAAGATGAAGGGATATGTGATGGCGATATTATTCGCTTTTGGATTAGAGATGAGTTTGATGGCTCAAGTAGATAGGTTCTTTATGTATCAGAATGAATACAATTACAAAGAAAATGCGAGTGAATATGAAGTTATATTGTTGCCCAAAGAACATGGATGGGATTATAATTATTATGCGGAAAATGTCCCGTTGGAATCTGGCTGTCTGCTATTATTAGGTATGGGATTGCTTTATACAAGATTTAAGAAGAAAAACTGAAAATAGTAAAGAATAACGTTCTTTGATATATTGATAGTCATAAAGGAGAAATGTCTTAAGAACCTAGGAGTTTGCATATCCCAAGTTCCTAAGACACATGAAGAAGCATGTTATATGATTCCTAATTGTTTTAAAAGAGCTTCTGGCTCAGGGTCGTGACCTCTGAAGTTGCGGTATAATATTGCGGCGTCGATGCTGTCGCCTTTTGAGAGTAGCTCTCTGAATGAAGTTGCGACTTCATGGTTGAAGATGCCATTTTCTTTGAAAAGAGAGAAACCGTCGGCGGCTAGTACTTCTGCCCATTTATAGGAATAATATCCAGCGCAATATCCTCCAGAAAAGATATGTGAGAATGCTGTTGAAATTATGCATTCAGGTATTGAAGGTAGTACGTTTGTTGTAGACAGAACATTCTTTTCGAATGATAATGGATCTTCTTCAAAGATGTTTGTAAGAGTGTGCCAAGCCATATCTAATATACCGAATTGTAGTTGACGGATATGGAAATATGCTGATTGATAATTCATTGATAAAACAATCTTTTCGATTAAATCAGTTGGGATCGTTTCACCTGTTTTGTAATGTTTGGCAAAAGTGCTAAGATATTCAGGTTCATAGCACCAATTCTCCATTATTTGTGATGGTAGTTCTACAAAGTCATGGTCAACATTAGTACCTGTCATGGATTCGTATTTTCCTTGTGTTAAAATTCCGTGTAGAGCATGTCCGAATTCGTGTAGCAATGTGGTAAATTCGTCGTGTGTGATGAGAGATGGTGTGTCGGCAGTTGGTTTTGTGAAGTTTGTTACGATACTAATGAGCGGACGTTCGTCGATGTTGTTATAGATACGTTGTCCTTTGAATTCTGTCATCCATGCACCGCCACGTTTACTTTCACGAGGGAAGAAGTCGGCATAGAATAAGGCGAGGTGAGAGCCGTCGTTGTCTTTGACGTCATAGACTTTAACATCTGGATGATATACAGGGATGTCGTATAATTCTGTAAATGTTAATCCGTAGAGTTTGTTTGCGAGCTCAAATATAGCATTGATACAGTGGTCTAGCTGGAAATAAGGTTTTAGTTGTTCGTCGCGGAGGTCGTATTTTTCAGCACGGAGCTTTTCTGAATAGAAGCTGAAGTCCCAAGGCATTATTTCTTTTTCAGTAAAGCCATTAGCTTTTGCATAAGTGTTGAGTTCTGCGATTTCTTGCTTTGCTTTTGGTAGGGAAGGTTCTAACAATTTGATAAGGAACTCGTTGATGGAAGTAGGATTTTTCGCCATACGACATTCTGTTTTGTATTCAGCGAAGTTCTTATAACCTAGTATGTTAGCAACCTTGATGCGTAACTCGGCAATGCGTTTAATAATATTGCTATTGTCGAGTTCGCCTCCAAAAGCTCTGGTGTTATATTGTCGATACATCTTTTCTCTCAAGTCACGGCATTCGCTGAATTTCATGAATGGACCATAACTAGGAGCTGTGAGGTCGAATAGCCAACCATGTAAGTCTTTGTTTTTTGCGGCTTCGGCGGCTTGTTCTCGAACATAATCAGGAAGTCCAGCTAAATCGTTTTCATTGGTGATATTTAAAGTGAAAGCATTAGTCGCAGCGAGTACGTTTTTGCCAAATTGCAGTGACAGTAAGGAAAGTTCTTCCATATATTTGCTGTAGATTTCTTTATCATCTGGAGAAAGATTTGCGCCATTACGAGCGAAACTTTCGTATGTCTTTTCCAGTAGCCTTAATTCTACGGCATCAAGGTTTAATGATTCACGTTGCTCATAAACACTCTTTATACGTTTGAATAAACCTTCGTTAAGCCTAATGTACATAGAAAATTCAGTAGTAAGAGGGGAAATCTCTTCAGCTATATTTTGCATCTCTTCATTGGTATTGGCTTCGAGAAGGTTGTAGAAAATATGGCTGATTCTATTCAATGTCTCTCCTGCGTATTCTAGAGATTCTATGGTGTTTTTGAAAGATGGTGTGTCAGGGTTGTTAACGATAGCATCGATTTCAGCTTTACCTTCTTCGATGGCTTGTTTGAATGCAGGTATATAATGTTGGTTTTCAATTTTGTTAAATTGAGGAGCACCATATGGTAATGTCGATTTTATTAAAAGAGGGTTGTTCATGTATTATTGTTGTTAGATTTTGTTATATGAAAAGACAAAGGTAGCAAAATAAATAACTTGATTTTTGGAGAATTGTTTTATCTCATCAATGCTATGCGTGTTTCTTTGTCGAATTTTTCTATTGAATAACGTAACATAGTACGTGGCATAACAGATTTGTGTTTCATGACGAAGTCGTATAATCGTTTTTCATCACGTTTGCCAGCTTCGCGGAGCATCCAGCCTATTGCTTTGTGCATTAAATCGTGTTTGTGATGCATCATCTTCAGCGATAATTTGTACGTATCGTCTAAATCGTTGTTTCTGATGAATGTCAATGTTGATACTATAGCAATTCTGTTGTCCCATAGTAAATCGCTTTCAGATAATTTGTAAAGAATTTCACGATTTTTATCAAGAAGATATCTGCCGACTATTTGTGGTGCGCTTAAATCTACTAAGTCCCAGTTGTTGATATACTTCGTCTGTGATAGATAGAAAACAAAGATATCTTGTGTCACTTCTTTTTTTGAATTGTTGACAAGAATCAATAACGCGCACATCCGCATCTCGTGCCAAGGACTATGGATAAGTTCTTTAATGACATCAAAGTTAGCGTCCTTGAATTCTTTTGCTACTTCTCTGATGTTTGGAACGGTTACGCCAAGGAACATGTCTCCCTCTCCATATTGACCTTTACCAGTCTTGAAAAAACGGGGAAGAACTATTTTCTTTTCTTCGTCGGAACGAGCTGATAATGCGTTGAATATTTGGGTTGTCATAGGTAGTGTTGTCATAACTTTTTTATTACATTAGCAATAATAAGATAATCTGACCGCTGATAATTCGCAAGAACATTGTTAAAGGATAAACTGTAGAATATGCTACCGCAGGTTTGTCGTTGTTTGATGTTTGACTTGCAAATGCTAATGCTGCAGGGTTTGTGGTTGAGCCGGAGATGAGTCCCATCAAGGAGAAATAGTTGAGGTGATAGATGTAACGTCCTAATAATCCGATGATAAGTAAAGGTATTATTGTGATTATAACTCCGTATGCTACGTAGAGTAAACCGTCACCTTCTATGATGGTGTGCAAAAAACTATCGCCAGCATCAATGCCGACACTTGCCAAGAATAAGGCAATACCTATTTCTCGTAACATCAGGTTGGCACTCACTGTGGTATAAGTGATGAGCTTCAGTTTATAACCGAAACGACCGATAAGGATGGCGATGATGAGCGGACCGCCTGCGAGACCGAGTTTCACAGGTGTCGGCATTCCCGGAAATTTTAATGGAATACTGCCGACAAGGATGCCGAGGAATATTCCGACAAAGATGGTAATGATATTAGGAGTGTCTAATTTCTTTAATTCGTTTCCTAACAATTTGGCAACGTGGTCGATAGATTCTTTCTTGCCTACAACCATGACTCTATCGCCAATCTGTAGCTCAAGGTTAGGGTCTGCAAACAAGTCAACGCCAGAGCGGTTGACACGAGTGACGATGATATTATATATGTTGGAGAGATGTAGGTCTTTAAGTCTCTTTCCGTTGATATCTGATTTCGTTATGAGGATACGACGTGAAATCATAGGTGAGCTTTCGTTGTCCCAGTTGAAGTCACTTTCTTTACCGAAGAACTTTGTGATGACGTCAATGTCTTCTTCTTTGCAAACGACTGTGACTAAGTCGCCTTGCTGCAATATGGTATTGGCATTTGGTTTGCATATAATGCCTTGCCGACAAATACGAGAACAGATGAAATGATGTTTTGTGAGTTTTGTTATCTCTTTCAATGGCTTGGATGTAATGGCATCGTTGCAGATTTCAAGTTGTAATACGGTTAATGACTCGCCGCCTTTGTCATGTGTTTTCAAATATTCCTCTTCCTTGTCTGTATTGATGCGACAGATATATTTTATTGCGATGATGGCTAAGATGGCACCAGCAATGCCGAGTGGATAAGCACATGCGTAACCTAAAGAAATCGGGTCGCCAGAATAGTTGAACTGGCTCAATGCTTCGTTGGCAGCGCCAAGACCAGGTGTGTTGGTGACCGCACCATACAAAATGCCGACCATCATTGGTAGCTCAATTGAACCATCAATGTAATATAACGCTAATGCGACAATGATGTTTAGAAACACGATGCTCATAGCTAACATGTTGAGTGTTAAGCCACCTTGTTTGAAAGAGGAGAAAAATGAAGGACCGACTTGCAAACCGATACAGAATACAAATAATATAAGACCGAAGTCTTTTATGAAGAGTAATGTGTTTGGCTCAATTTGAAATCCTAGGTGACCAGCGAAGATGCCGACAAATAAAACCCATGTGATGCCCAATGAGATGCCTCGTATCTTGAATTTGCCTAAAAATACACCTATGGAAATTATGATGGCATATAATAAAATAGTATTAGCTGTACTTAAATAACTGGAACATAAAGTGTCAAACCAATTCATAAAAATGAGATTTATAAAATGTATAAACGTTTATTTGATATACTTTTCAGATAAATACATTCCCAAGAATACAAAAATTATTGAGATTATGACTGATGCTAAAATGTATATTAATGATGTTAATCGTTGACCGTTTTGCATAATCTGGAAAGCTTGAGCGGAAAATGTGGAAAATGTTGTGAATCCTCCGCAGAATCCTACTGCTAAAAGAAGATATAATGTGCTTTGTGATGCAGGAATGAGTAAACCGATGACAAACGAACCGATGACGTTGACTAACAACGTCGCTAGTTCACTGCAAATAGCTAAGTGAGTGAAAAGACAGGTGATTAAATAACGCGCAATGCTGCCTAATGCGCCTCCAGTTCCGACTAATAAAATGTTTTTTATCATGATTATAGATTAATAGACAAAAGTCAATGGTCAACAGTCTTTGAATATGCAAAGGTAGCAATAGTTTTTAAGGTTATTTGTAAAATTATATAGAAATTAATCTGAATTTTATATTTGTCGTTTTTTATTCTTTTTGTAGTTTTGTAAGGAGTTTAACTTTTTATTTTAATGAACGAATTATACATTTTTGGATTATTAATCATAATCTTTACAATTTGGATAATCCTTCGCTTAAATAGAACTAAGAGACTTGGGAAAAGAGGCGAGAGAAATGTGAATTTTAATTTGCATTTTCTGCCTAATGAATATCACTTGTTTAATGATGTTTATATCTGTTTCAACGACCGATCGGTTCAAATTGATCATATTGTAGTTTCGAAATATGGCATTTTTGTTATTGAAACCAAAAATATAA
The DNA here is from genome assembly GCA_045657145.1 of Bacteroidales bacterium. Taxonomy (GTDB): domain Bacteria; phylum Bacteroidota; class Bacteroidia; order Bacteroidales; family F082; genus Limimorpha. The sequence goes on along the minus strand of JAZOSK010000003.1, from coordinate 20,782 downwards.
AAGGGTGGATTTTTGGAACTGATACTTCAGAGTATTGGACCATATGGAAGATTTTGGGGATGTAGTCATTATCCTAGGTGCAAGTTTGTTAAGAAAATATAATTCTTCGTTATGAAAAAAATAAAAATCACGGTGATGCGTATGGCTCGTTACGACGACCTTATGGCGCAATATGAAAATCCTATTGAGCATGCTTGCGACTTGCATCTCGGTCAGACTTTTATGGTTGAAAATATTCAGAAGCCTGAAGGTATGTGCGATAGCGCATGGGAGACACTTTTGCCTTTTGTGAAAGAACTTTCTGAAGGTGGCGGCAACTTCTTCGATGGTTGGATGAAGAATCCTCATTCTGCAATGATTTCGTGTAACGATGGCTTTCGTCCCGTGAGTTTCTACGTCGAAGTAATAGAATAGTAATAAACAATTATGAATTGTGCATTATGAATTATGAATTAAACATAAGGAAGGCTACCAAAGACGATGCGCCTATAATTGCCACAGTTGTCGCGATGGCGATAGGGGAGGAGACTGCAATATTGTACGGCGGCGATAATTACATGTGTGTCTTCGAAGAAATCGCGCTTTTGGAAGACTCGCAATATAGTTATCGCAACGCTTTCGTGGCAGAAATAAACGGCAATGCCGTCGGCGCAGTGATAGCATACGATGGAGCAGAGTTGCATCATCTGAGAAAAGCTACTCTCGATGTGATTTCAAAATATACCGCAAAAGAACTGCAAATCGCTGATGAGACTGACGCCTCTGAATTTTATCTCGATAGTCTTGCCGTATTGCCAGAATATCGCGGTCGTGGAATCGGTGCGCAACTGATAAATGCTGTGAAAGACAGAGCTTTTAATGAATATGGTAAAAACCTTGGGCTCTTAGTCGATTTTGAAAATCCTGATGCGGAACGCCTTTATCAATCTGTTGGCTTTGAACGTGTCGATGTCAAGGATTTTCTTGGACATAAGATGTGGCATCTTGTTGTGAGACTACAAGTCAATAAGTCAATAAGACTATAAGTCGCTAAGTTGCAGAGACTTCTTATAATGTTTTTTAAATAAAATTATTTTTATGATTCGTAAAGCGAAAGAAAACGATATTCCTAGAATCTTGGATTTGTTGTCGCAAGTTAATGACGTTCATGCTGAAGGTCGTCCAGATTTTTTTATAAAAGGAAAAAGAAAATATAATGAGGCTGATTTGGTAATGATAATCAATGATGACAATACTCCTGTTTTTGTAGGTGAAGAAGATGATGATATAAAAGGTTATGCTTTCTGTGTCATACAGGATTTGAGTAAGTGTCATAATCTTCGTCCAGATAAAAGTTTGTACATTGACGACATCTGTGTTGATGAGCGATATCGTCGTCAGGGAGTTGGAAAGAATCTATATGACTTTGTTATTCAGTATGCTAAAAAAGAAGGTTGTTTCAACGTTACTTTGAATGTGTGGGACAAGAATCCGTCAGCACGAGCTTTTTACGAGAATATGGGAATGAAAGTGCAGAAAGTCTGCATGGAGGTAGTCTTGTGAAGACGCAAAGGCACAGAGTCGCAGAGTCACAAAGTTCTTGGTGATTCTGTGTCAGCGTCAGCGTCAAAAGTCAGCGTCAACAAAATTGGATTTTTCGGATCTGCAACTATCTCTTCTCCTGGCTTTAGATTGTCGAAAATCAGTTGGAACGATTCCCTGTACCAGTCTGTGTATGGTGTTAAAATGTCTTTTATTTTCTCGCTGAGATATGTGTTCCAATATGTTATGAAATCGTTGTAGAAAGGCGTGTCTGACGGAATATGTTCTGCCCATTTCTTATAATCTGTGCTGATGAGATTTTGATATGTCTCGGCAATTTTATTGAATTCGTCAACATCTGAAACAGGCCCTTCTTTAATCTTGATTTTTATTGTTGCAATTTGTGCGTCAATATATTGTGAGGCTTCTGTTAAAATTTCTTTCTCGTTGATGGTATATGTCTTGCCTGAGATGTAATGTTTCGTGATGGCGAATGACAAGGCGAAGAGAAGAATCAGAATTGTAGAAATAACGATGCTTGTCTTTGTGATTTTCTTTTTCTTGATGTAGTTTCTTATTTCATCTACGGAAGAGAAACGTTTCTCTCTATCTTGCTGAGCACATTTGTCGGCGATTTTCTGATATGACTTCGGGAAGTTATTTTTTAAGATGATTCCTAAAGAATAAATGTCGGCGCGGCAATCTATTGTGTTGTTTGGAATCAGCTGCTCCGGAGCGGCGTATTTTCTAGTGCCAGCGGCTTGTTTAAGAATGACGTAATCGTCGGTGTCGGAAAGACCGAAGTCGATGATTTTTACATTGTTGCCGTTATTAGTAATAAGAATGTTACTTGGTTTTAAGTCACGATGAATGATTTGTTTTGAATGAAAATACTCCATCGCATCAAGCAATTCATTGAAAATCTTTTCATAAAACCCTTTGGTCTGTGTCAGTGTCTGTGTCAGAGTCAGTGTCTGCGTCAAAGTCAGCCCCTCGATATATTCCATCACGATGCAATCGCCGAGATTAGGAATGTTTTGGAAGTCGATAGTCTTGACGATATTAGGATGGTCTAATGAACGTGATATTTCAAATTCTTTTTTGATTAAGTCTTGATAGAATCTCTCGTTCTTGAATTCAGGTTTAAGACTTTTCAAGATAACCTTCTTTCCAAGATAAGTAGCGGTATGTAGACTGCTATATCCTTTAGTTTCAATTTCTTTAATGTCGAAGAAAGAAGATTTTGTTTCTGAATGACAATCTTGAAACACAAAACCTGAACTTGAAATATCGTTAGTATCCATCATTAAATTTTTTACAAATATATAAAATAAGGAGAAGCAGAAAATGGTCTTTATTAAAGTTTGAACTAATTAGAACTAATTAGAACTAAATAAATTCTGAAAAACTATTTATTTTTGCAAAAAAAGCGATTGGTTGTATGAAAAATAATGCGAACATTGTTAGGCTTAGACAATTGATAGAAAATACTATTCCTCGTAAGATAAAGACTCCTACTGATTTTACATATCTTTCAGGAATTATATATGAAAGATGCAGAGAGACTATCTCGGAAAGTACGTTGAAACGAATTTGGGGGTACATCGATGGCTACGATACGGTTCGCTTTCATACTTTGTCAATTTTAGCAAGATTTGTTGGATACAATGATTGGGATGATTTCTTGAAAGAAAACACAGCCGATCCTAACGAGCAGTCGGAGGAGATTTTGCAGAAATGCATTCACAGCAAAAATCTAGAGGTAGGTGAGAAGCTTTATTTTTCATGGAATCCTGACAGAGAATGTGTTGTGGAATATTTAGGCGATAATACATATAAGATTTTAGACTGTAAAAATACCAAATTACAGAAAAACAGCACTTTTGTATGTTCATTCTTCATAGAAGGACAATCTCTATATCTTGATGAACTGACTGTTGATAGCCAGACATTTGCCATATTTGTAGCTGGAAAGAACGGCGGCCTGAAGATAGTGGAGAAGACGGAGAAAGAGGCTTTGTAAATATTTAAGACATAAAGTAAAGGCGCATCAATTTGATGCGCCTTTACTTTATGTGTGATTGTGTAACTTTGGAATCAATAATTGTCTATGTATTGGTTCAATACTGTTACTCCTTCGGAATCAAGTCTATCTTTATTTAATTTCACGAATCTTTTAGCACCTTTTTTGTCGCCGTTTTCACAATAAACAGTTACTATCTGTTTCATAACATCCACTTTCATTGATGGCCATTCATCTGTTAAAGATAATGCGTCATCATATTGGTTGTGCTCGATGTAGTAGCGAATTATTTTTGATATAGCTTCTTTTTCACTACTCCACGTAAAGCCGTTCTTAGCTATTTTACGAGCAGTTAAAATATCGTCGTTTTGCAAGCATATTTCAATTAGTCCATATTTTCCTTCATTGCTGAGATTGTATTTTCCTTTCTTAAATCCCGAGTATAGTTTTACAGCTTTTGCATAATCATTTTTTTTGACTGCATTCTCAATTGCCGCACTACATTTTCTTGAAGAATTCTTTACGGTTGGACGAGTTGCAAAAAGAATAATAGCTACGATAAATACAATAAGAGCAATAATTGTGGTTTTATTTTTTTGAAAGAACTTTTCCCATGAAAAAGCGTCATTCAAAGCTAGTGTTGCTTGTATTTCCTTATCATCTGGAAATATTATTTTAGCTTTAGATATACATTCCTTATGTTTTGTGCGATAAGCATTTTTTATTTCAGGCTGATTTGAAATAGTAGTGTAATTGGAATAGCACACTGTTATAAACTCTATCAAATCTGATTTAGTTGAAGGAATTGGAAAAGTTCTTATTATCTGAGCTATTTTACTCGAATCTCCATTAGCTCCTTTTATCATCTCTGTAAGCTTATTTACAGAAGAATTGGCATCTGTATTTTCAAAAGCATAGCCGCATTCTTGACATTTGCCTTGATAACTTTGCACCATAGCACCACAGGCAGGACATTTTTTAACATCACCCAATTTGTTGGATTTTGGAGCGGAAGATTGTTGCTTTTGTAATTCGACCAGTTTGGCATCTAAAACCATTTCAAACTCATCAAGATCAATCCCAAAAGATTGGGCTTTTTTGAAAAGTATTTGTTTTTCTTTTTCTGTCAGCACGCCATCAGCTAAAGCTGCATTGATTAATTGTTCTAATTGTTCGTTGTACATATTGTTAGATTTTTGCGCAGAAGTATAAGTACATACCTCTTGTGATTTGTCATTTGTGTCTAAAGCTACTTTTTGGGGTTCCTGATATGGGGTATTTGAAGCTACTATTTCTATTTCGGCACCACGCATTTGAGTATTCGTCTGATTTCGTGATGTGGTGTTTGAAGCTACTATTTCTATTTCGGCACCACGAGACTTAAATTCGATTTCCGACTGCAATTTGCTGTTTGAAGCTACTATTTCTATTTCGGCACCACGTAATTCTAAAGCCTCCTTGATGCTTGCAGCTTCATCTTTGCTTACGCCTTTTATAATTTTGACAGGATAACGCTCCACTAAATTCACGGTTTCTTTCAATCCGTAGTCTGTTAATGCTTTAACATATTTTATGATTTCTAATTTTTCCGAGCCAATAAGTTTTAGTATGACATCGTAGGTGTTTGTTTCGTTATTTTCCATTTTATCAAAGTTTTGGTTTATATCATTGGAGGCATTGTATTTCCGAAGAGAGCTGCCAATTCTGCAACGTTACCTGCAAATTCCCAGTTTGCCATACCTTGTTTCCAAACATATGTCTGAGTTGTAAGTTGTCCTTGTTGAACTAGTTGTTGTAATTGGTTCCAATCGAAAGGACCAGCTTGTTGTCCATTAACGCCAACCATATATTGTACTTGAGGAACTGATTTTTGCATTTGTGGCATTCCACCCATTTGAGGCATTTGAGGCATACCGCCACCTAAACCATTCATTGGCATATTGCCCAAACCATTACCCATCATGTTATTTTGTGGTGAGCCGAACTTATAGTCGTTGTTGATAGCGTTATTCATCACACCTGCATTAAGATTTGCCTGGTGTGCACCGAGGAACGTCTGTTCTGTCTGCAAGCGGCTTGCACGTTGCATTTCTTCACGTTGAATGCGCATCATCTCGCGTTGGTTTTCAAGTTGCATAGATTGCAATTCTTCCTGACCGCCGAGCTGGAGCTCTTGTTGACGGCGCATAGCATCGAGGTTGAGGCTAGACTGCATTTTGAGCTGATCTTGTTGTAACTCGTTCTGAAGATTGAAATTAGAAAGACCTGCATTGTGTTTTGCCATGATGTTTTCTCTTTCGAGATTGGCAGTAAGAGCCTTTAACTCTCTATAGCCTATACTTTCTTTGTCGATGATGATGTCTGTGACGTCAAGGCTGCGAACTTTGATGCCTAAAACGTGTTCCACTTGTGGGATGACACGACTTTGTGCATAGTCGCTGATTTCAACAATCTTACGTTCTATTTGTACGACAGGAATCTGTAATTCGATAGGTACATTAGTCACGATGCTCTTGACATATTTGGTAACAGTTGCCTTGAGTTTTGTGTGGAATGTGGCATCTGAGAATCCTTCATCCTTATTGATACTTCTGAAGATATCCATATCCTCAATAGCATAGTTGACGGTGCCATGAACTGATACAGGAACGCCAACGTCTGATAAACGTGGATCGAAGACATCGAAATAAGGGATTGCAAAATTTATTTGGCTACCTTTGCTGAGGTTGCTGAGGTTAGCGAAATTTTGTTTGATTGTACGTTCTGCAGCTTCGCTGGCAGCTTTTTGTTTTTCAGCTTCAACTTCTTTTGCTGATTTAAATCCGAATAATGCCATATTTTTGTTTTTTTTATTATTTATTTGTATATAATCGTTTTACTTTGCCATCTCCATCCACAGCGACGTGAACGTCTGAGGCTATATAAGATTCTGAATTATGATAATTGAACATATATCCTACTTCATATCCGCCATCTGCATTAGGACGGCTATATTGTTCAATGCTATACATATGTCGTGGTTCAAGTCCGAAATGATTATAAAGATGTTCCGCTGTGATTTCGTGCATAGCACTGATGTTAGCATCAACGCCTGCTCGTAATTGTTCCAGCAACGAACGAGATTCTGTCATATTGGCAATCTCATATTTCAAAGTCTTGCGCAATGGCATTTTCGCGCTTTTGACAGGTGCTGGAGGCATGGCGTCGTTTTGCAATGCTGATTCTACAACGTGATTACGTTTACATACATGAAGCATAGGGTTGCCATATAGCGAGAACATAAGTGCGGTGGCCAATGAGAATCCATCGCTTTCTATGTGACGGCACATATTGAAATAGTCGCACTTGGCTTGCAACAAGGCTTTGCCCGCAGTCATTCCCTTGAATTGATAAAGAGGATATAGTCGCATAAACACCTCGCTGCCAGTTCCTGGGTTAAGCAGTAACTCTCTGGCCTCATTCATTTCGCAGTCATGATACATTGGCACAGGTATCAATGAGCCTGTATATAAAAGCACTCCAGATTCATACATTGCTTGCAGCAACATTGACTGACTTCTGTCATAATTCATAAAACGTGCACCATAGCAGGCTACAGTATTGAACACTCTGGCGTTACTACATTTCAATAATGATATGTTAAAGGCTTCCGATGAGCTATAAAAACCAGAGAGTTCAGGCATGTCGGCGCCATGGAGGTTGAACATCAACATATCAGCTTTTGTAAGCGACTGACTGTATATTTGTATAGCATCACTATCTTCTGTCAGTAACTTCGGACTGATATACATGCCGTTCTTTATAAGTTCAGGATCATCTGCAACAAATGTCAATGGCAGGTGCTCGCTCATTGTAGTGCTTGCTGGAATCCAGTCGGCACAGCTGTTCATCACTACATTACCAATAGGTATTCCTTGTTGGTACAGTGAAGATTTATTGAAGTAAGACATCAAATCTTCTTCGATAGTAGTACTCATGATTCCGTTTTCTAATGGGAGACGTGATACGTTGTTTCTGGCTGCAGATATTGTAAGAGGTAAATTTTCACCTTCTATAATATCAAGAATATAACGTCCTTCAAAGCAATAACACATATCAGAAGGTATAGGTGTATTGATTTGATTCTCATATGGATTTTCAACACAAGGAATAGGTATCACATCATCGCCACCAACAATAAAGAGATGCAAGTCAGCATCAGGTGCAATATTGGTCTGTTGCATAAATTGGGTGATAGCACCATTTACACATTCCCATGAATCATTGTTATTGAGTTCTGCAACATCCAAAAAACTCCAATACATTCTTTGCTGATTAGCGTATTCGATGAAGTTTTGAAATATTTCAAATACCTTTGATATTTCACAATTATATTTATTGGCTAATGACATACTGTTAGTCAAGATTATACCATGACGATCCTCTACATCGTCATAGTCTTCTGCTTCGTCTTCAGATTGACGTACTTCTGATGCGATATGTACAGATTCTTGTGTGAACGAATGTTCTTCGCATTTTTGAGCAGATGGCATTGATGGCATCTGAGGCATTCCACCCATTGACGGCATCTGAGGTATTCCGCCCATTGATGGCATCTGAGGCATTCCACCTAATCCCATATTATTGGCAGCTTGCAAAGCGTTGAAACCTTGCATCTGTTGTAATGTAACCTTTTGTGCGTTAAAAGTAGGCATTGGAGGAGGCGGAGCTTGAATATTTGCAGATTTTTCAGTCTGAACGACTTTTTTGCACACAAACTCTGTAAGTGTTGTATCGATGTAAAACTTATACCATTTTTCTGCACAATCGGTTTGGTCTTGGATAATGCTTTGAGCTGCGTACCAAAGAGATGATAATTGTTCGCTCATGCCTTCTTGTACAGCTTGATTAAGGTATTGTTCTGCCTGTTTCTTATAATATTCTTGTCCGTTACATCTTCTATAGTCGGCAATATTGGTGACGGCTAACAGAAGAGCTATATCGCCATTAGGAGCGCCGAAGTTTCCTAATTTATAGAGCAATGATGATGCGTTGTCCATATTGCCCAATTTGGTGGAAGCTACACAGCACCAATATATTTGCCAATAATCATCAGTTCGGCTATTAATTTGGTTTACAGCTGCCACTTCTGGTGTCAACGATGCGACAAGCATATTGTGATAGAACGACACATCGGGGTTGTGCGAATAACGGGCTACATCTTTTAAAGGTTGTAGTTTTCGTTTCACCACATTGATGTCGTTGCATTGTACGGCATTAAATACCTCTTGCAGGAGCTGCTGTGTGAGGAATTCGTTGCCATTGTCACCTTTGATAGATTTAGTGCTGTTACGCACTATGTCTATAATTTCTTCAGTGCGGTGTTTTGGAATATGATACATAACGCTCAACTGTTCCAATTCAGCCAATTCAGCTTTGTCAAGAAATCCATCTGCAAAGCGTTCTTGGACAGCTTTCAAGAACTCTTTTTCGTTATCCTGAGAGATTTCTATAGAAGTACGTTGAGCAGCATAAACTGTACTATTGTTAACAACACTACTATTGTTCGTAGTGTTGTTAACATAGTTATTTGTCACGCTGTTATCGTCGTGAGAGTCTGAGTGTACGCCACCCATTATAGCGGCATCACCAAAATTATTCTCAATAGCCATTTCTAATTATATTTTGATTTTACCATTGGAATGGAGCGCCACATTGAGGACATTGAGGTGTACCCACTGCAATTTGAATATTTTGTCCGCAGTTATAGCATTGACATTCTATCATTTCACTTTGTATAGGTTGAGCAGGTTGAGCATGTTGTGCGTAGCCGCCGAGGCCACCATTAAATGCGTTAATGTTACCAGCTGCAGCTGTGCTGACTTGAGCAATATTGTTCATAGCTGTATCTTGTGCTCTGTCGTAGCGTTGTTGTTGATAGCGATTTTCATATTGGAGATCGTTTATTCTTTGCTGATTGGCATTGTTAATACTTGTAGCAGTATCACGAACCATACCTGCCATTTCTCTTGCGAAGTCCATCATGCTAGCTTTATCGCGTTGGGCATTTTCGCGTTCACGTTCCATTTGAGCGCGCATAAACTCAGCTTCTTTTTCAGAGCTGTAAGCCTGGCTCATGGCGACTTGTCCTTCGACAGAGAGGCGGTCTAATTGAGCAGCTCTGATTTGCTCTGCGCTCATATTGGCAAATGTGTTGTCACGATTCATACGTTCGTTTGCACTGACTTGAGCAAGATTTTCCTCGTGTTTATATTTTTGAGCATCCAATTCTGCTTGCATACGGGCCATAGCTTGAAGCTTGTCCATTTGTCTTTGGCTACGATTTGCATCAAGTTGGTCTTCATCAAATTTATCTTGACGAGCTCTTTCGTATGCGAGTTGTTCGTCTTCTTTACGAACAGCGCGTTCGCGCATCATTTTTTGGAAGTCGTAATCATCTTCTTTAACACGGCGGTCAAAGTCACGATTGTATTCACGTTCTTCACGCATCCATTCGCGTTCACGTTCTTCATCTTCGATACCCCAATTACGGCGGCGTTCGAGATCTTCACGTTCCCAGTCGTGGTCGGTACGCGTGTCATTAAGTGCAAATTCAGCTTGCATACGTTCCATTTCGACTTTTCTGTCGCTTTGGATACGCATGATATTAGTTATCTCAGCGCGATTGATTCTGTCGTGTTCAATAGCATCCTTAATAGCTTCAAGTTCATCTTCTTTGACGAAACGGTTACCTTCAAGAGCAAGTAATTTTTCGTGAGCCTCTTCTTTTGTAGTAGCCTCGCGTACCATTCGTTGGGTTTCAAGAAGCATGACAAATTCTGCCATTTCATCATCGTGCAACAAGTGATCTTTATCTATTTGTTGCATTGCATATGAATAATCTTCTTTATTTCGTGCAGAGTTCAACAATTGTTTATTCTGCTCTTGCTCCATACGATTCTTTATTTCACCGGTACGAGCTAAAAATTCAAGTTCTTTTTCAGAACAATAAATTTCTTTCTCTACTTGACGGAAGCGTTCAAAGACATCGTCTTGTGAATCGGTGATATTCAAAACCTGACTACATTCTATACCATGTAAACGGTTGTTGATAGAAGCTTGAATCTTTTGAGACAATAATGTTCTTAATTCAGCATCAAAGCCTTGCTGTGTATATTCTCTGTTGCGAAGTTCTTGACGAAGTATGTTCTCAATTTCAAAATTGAGCATCTTTGATACGTCGTTTGTCAACAAGCTATTACGATCTGTGAGGTAATTTGTAGCGAATGTAGAAATATCTGATATGCGCATTTCTACTTCAACGCCAACGCCAACATCAAATATGCCAACTGGTATTTTATATGGAGAGAATGATACTCCGTCTTCATTTTCAACACAGCCGAATATAAGGCTAAACAAACGGTTGCTGATAAGGATAATAGACAGTAATGGCTGTTCGTTTTCTTTTTTGACAATCTTCTCAGCTTCAGCCTTGAATTTCTTCATGGCCTCAAGCTCTTTGTCTTTGCTGTCATTATTCTTAGCCACAGGTGCTGAGCCAAATACAAACTGTAATCCGCGTTTAATCCAACCTCCTGCTATTCCTACCAATCCACCACGTTCTGCGATGCCTAAGTTTTGCTGTTTGGCTTTATTATCTTCTTCCTTGCGTATTTTGTCGCTATGGTTTTTCATCAGATTGTCTGTAAGCTGTTCAATCATTTTCTTCAGCTCTACATCTGACTTGACTTGCAACTTATATGCTCCGGAATCCATTACCTTAACTAATTCTCCATTCAAGAATATGAGTGCAGAACATCCGTGTTGAATGATAACGCCATCTAATCCATCCACTGCATATAATTCGCGTTCTGTGATACGACGTGCGATTTGTCCACGTTGGATTCCCCAAGTAGCCTTGCTACCAACTATCGCAAGTTCATCTGGATTTATATCATTGAGTTCAACTGTTGATATCTGACGATTACGTGTATTTCCGTTGTTTTGTGAGGCGGCATTTGAAGATGATGTAGGGTTAACCTTTTCACCGAGTTCGTGTAACTTCTTGTCTAAAGCAGCTAATGCACGCTTAATGTTTTTGTTATGTTCAGCTGCACTTGTACCTGTGTTATTAACAGCATTTTCTACATCAGCAATTAATTTTCCAAACTCTATTTCATCTATTGAATCAATAATTTGAGGATAATTTTTCTTGAATTTTTCAAATGATGCTTTAGCGTCTTGTAACTTCAAAGGAATACCTTGTACCAACATGTCGTTGGTTTCTTCATTTTGACGTTGACGCTCATAGCCAGCATTGAAAGATCCTCCTGTAACAGCAGATGCTACACCAGCACCAACACGGTTGAAAAATCCTTTTTCGCCACTTTGAGGAGCCTCAGGCTGCATAGGACGTTGCGGTGTTGTTGGCGCCGCTGGTCTTGGAGCTTGTGGTTGTGTTGGTCTATTAGGACTTGAAGGTTGTTGTGGAAAACCTTGTGTAGGCTGTTTCGGAGCTGTAGGCATTGCTGGTTTTGGCGTTGGAGGCTGTGGCGGTCTAGGCCCGTTAGACGAAGGTTGTGTTGGGAATTGAGGAACATTTTTTTCTAATGAAATAGGAGTGCCGCATTTACTGCAAAATGGCATTCCTGGCACAATTTCAGCGCCACACTTTGTACAACGACTCATAGTATATTTTTTAATTAGATTTTTAAACTCGTAATATTATCTGTGGATATTATTTGGCAAATCTAATTTTTTTCAATAGTAGAAGAAAAGTTCTTTTTGGTTCTTTTGCATAGAGACGTATTGAATACACCGAAGAAATAAAAACAATTGTTTGACGCGTCTCTACAAAGACCAATTATGCATTATGAATTATGAATTATGCATTAAATAAACCGCGCATCCTCCGCCGGCTGCCATCTTAATAAATAAGGTGTCGTTGGATGATACTGTCTTCTTTTCTATTTTGTATGAGGTAGGATTTGTCTCCCAATGAGCGTCGTCGCCATCGGAATAAATCGTCGCTTCGTATACCGATTGCTGACAGCTGACCGCTGACAGCTGACTGCTATTAGCTAGAAAATCAAGCGGAATTTCGATTTCACGCGCCGAGCCGTTCGTGGCCGCTCCTAAAAAGAAATCCTCTCCGGCTCGGCGCACAATCGCTACATATTCTCCAGGCTCGCCCTGAAGCGCCTCCGACCAGTCGCAGTCGGGATTGAAGTCGCGGAAAAACTGAAACGCAGGATGTCCCTCGTAATGCTCAATCATGTCCGATGCCATCTGCAATGGCGAATATAATATCACCCAGTTGGCGAGTTGTTTCGCCAGTGTGGTGTTGACGCGGCTGTTGCCTTTGTCGTTGTCGTTCCATCTCTTACGTTGCGGCGAGTTACGAGTGTTGTCGAACAAGATGTCGAATGTGCCAGGAGTGTAGTCCATCGGTCCAGCGAGTAGTCGTGTGAAAGGCAGCATGACATGATGTTCCGGCGGGTTGCCTTCGCTCCAGGCGTTCCATTCCATACCGCGTGCGCCCTCGCGTGTCATCATGTTAGGGTAGGTGCGGCGTATTCCAGTAGGCTTGATAGGCTCGTGTACGTCGAGCGTGATATGATGTCTCGCGGCTGTCTCCACGACTTTCCTATAATGACGAACGTTGTGTTGTCCGTGGTGATTGTGGAAGTCGGGGAGGCCTCCGGCGTAACCTGTCTTGACGCAGTTGATGCCTTTCTCTTTCGTCCAGCGATATGCTTCTTCCAATTGATTTTCATAGTTGATGATGTTACCGCCCGTCTCATGGTGTCCGATGACTTCGACATTTTTCGTTTTCGCGTAACGCATGATTTCGTCAATGTCGAAGTCGGCGTATGGTTGCGTATAATCAAAACCACGTTGCCGTTGTCGTAGAGACGCAAAATTTTGCGGCTCTACGCCCCAGCTGTCCCATCCTTCGTTCCATCCTTCGAAAAGAACAGCGTCGATGTTGTTGTCGGCGGCGAAGTCGATATAACGTTTGGCGTTTTCCGTCGTCGCGCCGTGACGGTCGCCCATGACCCAGCTCTCCACGCCGAGATGCATTCCCCACCACACTCCGACGTATTTCATCGGCTTAATCCAAGAAAGGTCGCCTTCTAAAACGCAAGGCTCGTTGAGGTTTAAGATGAGATTGGAATTTATCAGACCTACGGCTTTGTCGGAAATCTGTATTGTACGCCAAGGACTTATGAAATTATCTTTTTCAAAAACCGCTTTTATGTTGCTGTTAGGATAAGGAGCAAGTTGAACTCTGAACTCAGAACCCTGAACTCTTAACTTTTCTTCAATGTCTTTAGCCTTTAGCCTTTCGTCTTTAGCCTTATGAAGTCCCAACGTCATCTCTGGAAAATCCGTCAACGCAGCCTCGTGGATGCTGGCGTAAATTGACACTGACTCTGACACTGACTCTGACACTGACTCAGAACTTATAGACTCATTGACTGATAGACTTGTAGACTTGTAGTCTTGTGGTCTTGTAGTCTTAAAGGAAAACGGTGTATTAGCGTCTTCGACTTCATTCAAAGGGAGCGTGCGATATAGCAATTCGTAAGTCTCGAAGCTAGCTGGAATAGACCAAGAAACGCCGTTTTCTTTTATGTTGAAAGTCGTTAATTCGTCGGTTAGAATTATTTTTTCTGTGTCTTTTACTTTGTATTCATAACGGAATCCGAGACCGTCGTTGAAGAGTCGGAAACGCATTGTGAGATAGGTGCTGTCGATGTTAGCGAGGTGAATCGCCATCTCGTTATAGTGGTTGCGAATGACTTTATTTTCGCCCCAAATTTGTTCCCAAGTCTCATCTTTAGAAGAAAATTCTGTCTTTATTATTTCAAAAGAATTTTTAAGATTAAGTCCGTCTTTTGCTTCGAAACCTAATTGAGAATCATCGATGAAGATGCTGTCGTCGACTTTTACATTATAAAACATCTCGCCTTCGACATTAGTGTTGAAAGCGACTTTTATCCTTCCGTCAGGAGAACTGACTTCATTCTTTGGTGATGAGCAGGAGTATAATAATGTAAAATTGACAATCAACAATGTGCAATTGACAATTAAGAGTGATAGCTTTTTTATTTTTTGGAAGATGATATTCATAACACAAAGATAGGATTTTTTAAAAACATAGGATGAATTTTATGGAATAAGTCTGTTGACTGTTGTCCGTTGTCTGTTGACCGAAACATTTGTCAAAAAAACTTTTAAAAAAACATTGGTTTAGAAAAAATAAATGTTAAATTTGTTGCTCGATTAAAAAGGGGAAAAATATTGCGATATTGTCGTGGTATTTTTAAAATTTAATTCGTTTTATATTATTTATCAACAAGATAAAATTTTTTGATATGACTACTCTTAAAGTATGCGTTGGCAGTTCATGCCATTTAAAAGGTTCTTACGATGTTATCGAAGCCTTTAAGGAAATATTAAAAAAATATGATGTAGAAGACGTTGTTGATCTTCAAGCTAGTTTCTGCCTCGGTTTCTGCGCTAAAGGCGTTACCGTAAAGACAGAAGGTTTCGACGAACCAACAGTTCAAAAACTTGGTGAAGACTGTCTTTTCATCCATAATGTAAACAAAGATAACGCAGAAGAACTCTTTGCAAAAGAAGTTTATCCTTTGTTGGGTTTATAATCTAAAACATAATTTCGTCGATTTTTAAATTAAAAAACATGGCGGATTATCTAGAATTTAAAAACGCTAAGTGTAAGGACTGCTACAAATGTCTTCGTGAGTGTCCTGTCAAAGCTATCGAGGTCAAGAATCATCAGGCTAGAATCATCGAGAGCCGTTGTATCTTGTGCGGTCATTGTACCTTGATATGTCCTCAAAATGCTAAGATAGTTCACAGCTCGTTGAACGAGATAAAGCAGATTCTTAACAGTGGCGCAAAAGTCGTTGCAAGTGTCGCACCGTCGTTCCTTTCAAGTTTTGGCTTAAAGGATTTTAACGTATTTAAAATTGCCTTGGCAAAAGTCGGTTTCTTCGATGCAGAAGAGACTGCCTACGGAGCAGAGATTGTGACACAGCAATATAAGGCTTTATTAGAGTCTAAACAATTCAAGAATTTCATTACATCGGCATGTCCTGCAGTGTGCCGTCTCATCCAGGCTTATTATCCAAAGGCATTACAATATCTTGCTCCTGTCGACTCTCCAATGATAGCTCATGCTAAGATGTTGAGAAAACAGCATCCAGATGCTAAGATAATATTCGTTGGACCATGTATCGCCAAGAAACGTGAGGCGATAGAAAGCGGCATCATCGACGGTGTCTTGACATACGACGATATGCAGGAGTTATTCGCAGAAAAGAATATCGTCCTTGACGAGATTATCAATATTTCTTTGGAAAATAAGAAAGGCACAGCTTGTCTGTCAAAGGCTTATCCTATAAGTCACGGCATCATCAAGGCGTTCCCTGAACTTCCAAAAGGCTACGACTATATGGCTGTCGACGGTCCAGACCGTTGCGTCGATGCTTTGCAAAACATCGACAATCTCGAGAATGTATTTCTCGAGATGAATATCTGTAAAGACGGCTGCGTCAATGGTCCTTGTAGCCTCAGCGTCAATATCAAAGGCGGTAGCATCAAGGCGACTTCAGATGTGTTGAAATATTATAAAAACGACATCAGGACTTTGGCTCCTCATCAATATGAAGAGCACGACATAGACCTTAATAAATTATATCCTCGCATAAGAAACAACAGCATGCCGCCACCGGAACGCGAGATTAAATGTATCTTGGCGAAAATCGGCAAGCATAAACCAGAAGACGAACTTAATTGCTCGGCTTGCGGCTATGACACTTGTCGCGATAAGGCTTGGGCTGTGTATAACGGCTACACCGACGCTGAGATTTGTCTTCCATATATGCGCGAACGTGCTGAGTCTCTTTCTTATGAAATCATTCAGCATAGCCCTAATGGTATCATCTTGTTGGATTCTGATTTCTATATTCAAGATATTAACGATAAAGGTAGAGAGCTCCTTGGCATCAACGACCCTCACGCTGAAGGCCGCCACGCTAAAGACTTCTTCAACCTCACCGACTTTATCATAGCTTATAACGAAAAACGTAACGTTATGGTAGAGAAGATGTTTGTTCCATCAACAGGCAAATATATCGATATGGCGATAACTTATCTTAAAGACCAGAATATGCTGTTCGGCATCTTGATGGACGTCTCTAACCAAGTTAATTATGATATGGAAATTAATAAGGTGAAGATGGAGACATTGAAGACTACTGACGAGGTTATTAAGAAACAGATGCGTGTGGCTCAAGAGATTGCGTCACTTCTCGGCGAGACAACAGCAGAGACAAAAGTCGCTCTCTTGAAATTGAAGAAGACACTTTCTGACGAACGTATAGAGAAAGGAGATAAGTGATGGAGTTGTGTTTGGAATATGGATGTACCTCGGTGAATAAGTTCGGCGAAGAACTCTGCGGCGATAACGTCGTCAGCATGGTCGACGGCGACTATACCACATTGGTGCTCGCTGATGGTCTGGGTAGCGGCGTGAAAGCTAACATTCTTTCCACCCTTACCTCGAAGATTTTATGTACCATGGCAGCCAATGGCATCGACATCGACGAGTGCGTCGAGACTCTCATACAGACACTGCCAGTGTGCCATACTAGAGGCGTAGCTTATTCCACATTCTCATTGATTCGCGCTAACAACGAAGGACGAGGATTCCTCTATGAATTCGATAACCCTCAGGCAATATATTATCATAAAGGTAAATGCACTGATTTCGAAAGAGAAAAACTGGAGATATGCGGCAAGACCGTGTATAAGTCGGAATTGAATCTCGAGGAAAATGACGTTATTATGGTGATGTCTGACGGTACAGTTCACGCTGGCATCGGACAGATTCTTAACTTCGGATGGGAACGCAAGCAAATCATGGAACATCTCGACAGAAGTCTGAAACCAACGATGTCGGCAAGAGCGATGGCATGTGTGTTGACAGCAGCGTGCAATGACTTGTATCTCGACAAACCAGGCGACGATACAACAGTGGCAGCGGTGAAGATACGCCGCCGTCTGAATGTCAGCATCATGGTCGGTCCTCCTGTCGATAAAGAAAAAGACAACTTCTATGTGGAACGTTTCATGGAAGGCGCAGACAAGACTATCGTTTGCGGCGGAACGAGTTCTCAAATCGTAGCTCGTTATCTCAACAAACCGCTTCGCACTAGCTTCGACTTCCCAGATAAAGACGTGCCGCCAATAGGTTTCATCGAAGGCGTCGACCTTACAACAGAAGGCGTCCTCACATTGCGACGACTCCTTGACCTCTCAGAGAAATATCTATCTCTTAACGACTTAACACCAAAGACATTCACAAAACAAGATGGTGCTTCTCTCTTGGCAAATATACTTTTTGAAGAAGCAACACATATAAAATTCTTCGTGGGACAAAGTGTCAATGTGGCTCACCAAGGTCTGCCAATAGACATCACCATGAAAATGAAACTCGTAGAGAAACTCGCTGAAAATATGCGTTCTATGGGTAAAATAGTAACATTGAATTATGATTAATTTAAAGATATGAGCACAAACAAAAGAGTTTTTGACACAAACGTACAAGTTGTAAAGTACAACGTTTTGAAAGAAGTTATCCGCCGTGCATACGAAGGCGGTTTGGAAGAAGCATATTATGAAATTCCTAAGGTGATATGCCCAGGTCCAAAACCTCAAATCCGTTGTTGTATCTACAAAGAAAGAACTATCATCCAAGATAGAATCAAATTGGCAATGGGTGGCGACAGAAACAACCCTAACCCAGTGGAAGTCATCGACATCGCTTGCGACGAATGTCCAGCAGAAGGCGTAATGGTAACACCTGCATGCCGTGGTTGTATGGTCCACGCTTGTCAGGAAGTATGTCCTAAAGGCGCTATCTCAATCGTAAATCAACGCGCTGTCGTCGACAAAGAAAAATGTATCGAATGTGGTAAATGTTCAAAGGCTTGTCCTTACTCAGCAATCATCATGCAACATCGTCCTTGTATGGTAAGCTGTAAAGTGAAAGCTATTACCATCGATGAAAACAAGAAAGCTAAGATTGACAACGACAAATGTATCTCTTGCGGCGCATGTGTTTACAAATGTCCTTTCGGCGCTATCACAGACAAATCTTACGTTCTCGACATCATCGACATGTTGAAGAAATCTGAAAACAATACTAAATATAAAGTATACGCTGTCATAGCTCCAGCTATCGTAAGTCAATGTCGCTTCGGCAGACCAACACAGGTCGTTACAGCAATTCAAAAGCTTGGTTTCCATCAAGTTGTAGAAGCAGCTCTCGGCGCAGACATCACATTGTACAACGAAGCATTAGAATGGAAAGAAAAAGGCTTGATGACAACATCATGCTGTCCATCATACGTTGCTTTCATCGAAAAGAACTTCCCAGAATTAGTTCAACATATCTCACACTCAGTGTCACCAATGATTATGACAGCTCAGTTGATTAAACACTCAGACCCAACAGCTAAGTGTGTTTTCATTGGACCATGTGCTTCAAAGAAAGCAGAATTCAAATTGCCAAAGACAGGCGGTGCTATCGACTGCGTAATGTCATTCGAAGAGTTACAAGCATTCTTGGATGCTCGTGGTATCGATACTGTTGAATGTGAAGACACTGTATTAGATAATGGTTCATTCTACGGAAGAATCTTCGCTAAGTCAGGAGGTATCGTTCAAGGTCTCGTTGATGTAGCTAAAGAACTTAATGTTGAAGGACTTAAGCCAATAGTGATGAGTGGCATCGACGAATGTAGAGCAAACTTGATGAAACTTAAATTCGGTAAGGCTACAGAAAACTTCTTCGAAGGTATGGCATGTGAAGGCGGCTGCTTGAACGGACCACTCTGTATCACACACAGCCCACGCAATATCGTCGATGTTGACAAGTACGGTAACGAAGCAAAAGAAAAGACTATCTATAATTCTGTTAAGTTGTACGAAATGACAACGAAAGAATAACATTGACGCTGACGCTGACATTGACATTGACGCTGACACTGACACTGACATTGACTAAGTCAGAGTCAGAGTCAAAAGTCAGAGTTAAGATAAAAAGTCAGAGTCAGAGTCAAAAGTCAGAGTTTATATAAAAAGGCGCGATTCGAAAGGGTCGCGCCTTTTTTATATGAATTTTCAACTTTCAATTCTACAGACGCATCAACAATCCATTTTTTAATTTCATAGGTATTGTTGACACGTCTCTACTGACTGCTGACAGCTGATAGCCAGCATAAAAAAACTGCAAAAAAAAGCGACAAAAAAACATATAAGATTGAAAAATATAGTATATTTGCACACGTTTAAATAAGGTGTATAAATCTTATTTTAAACTGTAAAAAGTAATTAAAATTAATCACAGAACAGAAATAAAAATAAAAAGAAATGGCAACAAAACAAACTCGCACAGAATTTGACCTTATTGGTACACGCGAAATCCCAATGGAATGCAAGTATGGCGTTCAAACACTCAGAGCTATTGATAACTTCCCAATCACAGGTATTGGTATCAACCGTTATCCAAACGTCGTTAAATATTTAGGCGTTATCAAGAAAGCTGCAGCTGTCGCTAACTACGAAACAGGCAAAATCAGCAAAGAAATTTACGAAGGTATCGTAAAAGGTTGTGATGATGTTATCGCTGGCAAATATAACGATCAATTCCCAGTTGACGTTATCCAAGGTGGTGCAGGTACTTCAACAAACATGAATGCTAATGAAGTTATCGCTAACCTCGCTTTGGAATATATGGGTCACGAACCAGGTCAATATGAATTCTGTTCACCTAACGACCATGTCAATGGTTCACAATCAACAAACGACGCTTATCCATGCGCAGTACATTTAGCAATGTACGCTGACCACCTCGAAATGGTTAAACATTTGGATATGCTCATCGAATCTTTAGAAAAGAAAGCTGAAGAATACAAAAACATCATCAAGATGGGTCGTACACAGCTCCAAGACGCTGTTCCTATGACATTAGGTCTTACATTCAACGCTTTCGCTCAATCAATGAAGAATGAAAAAGCTCACCTTCTTGAAGCAGCTAAAGAATTATTATATAGCAACATGGGTGCAACAGCTATCGGTACAGGTATCTGTTCAACATTAGAATATAGAGAAGTATGTCTCCGCGCTTTACGCGAAATCACAGGTTGGGACATCCAATTAGCA
>JAZOSK010000002.1:0-34837 GCA_045657145.1 Bacteroidales bacterium | reverse complement strand
ACGATCCGACTTCAAGTGTCTCGATATCATAATCAGGTTTCATCTTATAGACTTTATATTGACTGCCATCTTCTTCGTCAATATGATATTCTCTTCCTATGTTAAGTGAAGCCTCGTGGAGAAGTTTCTTTACATCTTGCTTATTAGCTGCCAACAAGTTAGGTAAATGTGTTCTCACGTCATCTCTTCCGTAACCGACCTTAAGTTTTATCGCGCTGCCTTTTATCAGTTCTGTTCCAGGCTCTATCACCTCGCCTTTATATTCCTGCTCAACGACAGCGTTTCTAGCAAAGTGGTCTACGAATTCAAGTCCACTAATTTCCAATCCGTTAGCTCTAAGAGCCACCATTGCCTGACGTAAGGATAAGTTTTTCAAGTTAGGCATCACCACTTTTTCTGGAGCTTCCGACACCTTGACATAATACATATTACGTCCTTTTTTCACCTTAGAATTTGGCAATGGATCTTGTTGATATATAGAACCTTCTGGCAAAGTTTTAGTATATACGCTATCTAACATTATAAAATGAAAATCTTCGCTATATTGCTCTAAAATAGAATCGCAGTTTAATCCAACAAAATCAGGGACCACAATTTCCTCTCCGTGGCGAGTATATCCATCTAATGAGAAGAAAGCTACTTCTATTATTATGATTACCAATGCAATAGCTATCAACAGATTTATATAAAATGCCCTTTTGGTTAAAAAATTGAAGGCTTTCATTTATTTTTACTTTTTAATGTTTAACAATAACGTCGTTTTTACTAATTTTGGTGCGACAAAGATAACGATTTTAATTTTTTTATCGAAATAATATTATGAGAAAGATTGCAATTATTTGTGGAGGCTACTCCGGTGAATACGAAATTTCAATAAACAGTGCTAAAGTTGTCAAAAAGAATTTAGATTCAACACTTTACGATTCTTACGTCATCGTAATAAAAAAAGGAGAATGGTATTGTTTAACAGATGACGACAAACAAATTCCAGTCGATAAAAACGATTTCTCAATAAATATTAACGGTAACAAAATAACATTCGATGCTGTCTTCAACGCAGTTCATGGCATTCCTGGAGAAAACGGAGAAATTTTAGGTTATTTTGAAATGTTAAATATTCCTTACACTTCTTCAGACTTCACGACATGCGCACTCACATTCAACAAAGACTTGACAAAGCATTTAGCAGCTGCTCATGGCGCTACAGTATCACCATCTGTAACAATCAACAAAGGTGAAGTTATTGACAAAAAAGAAATTATAGAAGAACTTGGATTACCTTTATTCGTTAAGCCAACATGCAATGGCTCAAGCGTTGGAGTAAGCAAAGTCAACACAGAAGAAGATTTCGACAAGGCTGTAGAGACAGCTTTCAATGCTGGAAAACAGATTATGTTCGAGAAGTTCGTTAAAGGCCGCGAATTAGCTTGCAGTGTCATTGAACATAAAGGCAAAATGATGGTTTTACCTTTAACAGAAATTGTAAGTAAGAACGAATTCTTCGACTATGAAGCTAAATATACAAGTGGAAAATCAGACGAGATAACACCAGCAGCTTTAGACGAATTAGAAGAGATTGAAGTAAAAGCTACATCTGCAATGCTTTACGAGAGATTTGGCTGCAAAGGTTTTGCTCGTTTCGACTATATTCTCAATGAAGAAGGCTTGTTCTTCATCGAAGTGAACATCGTTCCTGGCATGTCGGAAGCTAGCATCATGCCAAAACAAGCTGCAGAAATGGGAATCTCATTGAGCAGATTATTCGGAATGACACTTGAAAACATCCTATAAAAGTTGAAAATTGAAAATTGAAAGTTAATTATAAATTATAAATTGTAAATTGAATAAACTAAAGGCTTTCATAAAACCCATCGCTGGAGTTCTAGTTGTCGGATTATTGATATTTTTCTTTCCCGACATATTTGTGTATTTCGCAATAGCCATCATTCTATCGATGCTAGGACGTCCTTTATGCGAAGTATTAAAAAAAGTTCACATAAAGAAATTCCGCCTCGGAGACGCCGTTTCATCGGTAATAACAATGCTGGCAATATTCTTGGTATTCTCTCTTATCTTTTTGATAATAATACCTTTAGTAAATAAGGAAATATCAATATTATCACAAATAGACACCAATGCCATCGTAGAATATTTTGAAAAGCCTTTAGAAAATATTTACAACTTCCTTGTACAATACAACATCATACGTCCTGAGGAGGACATTCTGAATATAGTGGAGAGTCAGTTGTATAACATCGTTAATTGGGACAATTTCAGCAGCATTGTAACAGGTGTTATTTCAAAGACAAGCTCTTTTGTAATAGGGGCTTTCTCCATTGTATTTCTAACGTTTTTCCTTTTACGCGACCCTGACATCATTCATAACATCTTCATAGCAATTACGCCAGACAATCAGATGTTACATATGAAAAACATACTCCACGATTCAAGAGTAATGCTCACAAGATACATCTTCGGCCTTATTTCTGAAGTTCTTTGCATGATGATATTGATATTCATTGGACTAACAATATTCGGCATTGAAAATGCATTGATTATTGCCGTCATGGGTGGCTTAATGAACATCATTCCTTATCTCGGACCATTGATGGGATGCGCTCTCGGAGTCATCATAGGAATCATTTCTAATCTTGGCATTGGCAATTACGATCTAATACTACCGAACTCTTTAGAAATCATAGGCGTATTTGTCGGAGCGAACTTAATCGACAATTTCGTATTACAGCCAACGATATATTCAAAGAGCGTTTTTGCTCATCCGATAGAAATATTTTTAGTTATATTGATGGCTGGAAATATAGGTGGCATCGTTGGAATGATAATCGCAATTCCTTCATATACACTCATCAGAATCATCGCTAAGCAATTGTTGAGCGAGTTCAAATTCATTGAATTGTTAACTAAAAATCTTGAGGTTAAAAACAAGAATTAAATCTTTAAAGATTTATTCAACTAAGAAAAGTGCGATTTGTTTGCAACCGAAAGCACCAACAACAAGTGTATTATCAATATCGGTACTACAGCTAGCTCCACTTATGATAGTCATTCCTGCAGGCTGATTATCATCATATTTATCTTTCATCAATGCAAAAGCATCTTTTATTTTAGCCACGAATTGAGAAGGTCTTGCTAATATCAGAAGAGTGTCGGCACAAGAATAAGCTGCTCTTGAGCCAGCTGTAGCCTCCGACACCAAGATACTACCCGTTTGAGCAATAAGGCATTCACAATCAATTATGCTGACATTTTTCTTTCGTTCAAGATTATCATAATCATCTTGAAACATTATATCGGTATCAGCAAAAATATCTTTTATAGCAGGACTTGTAGTAAGCAATGGCTTCCAATTATTTTCCTCTACAAACTGTAGCATTGCCTCTTTAAAATGAGCAATTTCCTCAAAATACATAAAGATTCCACCATTCTCCTTGAAGCGTTGAATAAAAGTAAATTCATTGCCATCTTCCTCCTTAAAAGGAATCCAAGTGTCATCTTGAAGATTGATGTCTGTGAAATGATTTTCATCTTTCTCCAAGATGGCACTTCTAACCTTGGCAAGAATTTGCTCCTTGTTGGTACAATCTTTATTATATCCGAAAGGAAAATTCATTGCTTTTATAATTTTTAATTTTGACTTTCTTCTGTGTTAATATTTTTTTGGTTTTCTTCTGACACATTGTCACTGCTGTCATTGACATCATTATTAGTGTCAGTCTGTCGACTCTCCTTAGGAAAACCTAATTCTTCCTTAACCCAAGGACGTTTGCCGAAAATCATTTCGAGGTCATCACCGAAAACGACTTCTTTGTCGATGAGTTTATTTGCGAGTTGAGTTAATCCGTCTAAGTTTTCGCCCAATATTCTAAGAGCTTCTTGATAAGCACTTTCGATAAGTTTACTTACCTGCTCATCTATAATTTCCGCAGTCTTATCACTGAATGGTTTTGTCAAGGAATAATCCTGTTGACCTGTTGAGTCGTAGTAACTTCTATTGCCTATTCTCTCGTCAAGGCCATAATATGCCACCATTGCTGTAGCTTGTTTAGTAACCTTTTCCAAGTCGCTGAGAGCGCCTGTAGAAATATGTCCGAACACCAATTGTTCTGCGGCGCGTCCGCCTAGTGTCGCAATCATTTCATGATACATCTGCTCTTTTGTAGTAATTTGGCGTTCGTTAGGCAGATACCAAGCTGCGCCGAGAGCCTTACCACGAGGCACTATAGTTACTTTTACAAGAGGGTGAGCAAATTCCAAGAGCCAGCTTGTTGTAGCATGACCTGCTTCATGGAATGCTATGACTTTTTTCTCTGAGTCTGTTATGACTTTATTTTTCTTTTCCAATCCGCCAACGATACGGTCGATAGCATCGAGGAAGTCTTGTTTTTCAATAGATTCCTTATTGCGACGTGCTGCCATAAGAGCTGCTTCGTTACATACATTAGCGATATCTGCTCCAGAGAATCCTGGAGTTTGCTTTGCCAAAAACTCAACATTCACATCAGCAGCTAATTTAAGCTTACGCATGTGAACTTCAAATATTTCCTTACGACCTATTAAATCAGGAAGTTCGACATAAATCTGACGGTCGAAACGGCCTGCACGCATGAGTGCTTTATCAAGAATATCAGCACGGTTAGTCGCTGCTATCACTATGACGCCTGAATTGGTACCGAATCCGTCCATCTCTGTAAGAAGCTGGTTGAGAGTACTTTCTCTTTCATCGTTACCGCCACTCATAGGACTCTTGCCACGAGCACGACCTATAGCGTCAATCTCATCAATGAATATTATACTTGGTGATTTCTCTTTCGCTTGTTTGAATAAATCTCTAACTCTCGAAGCACCAACACCAACAAACATCTCAACGAAATCAGAACCAGAAATACTGAAGAAAGGAACATTAGCTTCACCAGCTACTGACTTAGCTAACAATGTTTTACCTGTACCAGGAGGGCCTACCAACAAAACACCTTTAGGTATTTTACCACCCAAGCGTGTGTATTTCTTAGGGTTCTTCAAGAAGTCAACGACTTCAACAACCTCTTCCTTTGCTTCCTCTAATCCAGCTACGTCTTTAAATGTAACCTTTACGTCTGATGCGTTATCATAAAGTTTGGCTTGTGACTTGCCAATATTGAATATCTGGCCTCCGCCTCCAGCGCCACCACGACCCATCATTCTGATTATCAAAAACCAAAAACCAAATATCAACACTATTGGCAAAATCCATGAAACTATTTCTGTTCCCCAATTATGACGCTTAACAACATGTGGATAAATTGGATTCTCAAATCCTTCCTGAGCGTCTTCCAAGTCTTGCTCGAAACGCTCAACGGAACCTATACGAAGAGTATAGTTTGGAGAAAGTGTAAAGCCATTTGATTTATCATTCGGGAAATACTTATTCAAGCCATTTTCATTAAGATAAATTTCAGCTATCTCTCCATTTACCAAGTCAATCTTTTCAACATCTTTGTCACGAAGTAATGTGATTAACTTGCCTTTATCTATTTCTTCCGTTGTTTTCGGTCCTCCGAATATTGTCGAACCGATGAAGATAACTGCTAGGATTCCATAAATCCAGATAAAATTAAATTTCTTTTTTGGTTTGTTGTTTTTGTTGTTGTTTGAAAAATTTCCTGACGAATTGTTATTCTCCATTGATTTAGTTGTTTTTAAATGCGTTAAAATTAATCTTCGTATGAAGTCTTTTCTGCGTCAGCCCATAAAGCTTCTAATTTATAGAACTCACGTTTTGGCTCCAAGAAGACATGAACTACTACGTCGATGTAGTCTATCAAAATCCATTCCGCATTTTCAAAACCTTCGTAATGATATGGCTTCACATGATGATTGTCGCGAAGATCATCTAGAATCTTATCTGCAATTGCTGAAACCTGTGTCTTTGATTGTGCATGACAAATAACAAAATAATCTGTCACCGATGAATATATGTCTCTTAAATCTAATGAAACAACATCTTTTGCTTTAAGTTCTTGCATAGCTTCAACAACAGCTGAAACTACATTTTCAGGATTATCTGACTCGTGTCTTACTCTCATGATTTATAATAAATTTAATTTGTGCAAAGATAATAAAAAGACTAAAAACTAAAGTCGAATGACAAAAGTTTTTTTTAGCTTTGAGCAATGTGTTTTGAGCAATGAGTATAGACTACTTTAAACTTTCAACAACTATAAACTATACACTATAAACTTTCAACTTTTTATTATTTTTGCGTTATGAAAATCACTCGTTTTAAAACATTAGATTCCACTAATCAATATCTTCAGAATCTTCTTAACGAAGGCGCTGACATTGCTGACAATATCGTAGTCACTGGCTTTCAGACTTCAGGAAAAGGTCAGGGTAAAAACGTATGGCAGAGTGAGGATGGCAAGAACCTGCTTTTCAGCATTGCTCTTGATATGAGTTTCCTAAAAGCAGAAAAACAATTCCTTCTGACGCAGATGGTTTCCGTTGCGATGATTAATGTTTTAAAGAAATATCTTCCAGAAGAATCGCTTTTTATCAAATGGCCTAACGACATTTATTTCAACGACAAGAAAATCGCCGGCATCTTAATAAAAAACGAAATCAAAGGAATGATGATGGGAACATCTATCATCGGAATCGGGTTGAACGTAAATCAAACATCATTCGACGAAAATCTCCCTAACCCAATTTCAATGAAGATGATAACGGGAGAAGATTACGATTTAGACGAATTGTTATCAGCTATCAGCTGTCAGCTATCAGCTATCAGCTATCAGTCAACAGTCAACAGCAAATTTTCAACTTTCAGTTTTCAACTTTCAGTTTTCAACTTTCAGTTTTCAACTTTCAACTATACAAATAAATTGTATCGCTACAAACAATGGGCTTCCTACGAACATGAAGGTGCTGTTAAAGAAATGATGATCATTGGTTACGACCAGTTCGGACGACTTATATTAAAAGAAAAAAACGACCGTGAAGTCGTTTGTGATTTGAAAGAAATATCTTTTATAATTGAAAATGGAAAGTTGAAAATGGAAAGTTGAAGGTTTTGAATAATTTTCAGTTTTCAGTTTTCAATTTTCAATTTTCTCCGCCATCATATTCACCAGATTCTGCAATGGACGTGATGCCATCATCTGCATAAGCGGATTAAGTTGTGCGTCAATTTCAAAGCAACATTCCGACCCAGACACTGACTCAGATATGTTTCTGATATGAATATTCAAAGCAAACTGGAAAGGTGTCTTCCCCTCTGGCACCAGCTGAATGAATTTATTTGGTTCTCTCTTATTTACGCGGAGGGCGATACTGCCCATGCCTTGTATTGTAAAAGCTAGATTATCGTAATCAGCAGTTACGTTAACGACTTGTTCAGGCAAAATAGGCGGCATGTTGTTCATGTCGCCTATATACTCGAATAAATCTTTGTCAGATTTTTTGTTTTTAGCCCAATTACTTTTAAAAACCATAATCTAAACTTTAGACTTTAGCCTTTTGTCTTTTGTCTTCAATTACATTCTTGCGTCGCTCCAAGCTTGTGGATTTGACTTCCATTCTAACAATGAAGCTAAGTCTTCTTCTCTGATGTAATTTTCTTCAGCAGCCTTTTGAATCAAAGCGTTATAGTTTGTCAAAGTGAACAATTCGCATTTGTTGTTCTTGAAGTTTTCTGCTGCTACGTCCATGCCGTAAGTAAAGATAGCGAGCATACCTTTGATAACAGCGCCTTTTTCACGTAAAGCCTCAACAGCGTTCAAGCTTGACTTGCCTGTAGAAACCAAGTCTTCGATAATAACAACAGACTGACCGCTATTGATAATACCTTCGATTTGATTGTTCATGCCGTGTGATTTCTTTTCTGAGCGTACGTATACGAAAGGTAATCCTAATTCTTGTGCTACTAATGCTCCTTGTGGGATACCACCTGTGGCAACACCTGCAATAACATCTGGTTTGCCAAACTTGTCTAAACACATTTTAACGAATCCTTCACGGATAAAAGTCCTTACTTGTGGGTATGACAATGTCACGCGATTGTCACAATAGATTGGACTTTTCAATCCTGATGCCCATGTAAAAGGATTTGCAGGATTCAATTTTATTGCTTTAATTTGCAAAAGGAAACTGGCAAGTGCCATTGATGTTTCTTGTTCGTTCATAAAATTAACCTTTAAATTTTTGGCAAATGTATAGACTTTTTTGCAATAATAAGATGCTTGTCTGCAGAAATTTTTTTGAACATTTTTTAGATGCCGATATAGACAACAGCAAACTATCGCCTCAACTATTTGAGAATACGTTAGATAAAATAAAAAATTGGCTAGAAAATGGCAAAGAAAATCTATATCTTGACGACATCGACAATGATATTTTAGCGGCTGTTTTCAAAAAAATATTTCATTTTGCTCCAGCAGCTGGAGGTCTAGTCCTTATTAATAAGTCAATCGTTGCGATAGAAAGGAACGGAAAACCTGATTTGCCTAAGGGTCACATTGAAAAAAACGAACAAACCGACATTGCCGCGATGCGTGAAGTGGAAGAAGAAACTGCAATAAAAAATTTGTCTATCATAAAACAACTCCCTTCTTCTCATCATTGTTATCTTCTTAACAACCAATGGACTTTAAAGAAAACATCATGGTTTCTAATGAAATCGGATGATGATTTCAGGCCAAAGCCTCAGGAAGAAGAAGGCATCTCTAAAGTCTTCCTCTTAAACAAAGATAACGTTAATTATTTTTTAGAAAATACCTACCCTTCCATCCGACTTGCTTTGGAAGAAGACATTTTGGAGGTAGTTAGGAGTTAGGAATTAGGAGTTAGGAGTTAGGAGTTAGGAGTTAGGAGTTAAGAGTTGGAATTTGAAAATTAAGAATTAAGAATTTATAATGGATAATGTCTGTTGACTGTTGTCTGTAGTCTATTGTCTTAAGATTATGAAAAAAGCTGTATTTTCGGGTTCGTTCGACCCTATAACAAAAGGACATGAAGATATAATATTAAGAGCTTTGCCTCTTTTTGATGAGATAATCGTAGCCATCGGCGTTAACATAATGAAGAAAAATGCATTTTCATTAGAACAACGTCTTCAATGGATCAAAGATACTTTCGCCGATTATCCTAAAGTAAAAGTAACACATTACGAAGGCCTTACCGTCGATTTCTGCAAAGAAAACGGAGCCGATTACATAATCCGAGGCTTACGCGGAAGCATGGATTTAGAATACGAAAGCACCATAGCCGAGGCTAACAAAAAAATAAATCCTGAAATTGAGACAATATTTTTCATGACAGAACCGTCATTACGTTGTGTGTCATCAACAGTGGTAAGAGATTTGTTGAAACGCAATTATCCAGTCAATGAATTTGTACCGGAAGCAGTGTGGAAGTCTATAAGTCTATAAGACAATTAGTCAATAAGTTATGAAAAAGAGTATTCTATTATTATCATTATTTTTCTTGTTGTTAAATGTAAACAACATCTTTTCACAAAACATAATAATAAAAGGCAAAATCCAACAGTCAAATATCGGAGTCAATGGTCAAAGGCAACAGCCTGAGACGTTAGTTCGTCTTTTGACATTCGATGACATGTTAACATTCGAACAGAGCACGATTTATGAAACAAAATCTGACAATGAAGGAAATTTCACCATCGAAACTAACATCAACGAGATTACATTGGCACAAATAGCTGTAAATCTTGAACGTGTAGATATTTTATTGAATCCAAACTCCACTTATGAAGTCGAAATAATCATTCCTAAACAAGACAATAATATTTCATATTTTGAACGTCAGTCTCCAGTTTTAAAAATTATCAATGCCGACGACAACGACCTTTATTATCAATATCATATATCCGAAAAGATAATTGATGATTTCATTTTGAATAATTTTAATCTATTGTATAGAGGCCGTAAAATTTCTCTCTTGGACAGTCTTGATGTAAAAATAAGCAGATCCATAGGTGATTTAAAATCCGATTTTACCAAGAATAATTTACGATACCGCAAGGCAGCGATACAGATGGCAATAAACAATGATAATGGCAAAAAAGTCATAAATCAATATTTCAGCAAGCAAGACATCTTGTATTTACAACCATCTTACATGAATTTATTTCAAGAGATATTTGCCAATTATTTATCATCATCTCAATTCCATCCGTCAGAATTAAGACTCAAACTATATTCTGACACTGACAATCTCTTAAAATATATTAAGGAAAATGATGACTTTTTGTCAGACAATCATGATTTGGCAGAAATAATCATTGCTTGGGATTTAAAAAGATTATATTACGAAATGTCTGACGACAGAAAGCAAATCCTTCTACATTTAAACAATATCTCACAGAACGCGACAAACAAAAAAAACAAAGTTATCATTGATAATATATTAAGTCAAATCAACAAGTTATCATTCAACACCGATGCTCCTACATTCTCTTTAGAAGACAAAAACGGAAATCTTGTAAAAACTGACGATTTTAAAGATGCCATGGTACTCATTCAATTTGTCAATCAAGTATCATCAATGACAGATCATCAATTCAACACCTTGTATGATTTTTCACAGCAATGGAACGACACGATTCAAATTGTCACCATTGCCACGAAAGAAAGCTACGATGATTTCAAACAAATGTTTGATAGTAAAGGATATAAATGGACTTTGCTTAATCTTGGAAACGACATTCTTCTTCTTGAAAAATATCAAATCAAGACATTCCCTGATTACATCATCTTAGGCAAAAACAACAAGATTGGCATGAAGCCAGCTCCATCGCCAGATCAATATCTTGATTTTCATGTCAGGAGATTATACAATTATTATAAAAATAAATAAAAAAATCGTTATTTTTGCACAACATTTGATGAAGGGATTTCTAGAATTCTGGAATTCTGGATTCAATAAACTTCAATTATTAGAGACTTAAACTCTCAGCAACTTAGTAACTTAGTAACTTAAAAAATATGGGATTTTTCACTAAATTATTCGGCAATAAAGCATCACGCGACAACAAAGCTTTGCAGCCGATTTT
Source organism: Bacteroidales bacterium (assembly GCA_045657145.1). GTDB lineage: Bacteria > Bacteroidota > Bacteroidia > Bacteroidales > F082 > Limimorpha. The sequence goes on along the minus strand of JAZOSK010000002.1, from coordinate 23,769 downwards.
GGACAAGACATTAGAAGCTTACGAAAAAATAAAGATATTAGACACTGACGCTCTTCGTCATAAAACGGTTGAGTTTAAGGAATATATCAACAACTATATCGCTGAAGACGAGGCACGTATCAAAGAGCTAAAACTAAAAGCCGAAACAGAAGACCTTGACCTCGAAGAAAAGAACGAGATTTTCGAACAAGTCGATAAATTAGAGAAGCAGCAATTAGATAAGATTGAAGAAGCACTCAACAACATTATGCCGGAAGCTTTTGCTGTCTTGAAAGAAACAGCGAAACGTTTCAAAGAAAATGAAGTCGTGGAAGCCACAGCCACCGACTTAGACCGCAATCTTGCAGCTAAATTCGACCATATCAATATTGAAGGCGACAAAGTTTATTACGACAACAGCTGGGTTGCAGGCGGCAACACTGTTACATGGGATATGGTTCCATATAACGTCCAGATTCTAGGTGGTACTGTCTTACATCAAGGCAAGATTGCCGAGATGGCAACTGGTGAAGGTAAGACTTTAGTCGCTACTTTCCCTGTATATCTCAACGCTTTAGCTGGTCGCGGCGTTCACGTAGTCACCGTCAACGACTACCTCGCAAAACGTGACTCCGAGTGGATGGGAACTATTTACGAATTCTTAGGATTGACAGTAGACTGCATCGACAAACACGAGCCTAACTCACAAGCTCGCCGTGATGCTTATCTCGCAGACATCACATATGGTACAAACAACGAATTTGGTTTCGACTACCTCCGCGACAATATGACTGGCTCACCAGACGAACTCGTTCAACGCAAGCATCACTTCGCTATCGTTGACGAAGTCGACTCTGTTTTAATCGACGACGCTCGTACACCTTTAATTATATCCGGTCCAACACCACGCGGCGACCATCAAGAATTCGACATCTTGAAAGCCGACGTCGTTAAACTTTACGAAGCACAAAAACGCCTCGTGACATTATGTCTCGCTGAAGCTAAAAAAATATTAACAGACCCTAACGCAACACAGGAACAAAAGAACCACGGAGCAAACCAACTCTTCCGTGCTTATAGAGGTCTCCCTAAAAACAACGCCCTGATTAAGTTCTTAAGCGAAGAAGGTATGAAAACCTTGATGCAAAAAACCGAAGGCTTCTACCTCCAAGAACAACAAAAGAATATGCACCTCATCGACGATGAACTCTATTTCGTTATCGATGAAAAATTACATAGCGTCGACCTCACTGAAAAGGGTATCGATGAACTCACAAAAGCATATAACGACTCTTCATTCTTCATCTTGCCTGACGTAGGAAGTGAAATCGCAGAACTCGAACGCAGCGGACTCTCTAATGACGAAAAATTGATGAAGAAATCTGAGTTGCTCCGCAACTTCTCAGAAAAATCAGAGCGCTTACATACAGTACAACAGCTTCTTAAAGCTTATACCTTGTTTGAAAAAGATGTCGATTACGTCATCATGGACAACAAGATTAAAATCGTTGACGAACAGACTGGCCGTATCATGGAAGGCCGTCGTTGGTCAGATGGTTTACACCAAGCTGTTGAAGCAAAAGAAAACGTTCATGTTGAAGCAGCAACACAGACATACGCGACAATTACTTTGCAGAACTACTTCCGTATGTATCACAAACTTGCTGGTATGACAGGTACTGCTGAGACTGAAGCTGGAGAATTCTGGGACATCTATAAGTTAGATGTTGTAGTAATTCCTACAAATAAACCTATTGCACGTATCGATGCTGAAGACTTGATCTACAAGACAAAACGTGAAAAATACAATGCTGTCATTGACAATATCCAAGAGCTTATCGCAGAAGGACGCCCTGTCCTTGTCGGTACGACATCAGTTGAAGTATCAGAACTTCTTTCTAAGTTATTGACACGTAGAGGCATCAAGCACAATGTCTTGAATGCTAAGTTACACGCCAAGGAAGCTCAAATCGTTAAAGACGCTGGTCAAGCTGGAACAGTGACTATAGCAACTAACATGGCTGGTCGTGGTACCGACATCAAGTTGGGACCAGGCGTCAAGGAAGCCGGCGGTCTCGCTATCATCGGCACAGAACGTCACGAGTCACGCCGCGTCGACCGTCAGTTACGCGGTCGTTCTGGTCGTCAAGGCGACAATGGTAGTTCACAATTCTTCGTATCACTCGAAGACGACCTCATGCGTATGTTCGGTTCCGACAGAATTGCTCCTCTTATGGACAGACTCGGCCTCCAAGAAGGCGAAGTGATTCAACATTCAATGATTACAAAACAAATTGAAAAGGCTCAGAAGAAAGTAGAAGAAAATCACTTCGGAACACGTAAACACCTCCTTGAATACGACGATGTCATGAACTCACAACGTGAGGCCATCTACGAAAAGAGACGTCACGCTTTATTCGGAGAACGTCTTTCAATAGACATCAATAATATGATGTATGACCTCGGCGAATCATTGATAGAAAAATTCCAAGAAGTCAGCGATTACGAAGGCTTGAAGTTGGAAGTGCTTTCAACAATGGGCATCGACCTTCCTTTTGAAGAAGACGAATTCAAACGTTCTAAATTAGATGTTCTTGCAGAAAGATTATTCGACAAAGCACTTGAAGTATATAACAACAAGACACGCATCATTGGCGAAAAAACATTGCCAATCATAGAAAACGTTCATAAGAATACACAATATGAAAACATCTTGATTCCATTTACAGATGGCAAGAAGAGCATGAATGTTGTTGTAAATCTTAAGAAAGCTGTCGAAAACGGCGCAAAAGAAATTTCATTATCAGTGGAAAAATTCATCACACTCGGCATCATCGATGAGTCATGGAAAGAACACTTACGTGAATTAGATGAATTGAAACATTCTGTACAAAACGCACATTACGAACAGAAAGACCCTCTCTTGATTTACAAGTTCGAGTCGTTTAACTTGTTCAAGCAAATGATACAGAAGATTAACACCGACGTCATTTCATTCTTGATGCGTGCCAACGTTCCTATGCAAGACGGCAGTCAAGTCAAAGAACAAAGAGCAAGAGCTGTCGACAGAAGCAAGTTGAAAGAACAACGCAACGACTTGTTGTCACAAGCGCACAGCAACACACAAGAACGTCAAGTAACACAGCCAGTTCATGTAGAAAAGAAAGTCGGAAGAAACGACCCTTGTCCATGTGGCAGCGGTAAGAAATACAAAAATTGTCATGGGGCAATTGAAAGTTGAAAGTTGAAAATTGAAAATTGAAAGTTGAGAATTAAGAGACGTATCATACGACACGATGAAGAATAACAATATGTCGTTGATGCGTCTCTCTTTTTATTTGAAATTTTGAAATTCAAAAAAATATTTCCTTCTCTCTTCAACAAAATTATTATAACTTTGTAAAGTAAACCAAAATGGTTTAATGGTTAAAATTTAAAGTTATGGTCAACAGTCAACAGTCAACAGTCAACAGTCAATGGTCGATGGCAAAGGTTCGCAGCTCTTTGCTTACGATTTTTGTCTTTTGCCTTTTGTCTTTTGTCTTTTGTCAGACCACTACTGCTCAGCAAGTTACAGACTCTTTGACAAGGCCACGTGTTGGTGTTGTATTAAGCGGTGGCGGAGCCAAAGGATTCGCGCATATCGGAGCTCTCAAAGTCATAGAAGAAGCTGGATTACCAATAGATTACATAGCAGGAACAAGTATGGGAGGCATCATCGGCGGGCTTTATGCCATCGGATATTCTCCAGAAACAATGATACAACTCATTAAGGAACAAAATTGGAATGCCATCATGTCGGATGCCATTCCTCAGAAATATATATCCATTAATGACAAGATTCTCGACAGACATTATCTTGCAACATTTCCATTCAGAGACAAGAAGATACAAATGAAATCGTCAATATATGATGGTGGAATGATTAACCTTTTACTAGCACGTTTAACATCACCTGCATATAAAATACGAGACTTTAATGAATTATCAGTGCCATTTTTATGTGTAGCAACCGACATTGAAAATGCTGAAGCTTACGAGATGACAAAAGGCAACTTACAACGTTCCATCAGAGCTTCTATGTCGATTCCTTTCTACTTCTCCCCTATTGAGATAAACGGACGTTTACTCATTGACGGCGGATTGAGAAACAACTTCCCTGTGCCAAACGTAAGAGAAAAAGGAGTTGATATTATAATAGGTGTTGACGTCCAACGTAACTTCCATAAAAAAGAAGAAATCAATTCAATGGCGATAATAATGGACCAAATCATCGCCATGTCTGACATCGACGCTTATACCAGAGCAAAAGAAAACACCGACATTTACATCAAACCAGATTTAGCCAAATATGGCATGATGGATTTCAACTCTTACGATACAATAGTGGCTTTAGGCGAGATTGAGGCGCGAAAATACATGCCTCAGCTTAAACGTCTTGCCGATTCCATAAAAAATATTCAAGATTATAAAATAGAACGTCCTAATGTAGTTCCTCTCGACTCCATATATATCGTTGCATTGAAAATCAATGGTGTCAAAGAAGAGAATGCCAACTTCATTAAAAAATCTATTGGGAAAAGTTATCCTTCAAAGATGGCGATACGCGACATAGAGAACTCCATCATGAGCATTTCTGCAACTGGATATTATTCAGACATATGGTATAATCTGACTCCAGCCACAAAAGGAGCCACTTTAGTTATTCACTGCAAAGAAAAAGAAGAAGAAACAGTGTCGATAGCAGCACATTACGACACTGACTACGGAATCGGAATATTGACAAACATAACACTTAAAAACATACTGAAATTCCCGAAACGCTCAACCATATCTGCAGACTTGAACATTGCAGAAGACCCTTATTTCAAGTTGCGTTTCCATTCAGGATTATCGCAGAAATTCAAATATGGTGCCGACTTGTCAATTATAAGTCTATTTATGAATCAATATTACGACAAGACCATAAACAACTCTTATAGCGTACAAGACAACAAATTAGATTTATTCATCGAATATATGCCAACGATGCAACAACAGTTCAGGTTAGGCATCGTGGGCAACTACGTTCACCTCCGCGACAATCTTGTCCATAAGGTTGGTCCCGACAATTACGATTTCATAACACACGCATATTTCAACTATCATCTTGACAATGAAGACTCGCCTACTTATGCTTCAAGAGGCTGGAAGTTAAATATTAACGGAAAATATATAATACCAATCATTGAGAACAAAGACGGTTCTAAGATGGAAAACAGCATCATCATCAAAGCTGACTTAGATGGTTCCATAGCTGTAGGACGACATCACTCTTTAAAACTAGGAGCCACAATAGGCTCTTCAATAGGCATCAATGAAGTCCCTTTGAGCTATCGTTTCTTTGTAGGAGGCCAATCGCACATGAAATATTTCGACAATATAATTTCTTTCGAAGGATTAAGATTCACGCAGTTATACGGCGACAACATAGCAATAGGAAAAATTTCGTGGCAATATAATTTCTACAAAAACTTTTACGCCATTGCAAATTTCAACGGAGGTTATATAGCTGAAGACTACAACACATGGTTTTCTGACGAGAATTTCACTTTCGGATGTGGGCTGACATTAGGTATGAAAACGAAAGCTGGCCCTATCGAAGTGAGTCTCATGGGTTCTAACAGATGTTCCGACTTGATTGGTTTTTTAAATATTGGTTATTGGTTTTAAAATAATATAAATAAATTCAAATGATATGAAATACACAAGAGTACTTTTAAAATTGAGCGGTGAAGCTCTCATGGGTGAGCAACAATACGGCATTGACCCAGAACGTCTTAACGATTATGCAGAAGAAATAGCAGAAGCAGCGAAACAAGCACAGATTGCCATCGTCATTGGCGGCGGCAACATCTTCCGCGGTTTGCAAGGCGCAAGCAAAGGCATGGACAGAATCCAAGGCGACTATATGGGAATGCTCGCCACTGTCATCAACAGCATGGCATTACAATCGACATTACAAGCTAAAGGCGTGAAAACCGCTTTATTATCAGGCGTTTTCATCGACCGCATCGCCGACTCTATGAGCAGCGCAAAAGCAATAAAACTCCTCGAAGAAGGAAATGTCGTAATCATCGGCGGCGGCTCAGGAAACCCATTCTTCACAACAGACACAGCATCAGCATTGAGAGCCGTTGAAGTAAGAGCCGACATCATCTTAAAAGGAACACGCGTCGATGGCATCTACACCGCCGACCCTGAAAAAGACCCAACAGCAACAAAATTCGACCATATCACCTACGACGAGGCTTACAACAAAAACCTTAAAGTAATGGACCTCACAGCATTTACATTATGCAAAGAAAACAATATGCCGATGTATGTCTTCGACATGAATACAAAAGGCAATTTGTTAAAAGTCCTTAATGGTGAAGAAATCGGCACATTGGTAACAAAATAATTGCACTTAACTGATTTTTTTTTATTTTTGTGCAGTAAAATAAAAAGTATTATGACAGAAGAATCTCAATTTATTTTAGATGAAACTACTGAAACCATGGAAAACACCATGAAACACATGGACTTGGAATTTCAGAAGATCAGAGCAGGAAAAGCAAGCCCTGCTATGTTGCAAGGTGTTAAAGTAGAATATTACGGAACTGTTGTACCAATCGAACAAACTTCAAATATCGGAACTCCTGACCCACGTCAAATAATCGTTCAACCTTTCGATAAAAGTTCTATCTCAGCTATAGAAAAAGCTATCTTAAATGCAAACTTAGGCTTCAACCCTAAAAACGAAGGCGATTTCTTACGTATTCTCGTTCCTCCATTGACAGAAGAACGCCGTAAAGAATTGGCAAAACGCGCTAAAACAGTAGCTGAAGAAACTAAAGTCGGCATCCGTAACATCCGCCGTAACGCTAACGACGACGCAAAGAAACTCAAAGACGATGGCGTCTCTGAAGACGAAGTGAAATTGATAACAGAAAAAATTCAAGAAATCACAGATAAATATGTCAAAAAAGTTGACGAACTCTGCGACTTGAAAGTAAAAGATATTTTAACAGTATGACAAAAAGCGACCTCAGGGTCGCTTTTTTTTAGACTCTGAACTCTGAACTCTGACTCTGAACTCTGAACTCTGAACTCTGAACTCTGAACTCTAAACTCTAAACTCTGAACTCTAAACTCTAAACTCTGAACTCTGACTCTGACAGCTAACTTTCAATTTTCAGCTTTCAATTTTCTCAATCCTGTACTCTTTTTTATTATCTTTGCGAATCTAAAAGAAGTTATATGAGAAAGTTAGTTTTTACATTATTAGTCATTATTTCATTCTGCAATTTAGGCTTCGCGCAAAACACCATAGAACCTAGATTACAAGAGATTTTAAATCAAAAAGGCGATGAGATGATAAGTGTCAACATCATCTTGAAATCGCAGATGAATTTTAATAATTTAAGAAGCAGAGCAAACAACGTCATCGACAAAGAAACAAGACGTAATATTTTAGTCGATGAACTTAAAAGCTTCACAGAAAAAGGACAACAAGAAATATTATCAATTCTCAATGCTGAACAAAGAAGCAGCAAAGTAAAAAACGTCAGCTGCCATTGGCTAGCCAATTACATCAACTGTAAAACGACAGCCGATGTCATTTATCAAATTTCCCAACACCCTGACGTATATATCATCGGATATGATGAAGAAAAAGTCTTGATTAACAGTAACTACTCAGAAAGAGCTGAAAGCGTTAATGGCGTAACAGAAAACATCACCAAAGTCAATGGCGAAGATGTCTGGAAGATGGGTTACACTGGCGAAGGCATTGTTGTAGCTGTCATAGACTCTGGTGTCAACTACAATCACATTGACATTGCCAACAACTTATGGGATGGAGGAGCTGAATTTCCAAACCACGGATATAATACTTACGAAGGCAATGACGACCCTATGGATAAATTCGGTCACGGCACACACTGTGCTGGTACAATTTGCGGCGATGGCACATCAGGCACCAAGACTGGCATCGCTCCTAATGCCACTCTGATGTGCGTCAAGAGCGTCAGCGATGAAGGAACTGGAACAGCACATAATATCAACAGCGGCATGGAATGGGCCATAGAACACAATGCCGACGTCTTAAGCATGTCGTTAGGCGTTCCAATGCCAGAACCATCAGAAAAAGTCATGTTACGTCGCAGCTGTGTCACAGCTCTAGAATTAGGTATAGTTGCATCTGTAGCAGCTGGCAACTACGGCGATTACGTAAACATGATGATAAAACCTATTCCAAACAACATTATCATTCCTGGCGGCTGCCCTCCTCCATGGTTAAGCCCCGACCAAGAAGCTAACGTTGGCGAATTATCATGCGTCGTAGCAGTAGGCTCAGTCGACTACACCGACACACCAGCTGAATCATCATCAGAAGGCCCTGTCACATGGCAAGACCTTGAACCATTCAACGATTATCCTTACAATCCTGGCATTGGCCTCATCCGCCCTGATATATGCGCTCCTGGCGTTGACATCACTTCACTCGATTACTCTTCTAATGACGGACATACTATCATGAGCGGAACTTCAATGGCAACACCATGCGTCGCTGGCATCATGTGCCTCATGTTAGAAAAAGACCCAAGCCTCACACCTGCTGACATCTGCAGAATATTAGAGACAACTAGCGTAAAACTTTCTGAAACAAAAAGCAATAAAACCGGCACTGGCCGCGTCGATGCCTTAGCTGCAATAAATGCTGTCGGATACAACAATTTCAACTTAGTAAGTTGCGACGTCAATGAAAAAACTGGCAATAACAACGATAATGTCAATCCTGGCGAAAGCTTCAGTTTCAACATAACTTTCAAAAATAACTCAGAAGACAGCTTCAGCAATGTAAAAGCTGTCTTAAGAAATAATAGCGAATTCGTCACAATAACAGATTCTGTAGCACAAATATCAGACATCAAAGCTAATGAGAATGTCACATTAGAAAATGCATTCAACATCACATTAGATGAAAATATTCCACTTAAAACACTGGTAGCTTCTGACATTTATTTCTTCAATGAAAATAATGAAGAAATATCATGCATCAGAACACCTATCTACGTAAATGGCTCTGATTTACAATTCTCTTCCTTCATCATTAAGAATGATAATAATGGCAACGGCAGACTCGAAGCTGGTGAAACAGCAGACCTCGGCATTATCTTAAATAATGTAGGCAATGAAATCGCTGCTGGTTTAAAAGGCGTTTTATCTACAACCAACGACAAACTTACCATAAATCAAAACGAAACTGAATTCAATTCTATCGGAGGAAACGCTTCAGAAACAGCATTCTTCAACGTAACACTATCAGAAACAACAGCTGAAAACTTCAAACTTCCATTAGAGATAAAAGTCACCGACGCTTCTAACAAGGAATACGTTTTCAATGGAACATATAAAAACGCCTGCGAAGTAATATTTGAACTTTCCTGTTCAGGTGGCAACGGATGGCAAGGTGCTAATTTGATAGTATCTTACAACGACGGCAACGAAACAAAAGAAGAAGCACTCACCATTTCAGACGGAAAAACAAAGACCTACAAACGTAAAATCCTAAATAACGTAGAAGTGTCATTAACATGGTATAAAGGCTCTTATGACTTAGGAAATAACTTCGTAATCAAATACGATAACGATAACATTATCTATTATAACGGAGGCTCGCTCAACAATGGTTTCCTCTATTCTTGGATTAACAACTGCTCCTGCGAAAACAATACTTTCGACATGTGCGACCCTGTAGAAAACTTAAAAGCTAACATAAACAAAAACAATGTCGTCTTAATGTGGGACGCTCCTAGCAACAGCAAAGAAGTCATAAAATACGAAATATATCGTGACACAAAACTAGCTGGAGAAACAGACGGATTATCATTCGTAGATAGCAATATTGAACATAACAGAGCTTTCTCTTACACTTATAGCGTAAGACCTATTTACGAAAATTGCAATGGTTCTTTCAAAAGCATACTCACTCAATGGGGCGTAGATATTAACGAATATTCACATAATACAAATATCAATATCTACCCTAATCCAACAAACGACAAACTCTATATCGAAGCAGAAACTGAGATTGAAGATGTTATTGTTTATGATATTTACGGAAGACGCCAACAGCTATCAGCTATCAGCCATCAGCCATCAGTTATTGATGTCTCTAAATTAAAATCTGGAATTTATTTCGTTAAGATAAATACAAACGAAGGAAATATTGTAAAAAGAATTATTAAGCTATGAGCTATGAGCTATGAGCAATTGAAAATTGAAAATTGAAAATTGAAAGTTGAAAATTCTACATTCTTCATTGCTCATTGCTCATTGCTCACAGCAAAAAAAGAAAATTATGAAAAAGACATTACTCATTACATTACTACTCCTCCTGTTGTGTAATATAGGATTTGCACAAAGCACTATCGATCCTAGATTACAGGAGGTCTTAAATCAAAAAGGCGACGAGATGATTCCGATTAACATCATCTTTAAGTCACAAGCAGACATCAAAAAACTTCAGACTCGCGCAGCGCAAACCCTCGACAAGAAAGTAAGACGCGACATACTCGTTGACGAGCTTAAACTTTTCTCTGAAGAAAAACAACAAGAAGTTTTGTCAATACTTAAAGCCGAGACAAGAAGCTATAAGGTAAGTAACATCAAGACTCATTGGTTGTCAAACGCAATCAGTTGCGATGCCGACCGCAATGTCATTTATCTTCTTGCGGAACATCCAGACATCGCAATCATCGGTTATGATGAAATGATGAAGATGGTTCCAGACGTAAGTCAACAATCAACAGTCAATAGTCAACTGTCAAGAACTGAAGATATTGACATGACAGACAATATCCTTATGGTCAATGCTGATAAAGTCTGGGAAATGGGATACACTGGCAAAGGCGTTCTCATTGCCGTCATTGACTCTGGTGTCAACTACAACCATGCTGACATTAAGGACCATTTATGGGATGGCGGCGCACAATATCCATATCACGGATATAACACCATCAACGACAATTATGACACCATGGACAGATACGGTCACGGCACACACTGCGCTGGCACTATATGCGGCGACGGCACATCTGGTCTCCTCACAGGCATGGCACCTGAAGCAACATTGATGTGTGTCAAAGCCCTCGATGACATGGGTTCTGGTAATACAAGCAGCATCAACCTTGCTATGCAATTCGCCATTGAACATCATGCCGACATCTTAAGCATGTCGCTCGGCGTTGTAGGTCCTAGCGTCGCAAACAAGACATTATTACGTAACACTTGTGTCAACGCATTGGAACTTGGTGTAGTTGCATCTGTAGCTGCAGGCAACTTCGGAACAAACATGACTCCTCAGGTACAAGTCCCTAACAATATCTTAGCTCCTGCCAACTGTCCTCCACCATGGCTACACCCTGACCAACAAGTCAACCCAGGAGGATTGACCTGCGTAGTGGCTGTCGGTGCAGTCGACTATTTTGAAAACAAATACGAAAACGGTTCTAAAGGACCTGTCACCTGGGCTGACACCGAGTTCGGCGACTATCCTTTAGGTGACGACAAAATCGGTCTCATACGTCCTGACGTATGCGCTCCTGGCGTCGGAGTGAAATCTCTCGACCACGACAGCAACGATGGTTACAACCTAAAGACTGGCACTTCTATGGCAGCTCCTTGCGTGGCTGGCGTGATGGCTCTTATGCTCGAGAAAAACCCTAACCTCACTCCTGCCGAGATTTGCATGACATTAGAGACGACTTCAAAAAGACTCACCGAGAAAAAAGACAACTTCTTTGGAACAGGTCTCATCGATGCTTTTAAAGCCATAACAAGCATGAGAGTTGGCGACTTTTTGTTGGGCGAAATCGTCATCAATGACATTAACGCTAACAACAACTCTAATCTCAATCCTGGAGAAACCGTCAAGATGAGTATCAACGTACATAATGATTCAGAGACAGAATACAACAACATTAAGGCTGTCATCTCTTGTAAAAACGAATCAGTTACAATAACAGACGCTGAAGCTACAATAGCAAATATCGCAGCTAATGGCGACATCACTCTTACCGATGAATTTGAATTCTCCGCAGATGAAAACATTGATTATAAATCTGAATTGTATTTCGACTTTAACATATACGACGAAAGCGAAAATGTCATCGCATCATCAATATTCCAAATAGATGTAAAAGGCCACGAGCTAGATTTTGCCACCTTCGTAGTTAAAAACGATGATAATGACAACGGCATACTCGAAGCTGGCGAAACAGCAGACCTTGGAGTAGTGTTGAATAACCTAGGAAATGAAATTGCCGTTAAGGTAAAAGGTAATTTATCGAGCAACAGCAACGACATCACAATAAATCAAAGTGAAGCTGAGTTCAGTTCTATCGGAGCAAATTCTTCTGGCATCGCTTTCTTTAATGTAAAAGTATCAGAAAACATCTCAAACATAAACATTCCATTCACATTAAAGACTTCAGACTTATACAAAAAAGCATACGAATTCTCATATAATTATGCTAACACATGTACATATATTTTCCAACTTCAGGATTCATATTCCGACGGCTGGAATGGTGCAGCTCTCTTGGTGAAATACGATAATGGAAAACCAACAGACACATTAACAATAGAATACGGCGGATTCCAAGAATATCGTATCAGCATTGAATCTAATGTTGAAGTAACACTCGAATGGATGGGCAAAGACGAAAATGACAAAGAATGTACTTTTGCTGTAGCAACAGAATATTATAAAACCATCTATTCAAGTCCTGCATTATCTCCATCAACATCATTCCTATTCTCTTGGAATAATGACTGTTCTTGCAAGAACGAATATCAAGAAATGTGTGATGCAGTAAAAGAACTTAAAGCAGAGCTAAATACAAACAACATCGTGTTGAGTTGGTCAACAGACAACGGACAACAGGCAACAATGTATGAAGTCTATCGTGATACAAAATTATTGGGAACCACAGAAGAGACATCATTCACTGACGAGGGTTCAACAAATGGCGAATACGCCTACAGCGTCAGAGCAATATATGAGGACTGCAAAGGATTGTTCAGCGACGTCACTATTAAAAACAACGTAGCTATTGATGAGACTAACTTAATAAATGCTTCTATTTTCCCTAATCCTTCAAAAGACAACTTCACAATAATATGTGATAATATGACTTATGTGACAGTATATAACGTCATTGGAAATAAGATTATGGAAGCTAATGTCAACGGAAGCGTATACGTCATAAATGGTCTTGAATCAGGAATTTATTTCGTTGACATAAAGACTAATGAAGGAAACACCGTTAAGAGAATTTTAAAATTCTAGGACATTAGAACTTGAAAAAAATAGTCGCTGCAAATTGTAGCGACTATTTTTTTATCCAATTATCAATTGTCATTTGTCAAATGTTCTACTATATTTTCAATGTTGATGCCTTCTGCTTCGGCTGTATAGTTTCTCACAAGACGATGGCGTAATATTGGGAGTGCCACTTCTTGCACGTCTTCGATGTCTGGAGAGAGTTTGCCTTTCAACAAAGCATTTGCTTTAGCGCCGATTATTAAATATTGCGATGCACGAGGTCCAGCTCCCCAGCTGAGATATTTGTTGCTCCATTCGTGAGCGCGTTCTGTATGAGGACGAGTGCGTGACACCAATCCAACTGCGTATTCATATACGTTGTCGGCCACAGGAACACGACGAACGAGGTTCTGGAAATAAATGATTTCCTCGGCTGTCATCACAGGATTGACATCAGTAACCTTAGCTGATGTGGTGTTTTTCACTACTTCTATCTCTTCTTCGTAAGAAGGATAATCAAGTTTAAGGTTAAACATAAAACGGTCGAGCTGAGCTTCTGGAAGTGGATACGTTCCTTCTTGTTCTATCGGGTTTTGTGTCGCTAAAACGAAGAAAGGCTCTTGCAGTTTATATGTCTTTCCCGACACTGTGACGTGTTTTTCCTGCATTGCTTCAAGGAGAGCTGCCTGTGTTTTAGGAGGCGTTCTGTTAATCTCGTCAGCTAATATTATATTGGAAAACACTGGTCCTTTGACGAACTTAAACTGACGTGTATCATCTATTATCTCTGTTCCAAGAATATCGGAAGGCATAAGGTCGGGTGTGAATTGTATTCTATTAAAAGAAAGTCCGAGAGCACGACCGATAGTGCTGACCAATAATGTCTTGGCGAGGCCAGGCACGCCGACTAACAAGACATGGCCTTGGCAAAACACTGATAATATCGTATTATGAACGATTTCGTTTTGTCCAATGATGACCTTTGAAATCTCATTTTTCAGTTGTTCATATTTCTGCACTAGTGCCTTAGCACCTTCCACGTCTGACTGATACATCTATTTTGATTTTTGATTATTACTTAACGAAATTCCATTCAAACTTAAAGTCGTAATCTTTAAATTCGTCACAGACTTTGATATACGCCTTAGCTGACTTATTTGAGATCCAGTTGTTTATTATCTCTTCGCGTTTCTTTTGCATAGTCAAGTCACGGATAAGGGTATAATCATCTTTCAAGTTTGCCTTATGAGGTTCTGTTTTTTTTCTAAGACACACCAAGCGGCAAGCGTCTTTATTATCTGATGTTTTCATTGGCACAGGATCGCTTATCTCGCCTACTTCCATCTGATTTACGACGACGGAAATCTGTTGGTCGAGTTCTGATGCATCGAACAAGGTTCCTCCTGTTGCTTGGTTTACTAGTATTCCTCCGTTTATTCTATCTTTTTCATCGCTGAAGCGGCGTACTGCCTCGTCGAATGTAAGGCTATCGTTACGAATAAGTCCTGCAATAGAATCCAATTCATCATATGCCACTTGCAATGCTTCTGGGTCCACTTTCACTGTCATCAATATATGACGTACATTGACATAATCGTCGCGGCGTTCTATCATTTGTATGATATGGAATCCGTATTCTGTTTCAATAACTTCTGATATTTCGCCATCGCGGAGGTTAAAGGCAGCTGCTTCAAACTCAGGGACGAATTCTCCTTTGCCTTTAAAGCCAAGTTCTCCGCCTTTCTTTGCTGAGCCTGGGTCTTCTGAATATAACAAAGCTAAGGTAGAAAAACGCTCACCATTAAGAATACGCTTACGCATCTTATACAATCTGTCTTTCACCTCTAATTTCTGGTCTAATGTGACTGGTGGTTTCTTGACGATTTGTGCAATCTCATATTTTGTATTAACCATCGGTATACTATCTTTCGACATGCTATGATAATATTTTTTCACCTCCGATGGTGTCACTTCCACATTCGACAACATAGCTTGTTGCACTTGTTCAACCAACATATTCTCCCTTCTCGCGCGCACCAACTCCTCTCTTATCTCTGGCATTGTCTTCTTATAATATTTCTCAAGATTCTCTTGTGAACCCAACTGTGAAACAAGGTAACTCATCCAACGATCCACGTCAGCATTAACTTGATCATCTGTCACCGTAATACTATCCATTTCAGCTTGGTTAAGCATAAGTTTTTGAAACATAAGATCCTCTAGTATCTCGCAACGAAGGTCGCTGGCACTTCCTTTAATGCCACCTTGCAATCTATATTCCAAATATCTAGATTCAATATCAGACTGAAGAATGATATTCTGCCCAACAACAGCAACTATTCTGTCTATAATTTGTGCATCTTGAGCCTTTGATGGCATTATAAACACAAAAAATAATATTGCAAAAAACAATGCAATCTTATTACTATTTCTTCTCATATCTATTTAACTTATTGTCTTGTTGTCTTAATAAACCTCTAACGCTTTGTCTTGAATTGCTTTTGCATGCAAATCATCATATAAATTTTCCAATAACTCTTTCTTTCTGTTGCTTAGGATAATATATCTAATTCTATCCATTTCCAACTCACAAGGTGCTTCATCGCCTATGAGTTTATAGTCGCATATCTTCACGAGAGTATATGTTTCTTCATCATTAACAACGAAGAATTTCTTTTCGTTTAAGAAAGACTTATTATCTTTTACTTTCAAATCATAAATATCTACAACTTCCTCAAAGCTATGCCATTCGTTGATATTAAAATCATAACTCAAGGCATATTGCTCTGACAACGAAGTAAGAGAATCGACCATTAAGGAATCGTAATCGCGGAACAATTTGGTGAACAGCCATTTCTTTTTGCTGTCGTTTGGCAGTGAAACAGACGCCAGCTGTACTATGTCGCGATTTAATCTAAATTCAGATTTATTATTATTGTAATATTCATAAATATGGTCTTCGGTGACTTCAGTGTCAAGGTTTTGGTTTATCAGTTCTGTCTCGTATTTATTTATTACCAAAGAGTTACGATACTCTTCCAATCTCTTCGAGAAATCCAGTTGTTCTGGAGTAAGATTATTTTCCGCCTGATGTATCAGCAGTTGGTTATGAACCCATTTATCGATATAAACCTTTGCTCTCACGACACTGTCGTTATAGCTGATACCTTCATAAACGATATTCTCCAGGTCAGTCTTATACAATTTCTTTCCGTAGACTGATACTACGGCTTCACCTTTTTCTTCGGTTTTCTTGTCCTGACATGTTGAAAGGAACAAGGTTAAAATAAGACTGACCCAGAGTAAACGCATTATTTATTAATAATTATTTTTTATTTTTTCCAAAAGTTTTGTATTTACCTTTACAGGATATTTTTCTTTAAGTTGTTGTAACCAAACAGTTTCCAACTCATTTTGATAAGCTGATGTCACCAAGCCTCTTGCTTCTTTAAATGACTTAGGTTCAGCTGGACGCACCTTGGCAATCTTTATTATCTGTGTTGTATTATCCACTGTTGATTCAAATATTTGCAATGTACCTTCCTTCCATTCCATTGCGTCAACGTTCACGTTATCGCCTTTTTGACAGAATGGAGCGCGTGCTGTAGCTTGTACATTATTTTCTTTTAAGTAAGCACGGACAGAATCTATTGTAACATCGCCGCTAAGCAATGTAACGATTTCTTCAACATTGTTTTTATCGTTTGAAGTAACCACTATAGCTTTAACGCGTTCGTTCCACATATAGTTATCCTTGGTTCTTTCGTAGAACTCTTTCAATCCTGTAGTATCTTCAACAGCTTTGTTCCATACTTGTTCTTCCATCAAAGAGAACAACAAGATTCCATCGTGATATTCTTGAACCAATGTCTTGAATTCCGGATATTTTTCTTCCAAAGCTGCATCTTCATATGCGAATACTTTTTCTTTTAAGAATGATTCATAGAGTTCGTAAGCATATGCTGTTGATGATATGAAACCTCTTTTTCTCTGATGGCCAAGGATATAGTCGACGAATTCTTCCAATGTACATGTTTCTTTACCCAATTTGAAGATAACTTTTTTAACATCAAGGTCTTCTGCTGGCTGATACATTCCCATCGCCAATGTACTATCTATAGTAGCTATATATTCGTCTTTAACTTCAGTATTTTCTTTAAAGCCATTGTCTTTCATGATGCGTTTCATTGCGATATCTTCGCTTATCTTACCGCGCATATCTCTTTCGACTCTTTCTTCCAATCTTGCTTTTTCTGTTTCAAAGTCAGCTGGAGTTGTTGTCATGACAAGTCTTATGATATGGTATCCGAAGCTGGTTTTAACTGGTTCTGATATTTCATTTGGTTGAAGGCTCTTCACTGCTGTGATGAATTCTGGCACTATCTGATTGACTTTAAATGGGCTAAGCACTCCATTATTAGCAATAGTACCTTTATCTTCTGAATATCGTCTTACGAATTCTGACCATAGGCTTTCATCTTGTTTGAGTTCTTTATAGATGTTATCAGCCTTGTTTTTTAAGACAGAGTCTGCAATGTTTGGGTTTGCTTCCAAGAAGATGTGAGCAGCTCTGATAAGACCCAATGCTGGAGTCTTGCTATTCACTTTAATGACATGATAGCCAAAGTCTGAACGTATTGGCATTGACACCTCGCCTACTTCTGTTGTATAGACTCCTGTTTCAAAAGGATATACCATATCGAAAGCTGTGAAGTAACCTAATTCGCCACGATTGCCTACATAAGCTCTTCTCACTCCTGGTATTTCTGCCATGTCGCGTGCTGATGGGTCTTCTGACATTTCTACGGCTACCGCTCCAAAGTCTTCGCCTTTCAATACGCGTTCACGAGCTGTCATTGCTTTGTTATAAGCCGCAAGTGTATCGGCAGGCAACGCATTGGCTTCACATTTGATAAGGATATGAGCAGCATTCATGTCATACTGCATTCTTTCGTAAGCCTCTTTCACTAATTCTTCTGTAATCTCATCATTAGAAAAATATGGCTTTGCCAATTGGTCACGATAGTTTCCTAATTCCTTAACGAAAGAAGGAACTGTATCCATTTTAAGATCTTCAGCTTCCGTAACTTTCAACTTGAAGTCAATGTATAAGCTAAGATATTCATCAACGTCTTTCTTATCGATGACATCTGTCTTGACATTGTTCTTCTCATAAGTATCCATAAACTCTTGTGCAGATATTTTCTTATCGCCAAGAGTTATCAATGTCTTCTTTGCATAAGACTGAGCGCATAAAAGTGATGGCATCATCATAAAACACAATGCGATGAGCCATGTCTTGAGTGTTTGTTTTCTTATCATATTCTTTTCATTATTTAGAAAAAATAACGAGGATTTTGAAACTATATTATAATTAACTCTGACTTTTAACTCTGACACAGACTTCAAATGCTTGTTGACTTTGAATATTATTGAATGTTTATATCCCATTCGATATTTAAAGTCAACTATCGTAGTCAGAGTCAGAGTCAATAGCCAGAGTCAATATTTAGTTATGCTTTTGTGCTATAGTTAGGTGATTCTGCTGTGATTGTGATATCGTGTGGATGGCTTTCGCGCATACCTGAAGCAGTAATCTTAATAAATTGTGCCTTTTGCAAGTCGCTGATTGTTTTTGAGCCTGTGTAGCCCATACCAGCGCGGAGACCGCCGACTAATTGATAAACGACTTCTGAGAGGCTGCCTTTGTAAGGAACGCGACCTACGATGCCTTCTGGAACGAGTTTCTTGATGTCGTCTTCCATGTCTTGGAAGTAACGGTCTTTAGAACCATTTTGCATAGCTTCGAGAGAACCCATGCCGCGGTATGTCTTGAATTTTCTTCCTTCGAAGATGATTGTGTCGCCTGGAGATTCGTCAACGCCAGCGAATAATGAGCCAGCCATGATTGATGAAGCACCTGCTGCGATAGCTTTCACGATGTCGCCTGTGTAACGGATACCGCCGTCAGCAATGACAGGGATGCCTGTGCCTTGGAGAGCTTGTGAAACGTTGTAAACTGCTGTGAGCTGAGGAACGCCGATACCAGCGATGATACGTGTTGTACAGATTGAACCTGGTCCGATACCTACTTTAATAGCGTCGATGCCTGTCTTAGCGAGTTCGCGAGCTGCGTCAGCTGTAGCGATATTACCAACAACGATATCGATGTTTTTAAATCTGCTGCGTAATTCCTTAGCAACGTTGATAACGTTTTGTGAGTGGCCGTGAGCTGTATCGATGTTGATAGCGTCGACGCCTGCTGCTACCAATGCTTCTGCTCTTTCGATTGTGTTAGCTGCGATACCTACAGAAGCAGCAACGCGCAAACGACCGAGAGAGTCTTTGCTTGCATTTGGACGAGCCTTGATTTTAATGATGTCTTTATATGTGATAAGACCAATGAGGTGATTGTCTTTGTCGACAACTGGCAACTTCTCGATACGATGTTTTTGGAGAATCTCAGCTGCTGTTGCGAAGTCGGTGAATTCTGTTGTAGTAACGAGATTTTCTTTTGTCATGACTTCGTAGATAGGACGTTTCATGTCTTGAACGAAACGTAAGTCACGGTTTGTAACGATACCGACTAAAATGTTATTTGCGTCGACTACTGGGATACCGCCGATGTGGTTTTCATTCATCATGCGAAGAGCTTCACCTACCATAGCGTTTTCTCTGATAGTCACAGGGTCGATGATCATGCCGTTTTCAGCACGTTTAACTTTGCGAACCTCTGCAGCTTGACGTTCGATAGTCATGTTCTTGTGAAGAACACCGATACCGCCTTCTTGTGCGATTGCAATTGCCATAGCAGCTTCTGTAACTGTATCCATACCAGCTGTTACGATAGGTATGTTAATCTTAATGTTACGAGAGAAATTGGTACTTAAATTGGTATCTCTTGGGATGATATTGCTGTATGCAGGAACTAACAAAACGTCATCGTAAGTGAGACCGCCTTCGATAAATTTTACTGAATCTGACATAATTATTATTTTTTTGAAAATTATAAACTATATAAATTGGGCAAAGATAAGAAAAAACTTTGAACTAAGAACTCTGAAGTTTGAACTTTTTTTGACCATTGACCAAAAAGAAAGACGCATCAATTACACCTTGTTCATTTCATCGGTGTAATTGACACGTCTCTACTTGGTGTCTTGGCGACTTAGTGTCTTGGAGTCTTATAATCTCACCGACAAAGAAAGTCCCGTGTTATCAAATGTATAACCGAATTTTGCATTGACGATAGATGATGTTCTTCCGTAAAACAAACCAAGTGACACTCTTTCACTTATATCAAAATCAACTTCAAACATTCCACCAAGACAGGCCGCCAGATACATATTCGTATAAGGAACATAATTACCAGCATAGCTATAGCTGTATTTTGTCTGCGCATGATTTACTAAACCTCCCGTAAGCGAAAGTTTAAGATTCATAAAATCGAAGCATTTGACTTTTCCTCTCACGCCTATTTGCAAAGCATTGCTATAATACATCGGATCTACCAAAGGATCAACACCTTGATAACCATTATATGTCGTAAATGCTGCTACAACATCCAAGTTGTTTATCAAACCATAAGCATACCTCATATCGAAGCTCATTCCTTTTACAAGATTTTCCACTGAAGGAAATGAAGTAGCATCACTGATAGAAAGTCCAGTCTTGACTTCCAAATAATGTGCGCCTTTGTTAGTTTTTTCAGACTGCGCCATAGCTAATGCAGGCACTACCGCCAACACCAACAACAATAAATATCTTTTCATGATTTTAATGTTTAATGAATTTAACAAATAATTATCATGCTGATAACGGAAGATATTGTATTGTATTGTATTGTATTGTATTTTTTTACTATTTACTATTGACCAAAAAGAAAGACGCATCAATTACACCTTGTTCATTTCATCGGTGTAATTGACACGTCTCTACTTATTGTCTTAAAAATAACTTTAGCCTTTTGACATTAGCCTTTAGCCATTTTACTTCTTCAAGGTCGCAATCTGTTGTTCAAGAACTTTAATCTTTGCTTCAGCGTCTGACTTTTTCTTTCTTTCTTTATCGACGACTGCTGCAGGTGCGCCATTGACGAATTTCTCGTTCGACAATTTTGCTTCAACAGATTTCAAGAATCCTTGTGCGTATGCCAATTCTTCTTCCAACTTCTTGATTTCTGCTTCTGTGTCGATATTGTCTGTCACAGGAATGAAATATTCTGTTGCTCTTACCAAGAATCCGAATGCGTCTTGTGGATTTTCTGTCACATAATTGATATTGCTCAAGTTACATAACTTAGCGATGACAGAATCGAAGTCTTTGTTGACGCTGCCGTCTTTGTCAACAACGATAAGTTCGATAGCTTCTTTCATTGAGATGTTCTTCTCAGCACGAATCTTACGGATGTTGTTGATGACGTCTTGTGTAAATATGAATTGATTTAATATGTCATTGTCAACGACTTTTTGTGCTGGTTGTTGAGCGATGATGAGGTCGTCGCCGTCTTGACGTTCTCTCAAGAGATGCCAGATGTCTTCTGTGATGAATGGCATGAATGGATGCAAAATCTTCATCAAGTTTTCGAAGAATGTGACTGTTGCGTTGTATGTCACATCGTCGATTGGCTGATTCATCGGAGCTTTCACCATTTCGAGATACCATGAGCAGAAGTCGTCCCATACGAGTTTGTAGATTCCCATCAAAGCGTCAGAGAGACGATATTTGTCAAGGTTGTCGTTTGTTTCTTGAAGCACTTGTTGGAAGCGTTCTTCGAACCATTTCATCGCCATCTTAGCTGTCTCTGGCTGAGCGATGTTTTCGTCTACTTTCCAGCCTTTCACGAGACGGAGAGCGTTCCACATTTTGTTACAGAAGTTACGTCCTTGTTCGCACAATGCCTCGTCGAAAGGAAGGTCGTTGCCAGCTGGTGCTGTGAGCATCATACCAACTCTCACGCCGTCGGCGCCGTATTTGTCGATGAGTTCGATTGGGTCTGGAGAGTTGCCCAATGACTTAGACATCTTACGGCCGAGTTTGTCGCGGACGATACCAGTGAAATATACTTTCTTGAAAGGAACTTCTTTTTGATATTCTTCGCCAGCCATAATCATACGAGCGACCCAGAAGAAGATGATATCCGGACCAGTGATGAGGTCGTTTGTTGGATAGTAATATTTGAATTCTTCGTTGTCTGGATTCAAGATGCCGTCGAACAAAGAGAGAGGCCACAACCATGATGAGAACCATGTGTCGAGGCAGTCGCTTTCTTGACGGAGGTCGTCCATTGTGATATGGTCGCCGGCTTTTTCTTTAGCGAGTTTAAGAGCTTCTTCTGCAGTCTCAGCAACTACATAACCACCTTCTGGGAGGTAGTAAGCTGGGATTTGATGACCCCACCAGAGCTGTCGGCTGATACACCAGTCTTTGATGTTTTCCAACCAGTGACGGTAGAGGTTTACATATTTTGAAGGATAGAACTGAATGTCGCCATCGATAACAGGTTTGAGAGCTATCTCAGCGAGATGTTCCATCTTGAGGAACCATTGCATTGAGAGTTTTGGTTCTATAGCGACGTGAGTACGTTCTGAGTAACCCACCTTATTATTATAGTCTTCAACTTTTTCGAGGAGACCTGCAGCGTCGAGGTCTTTCACGATTTGTTTACGGACAGCGTCGCGGTCCATGCCGACGTACATGCCAGCAGCTTCGCTGATAGTAGCGTCGTCGTTGAAGATATTGATGCTTTGGAGATTATATTTCTCGCCGAGCATATAGTCGTTCACGTCGTGAGCAGGTGTCACTTTAAGACAGCCAGTACCGAATTCGATATCGACGTATTCATCTTCGATGACAGGGATAGCGCGGCCTACGAGAGGAACGATGACTTTCTTGCCTTTAAGATGAGCGTTCTTAGGGTCGTTAGGGTTGATACACATAGCAGTGTCGCCCATGATAGTCTCAGGACGTGTTGTTGCTACGATAGCGTAAGTATCTTCGCCTTCTACTTTATAACGGAGGTAGAAGAGTTTGCTATGTTCTTCTTTGTAGACGACCTCTTCATCGCTGAGAGCAGTGAGAGCTGCAGGGTCCCAGTTGACCATACGGACTCCGCGGTAGATGAGACCTTTATTATATAAGTCGCAGAAGACATGGATGACGCTCTTGCTGCGTGTTTCGTCCATTGTGAATGATGTGCGTTCCCAGTCGCATGAAGCACCGAGGCGACGGAGCTGTTTCAAGATGATACCGCCATGTTCGTGAGTCCAATCCCAAGCATGTTTAAGGAATTCCTCGCGAGTGAGGTCAGTTTTCTTGATGCCTTGTTGAGCGAGTTTGTTTACTACCTTTGCTTCGGTTGCGATGGAAGCGTGGTCGGTTCCCGGTACCCAGCAGGCATTCTTGCCTTCCATGCGGGCACGGCGTACCAGGATATC
>JAZOSK010000001.1:0-56784 GCA_045657145.1 Bacteroidales bacterium | reverse complement strand
AGTCGGGATGATTCTGAAGATAATCATACCTCTTGGGATAACCGGATATGTAACGATAGAACAGAAAATCTTGTAATTTGTTCTAAGGTCTTTCGCGATTTGTGCAGCTTGTTCTTCATTACCTGGCAAGAAGATTGGTGTGACGCATGCTTCAGCTGGTCCGATTTCGAAACCTAAGTTACGGAAACCGTCTTGCAAAGCGCGTGTCACTGCCCATAATTTCTTACGAAGCTCATCGCCTTCTGCGCTTCTAATTATTTCAAGACGTTTCAAGCAGCCTTCAACGATTGGCATTGGCAATGACTTGGCGTACATCTGTGAACGCATGTTGTAACGTAAGTAGTCGATGACATATTTAGGACCAGCGACGAAACCGCCGATTGTTGCCATTGACTTAGCATAAGCGCCGATGTAAAGGTCAATTTCATCCATGACGCCGAAATGTTCTGAAGTACCACGACCTGTTGGTCCCATGACGCCGAAACCGTGAGCGTCGTCGATGAGGATACGGAATTGATATTTCTTCTTCAACTCAACGATTTGATCCAAGATGCCGAGAGCACCTGTCATGCCGAAGACACCTTCAGTAATGAGCAAGATACCGCCGCCAGTCTTAGCGACGATTTCTGTTGCACGTTTAAGAGCGTTTTCGCAACTTACTATATCGTTGTGTTTGAAGTGGAATGATTGTCCGAGGTGGAGACGTTTACCGTCGATGAGACAAGCGTGAGCTGCAGAGTCGAAGACGATAACGTCGTGACGTGTTGTCAAAGCTTCGATTGTAGATACGATGCCTTGGTAGCCGAAGTTGAATTCGTAGGCTGCTTCTTTTCTTTCGAAGTCAGCGAGTTCTTGTTCTAATCTTTCGTGGAGGCGAGTGTTGCCGCTCATCATACGAGCGCCCATTGGATAAGCCATGCCCCATTTTGCAGCAGCTTCTGCGTCAACCTTTCTGATTTCTGGGTGGTTAGCCAAACCGAGGTAGTTGTTCAAACTCCAGTTCAAGACGTCAACGCCATTGAAACGCATGTGAGGTCCCAACTCACCTTCTAATCTTGGGAAAACGAAATAACCGTGTGCACGGTCTCTGTATTGACCAATAGGACCGCCTGAGTCCTTCGCTATTCTTTCAAAAATTTCCATTTTTCTATTTAGTTTAATTAGATTTATTTTTCAGTCGTGCAAAAATAGTAAATATATTTACTTTACCAAATTGATTTAATAAAATATTTTATCATTTTTTTTCTAATGCTTTTAAAAATTGTTATATTTTTGCATCCGTTTCCGTAGGTAGAGACGCAACATTTTGCGTCTGTTTCCGTAGAGACGCAAAATATTGCGTCTCTACTACCGGTGGTAATTTAAAACATAAATATGATAAATTTCAAAGACAAATACGCGCTTGTAACAGGAGCGAGTTCCGGGATAGGAGCCGCGATAGCAAAACAGCTTTCGAAAGAAGGCTGCAACTTATTCCTGACAGGTGTCGACAAAAACCGATTAGAAGTAACCAAGAAATCATGCGAGGCTTCTGGTGTTAAAGTCTTTACCAAAGAATGTAATTTCGAAGAATATTCAAGCATAGACGATTTTGTTCAATTCGTAAAATCGTATAACACCAACATCGACCTTTTTGTTTTAAATGCGGGCATCTCGCAAAGAGCAAAAGCATTAGAAACTGATTTCGAGACCGACAAAAAAATAATGCAGATAAATTATTGGAGTGCGGTATATCTCATCAAGCAATTTAAAGACGAGATTCTCAACTCAAAACACACTAGCATTTCCATCACGACATCACTTGCAGGATTGTTCGGTTTTCCATTAAGAACATCATATTGTTCATCTAAACACGCCTTGTTCGGTTTCTTCGAAGCTATGGATTTGGAATACGACAATGTCAGCATAACATTCTTAATTCCAGGAAGAATCAACACCAACATCAGCAAGAGCGCGCTTCTTGGCGACGGACAGCGTTACGACAAAATGGACCCAGGTCAAGCGAATGGCCTCGATGTTGACAAAGCAGCGAAGGTAGCCGTAAAGGCAATCAAGAAAAAGAAACACAGAAAACTTATTGGAAAATACGAGTTATTGATGGCACATATTAATAGGTATCTTCCAAGTCTTTATTACATACTTTCAAAACATATTTCACCAACTTAATTTTAAAACAATGAAAGAAAAAGTCATATGCGGAATTCAACAAGTCGGCGTCGGCGTTGAAAATTTATTAGAGCCATGGAAATGGTATAACAAAGTTATGGGGTTCGAGATGAAAATCTTCGACGACGAAGGCGTTGCCGAGAGAATGCTTCCATACACAGGCGGCAAGCCACAGCCACGACGCGCCGTCTTGGCATTCAACCCACGCGGTGGTGGCGGCTTCGAGGTGTGGCAGCCTAAAGGCAGAAAGGTAAAATATCCAGAACGTCCTCTCCTACTCGGCGACTACGGCATCGACATCTGCAAGATAAAAGCTAAAGAAGTGGAGAAAGCTTATGCCAACCTTAAAAATAACGGAGCTACAATACTCAGCGAGGTATGCGTCTCTCCTTTCGGCTTCAAGCATTTTTATTTCAAAGATCCATGGAATAATATCTTTGAAGTAGAACAAAACGACTACGCATTCATCGATGATAAAAACCTCTGCAATGGTGGCGTCAACGGCGTTGTTATCGGCGTTAAAGACATGGAGAAATCTATTGAGTTCTACGGAAAGTTATTGGATTACGATACAATTGTAGGCGATGTCACTGGCACTTTCGACGAGTTGAAAAACATCAATGGCGGCAATGACGAATTCCGTCGCGTGATGTTGAAACGTTCGAAACCTATTCAAGGTCCGCTCTCTGAAATGATGGGTGATTCTCATATTGAATTAATCCAATGTAGGGACGCGGCAAGCCACGTCCGTACCGGAACGTTAGAAAACAGATATTGGGGCGACCCTGGCTACATCCACTTATGTTTCGATGTCCGTAATATGGAATGTATCAAGGAAGCTGCTGAGGCATTGGGACATCCTTTCGTCTGCGACGGTGGCCGCGACTTCGACATGGGCGATGCCAACGGACACTTCACTTACGTTGAAGACCCTAACGGCACTTTGATAGAATTCGTCGAGACTTTCAAGGTTCCTGTCATGAAGAAATTCGGCATCTATCTCAACTTAGGAAACAAAGACGACTACAAGCCACTTCCTAAGTTCATGACGAAAGCCATGAGATTTAGTAAGATTAAACCGGAGAAGATTAAATAAGAATTCTAGAACTTTAGAATTTTAGAATTCTAGAATTTTAAAAGGTGCCTTCGACAAGCTCAGGCACCTTTTCTATTTCCACGAATCTTTAAAACCTCCACGTATCTCAAATATCTCACGGATTACTTCATCACTACATTACTTCATCACTCCAATAAAAACTTTTCATTCAAAAACTCAGAATCTCAGCAACTCAGCATCTTAGCAACTTATAACAGTTCATCACCACAATAAAACCTCCCCTTCAACGTTTCATAAAAAAACTTAGATTCTCAGAAACTCAGCATCTTAGCGACTTAAAAATGAAACGTCTTATCTTTATCGGAATCATCTTTTTCTGCTGTGTTTCATTAACGGCTCAAAACAAATATTTCCCGATAAAAGGAAGCATAGTTTCTGCCGACAGTCTCACTCCTATTCCACAAGCTCATATTTTAAGCGAATTGTCTCACTTCGGAACGACATCCGACTTTGATGGAAGTTTTTCAATACAGACAAGAGAAATCGACACCTTAAGAATCAGTTGCATCGGTTTCATCACAAAATATATTAACATAAATCACGACAGCATCGACGCTAACAATTTTAGAATTACATTACAAAGAGACACTATCATATTAGACGAAATCGACGTTACACCTTATTATAATTTCAGCACTGTTAAGGAAATCGTCGGCACCGCACCTGTCGAAAAGCCTTTTATCGTCAAAGGTGTCAATGATAATATTGAAGATTTTTTATATCAAAAGCCAAAGAAAATCCCAGACGACAAAGGAATTCTCAGTCCCATTCAGGCTTTATACAATCGTTTCAACAAAAAGGAACGACTCAAGCGAAAGTTAGAGAGAAACAGAAAAAAGTATTTGAAGGATTATGAAACTGTTGACTATTGACTATTGACTATTGACTATTGACCATTAACTATTAACTATTAACTATTAACTATTAACTATTAACTATTAACCATTAACTATTAACTATTAACCATTAACTATTAACTATTAACCTTTGCGTTGCTTTGCGGCTTTGCGAGAGAATCCACTAACACAAAAAAAAAGAGCCGCTTAGTATAAGCAGCTCTTTCCTTAGTCTTTTGTCTTTAGACTTTCGTCTTATCAAAGTCCTAATTTTGTTTTAACATCTGATGTGATGTCTATTGCGTTGTCGCCGATGAAAACTACTGCGCCGACTGATTTATCGAGGATGTATGTAAAGCCTTGTTCTTGACCGACTGTATTAACAGCGTTTTGAACTTTTTCAATAAGAGGATTGATTAATTCCATTTGTTTATTTTGCAAAGCCATGTCTGCACTTGCTTCAAATTCTCTGATTCTTGTTTCGAGGTCGAGGATTTCTTTTTGTTTTGATTGACGAATCAAGTTTGACATTGTAGCTTCATTTGCCTGATAATCTTGAGCTTTACTTTGGTATTCAGCATACATAGCTTGAATTTCTTGTTGTAATTCTGCAGCATAAGCTTGAAGTTCTTGTTCAAGTTGTGCTCTTTCTGGCATGATTTCCATGATTGCAGATGAATCAACGTGACCAACTTTTAAAGATTGTGCATTAACACCAAAACTTACGCCCATTGTCAATACGACTGCGAATAATAACTTAGCTAATTTTCTCATTTTTGTTTATTTATTTTATTGTTATTTTTTCTTCTGCAAATATAGTAATTTTAACTATTGTTTATATTAATAATTTTCCGTTTTCAACTTTCAATTATCAATTGTTTTTCTTTCTGTCTTCACGACGAACGGTTTGCATTACGTTGCCTATTTCATCGAGGATTTCATCGCTGATGTCATTTTTCTCGTTGCAATAAAGCATTGATGTTCCAGAGGCTTTGTCGAAAACGAAAGCATAATTTTTTGTCAAAGCGACTTGATTTATCGCATTATAAACTTTTTCTTGGATTGGCTGGATAAGTTCAGCTCTTTTTGCAAAGAGTTCACCTTCTGGTCCATAATATTGCATTCTCAAATTTTCAGCTTCCTGACGTTTTGCTGTGATAGCTTCTTTTTTCTTTCTCTTTTGATCTTCAGAAAGAAGCACCGATTCTGCTTGGTATTCGCGGTCTAACTCTTGTGCTGCTTGGAAGAGAGCTGTTATTTCTTTTTCCCATTTTTTTGAAAGCTGATTTATTTCCTCTTGAGCATCTGCATAATCAGGGATATTTTCCAAGATATAATTTGAGTCGACGTAAGCAATTCTTTGATTTTGCTGAGCATTAACTGAAATTCCTAAAAGGAACATTACTGCTAATAATAAAATTGACTTTCTTGTTTTCATATTCTTAACATTTTTATTTATCTATTATACATTATTCATTCTTAATTGTTCACTCTCAATTATGCATTATGAATTATGCATTAATCAATAGATCCTCCGATTGAGAAGTGGAACTGACTCTTGTTAGCATCTTTCATGCCTGGAACATCGTCGAAACCATAACCCCAGTCGATACCGAGCATACCGAACATTGGGAGATATATACGAATACCGAGACCAGCTGAACGATACACATCGAATGGATTGAAGTTTTCGATTCCTAACCAGTCGTTACCAGCTTCAACGAAACCGAGTGCATAGATTGTAGCAGTTGGGTTAAGTGAAAGAGGATAACGAAGTTCCATTGTATATTTCGTAAAGATGTTACCACCTATGTTTTCATTGCTATAATAATAAGGTGTAAGTGTTTCGTTGCCGTAACCACGCATACCTATGATTTCGCGTCCGTCGAGGTTATAGTTTGAAAGACCATCGCCACCGAGGTAGAATCTTTGGAACGGAGTTACGCCAATGTCTTTATTATAACAACCCAAGAATCCGAATCTTACTCTTGTCATGAGAACAAGTTTATCATATAGTTCTGTATACCAAGCCATTTTAAATTTCCATTTATGGAATTCCACCCAACGATACATATTATCTTCACGTACAGCTTTGTTTTTATCACCTGGATATAGTTCTTCATAATCAACGCCACTTATTGAAGAATATGGAGGTGTCAATTCTAGCGACATAACCAATTCTGAACCATAGCGTGGATATATTGGCTGGCTTACTGAGTTACGGCCAACGCTGATATTGTAACTGATAACGTTAAAGTAACCAGAGCCTGTACCGAAATCAAATATTGTAGTATAATTATCTAAACCGTATCTCATCAAGTTAATACCGTGATAAACTGTAAAATAGTCATCAGGCCAAGTCAAGCGTTTGCCAAGGCCAAATGAGAGACCTGTTGTCTTGAAGCTAGCGAAGTTTTCGTTTGACTTAGCATAACCGTTTGTATATGTTGAGTGATATAAAGATGTCGTGAATGAATTTGGTTTCTTACCACCCAGCCAAGGTTCTGTAAATGAAGCGCCATAGTAGAGATATGTTGTTCCATAAGTCTGCACTCTGAACGACAGTTTTTGTCCGTCGCCGCCTGGCAATGGAGTCCAAGCTCCTTTTTTGAACATATTTTTGAATGAGAAGTTATTGAGAGTCAATCCCAAGGTAAGGATAAGTTTATTATATCCCCAACCTGCCGATAATTCAATTTGGTCAGAAGAAGTTTCTTCCACTATATATTCAATATCTACAGTTCCATCGGTTGGGTCAGGTTGTATGTTTGGCGTCAATGTTTCTGCATTGAAATATCCTAATGCTGCGAGTTCTCTCGTTGTTCTGATTACGTCGCTTCTACTAAAGAGTTGACCCGGTTTTGTATACATTTCACGCATTACCACGTGGTCGTTGGTTTTAGTATTACCTTTTACCGACACTTTTCCTATTGTAGCCTGATCACCTTCAAACATACGGATTTCAAGGTCAATAGAGTCATTTTCTGCTCTAACCTCTACAGGGTCAACTGTAAAGAAGAGATAGCCATCATCTTGATAAAGAGATGTGATATCGAAGCCGCCTTCGTTATAAGTAAGGTTTGTCTGTAACAATTCTTTATTATAGACATCGCCTTTATATATGCCGAGCACTCTATTTAATGTTGCAGTATCATATTTTGTATTACCAACCCAGCTAATATTACGGAAATAATACTTATCACCTTCATCAACATTTATTGTGATACCAATATTTTTATCATCGATTTTATATACCGAGTCACTTACGATATAAGCGTCACGATAACCACTTTGATTATATTTTTCAACGATAGCACGCTTATCATCTTCATAATTGGATTCCAAATACTTAGAAGCCTTAAATATACGAGGGCGATAATTATCAAAGAAATAATCCACAATTCCTGTGAATGCTTTTTTAGGTTTCAATGTAACAAGGTCGTAAACAGACTGGCACACTGTTGGTCCGAGAGGGTCGAGGGGATTGAAATTACCTTTGACCTTTGTTTCTTTCATAGCCTTACGCACTTGAGCGTCTGTAAGTTCCTCGTTGCCGTTTATAACTATTTCAGAGATTCGCACCTTGGACCCCCTATCGACATCGAGTATGATGTCTACATAATTATCGCGTGTTGTATCAGCTATAGCTTCCACGTTTACGAGCACATTATGGAAGCCTTTTTCTGCGTAATAGTCTTCGATTATTCTGGTTGTTTTGGTGTAGGTATGTTCTGTTGCGACATCACCGCGGCTAAGGTTTATTTTCTTTCTAAGTTCGTCAGCTTCAGACTTTTTAACGCCTTTAAAAGAGAATTTAGATATACGAGGACGTTCTTTCAAATCGATATTGAGGAATATTTTCCTACCGATTTTCAATGTACATGTAATGTTAATATCTTCAAACAATCCTTGTTCCCAGAGTTTTCTTATTGCATTGGTAATTTTATCACCTGGCACTTTTATTGTCTCCCCCGGTTGCAATCCTGATATCATAACCAGCACTTGTGGGTCAACATATTTCGCGCCTGTTACTGTAATACCACCTATTTCGTAGTCTCGAGGTAATGAATAGTCGATTTCAGACATATCGCTACCCACTTGAATCTGAGCCATGACATTAGCGCTGAAAGTCATGACGAAACACAATAGAAATAATAATTTAGAAGTATATTTATACATGTTATTTTTTTTCAGTTATTTGTTCACTCGTTTTACCGAAACGGCGTTCACGGCTTTGATAATCTACTATAGATTCATATAAATCTTCCTTACTAAAATCAGGCCAGAATTTATCAGTAAAGTAGAATTCTGAATATGCCAACTGCCACAACAAGAAGTTACTTAATCTTTCTTCGCCACTTGTTCTAACCAGCAATTCTGGATCTGGCATATCTTTAGTATTCAAGAAATTAGAAAAACATTTCTCGTCGATTTGTTCAATATCAAGCTCTCCCGACTTTACTTTTTCAGCCAATGCTTTTGCAGCTTGAGCGATTTCCCAGCGGCCAGAATAACTCAAACACAAAGTCAAAGTCATTCTATCGTTGTTTTTCGTATCCTCAATAGCTTTCATCAAGGCGT
This sequence comes from Bacteroidales bacterium, assembly GCA_045657145.1. Lineage (GTDB taxonomy): Bacteria > Bacteroidota > Bacteroidia > Bacteroidales > F082 > Limimorpha. Next base: position 48,084 of record JAZOSK010000001.1, on the reverse strand, counting down.
CGTAATTAGACTTTGGCAACCTTTGCAAATCGCCTATTGCATTAAGTCTTATATTATTATCGTTCAATGTCTTAACTTCTTCTGCTATAGTCTTTGACAATAGTGTCATCAAGGCATCGACTTCAATCTTTGAACGGTTCCAGTTTTCTGTAGAAAATGCATACAATGTAAGATATTTAACACCTAACTCTGCACATGCTTCAGACACAGCGCGCACTGCTGCCACGCCATTCTGATGTCCGAAAATACGCATCTTACCTTGGTTTTTTGCCCAACGTCCATTGCCGTCCATGATGACAGCGATGTGCTGTGGCAATCTATCAAAATCTATTTTATCTTTTAAAGTACTCATTTTATGCTCATTAAATATTACAAATAATGACAAGATGTATTATTTGGCAATCTAAACTTGTATGATATTGTCAAACCCAAAACACCATACCAATCGTTATTATATCCGAACATGTGAGAGTTTCCGTTGCCTCTCTGCATCTCTGGATTGTCCAAATAATATCCTTCAATATCATCAATATAATCTGTAAATGTTTTATGCATTCTCCACTCTAAAGTCGCTCCTATCCTTTTGGTGATGCTATACTTCACGCCCAAGCCAAATGGAACAGACCAGCTATATGGTTTATATTCAACGCCTTCATTTAATTGTAAATAAAGAACATTACCTTTTAAATCTGTCGAATTGAAATAAAAAAATGACACTCCTGCAAAAATATATGGTGTCACGAAATTATTCTTGCTTCCTGTCCAATAGTCAAAGAAGTTAAATTCTGCCAAAAACGCGAAATCGTTAATGTCACTCTTGAAGCCCAAGTCACGTTCTGGTCTGAACGCCACAACTTCATCTGAAGATGTAAGATTCAATTTAGAATACTGAAATCGAAATGCCCAACGTAAATTCTGATAATATCTAACAGCGCCGCCATATGCCATCTCACTCTGTAAGAAATGCTTAGATGGATTTATATCACCAATATAATACGATACTCCAGCTGTAGCTCCTACTTCTACTATTTGAGACCTAAGATTTTTTGGCATCACAAACGACAATACCAAAAGCAAAAACACTATTAGAATCTTAATATTTTTCATCAATTATTTTTCTTTTCTCACTGATTTTCAACAATTACATGTTATTTACGCAGAATTGACAAAGTTACAATTAATTGTTAAATAATTTATACTTATTTTCAAATTAATTTCTTAAATCATTACCCCACAAAAGTTTCTTTCTTATCGTTTCAAAAAAATTCTTGTTTGGCATTTTTATCATATTGAAATAAAAGTCTGCCTTTTCAATTTCTATCTCCAACGACTTATCTGCCAATATTATACGAGAATCCAAACCTAAAGCAAAGCTATCACATCTTCCATCGACCTTTATTCTCACCTTGCTTTTGTCTGGTATAACGACAGGACGTACGCTTAAATTGTGTGCAGCTATTGGTGTAATCAAAAAACTATCGGCATTAGGAGTCATAATAGGTCCGCCAACGCTCATAGAATAAGCCGTCGAGCCTGTAGGCGTTGCTAAAATTATACCATCAGCCCAATATGTATTTAACAACATATCATCAATGAATACATTTACAACTATCAGAGAACCATTATCTTTACGACATACACTTATTTCATTAAGAGCATAATTTATCCCATTGAAAATATTATTTTTATCGTTAATTTTTATTAACGAACGTCGTTCTATCTCATAATTTCCATCAATGATTTTTTTTACAGCATCTATTGTTTCCTTTGGCGAAACGCTGGAAAGAAAGCCAAGATTTCCAGTATTGATACCGCAGACAGGAATGCCGCTGTCGCGTATAATCGGCACCGAATCCAATATTGTTCCATCGCCTCCGAATGAAAACAAGACATCAGCTTTTCCTTTTATATCATCTGTCTTCTTCAACAAGCTATAATTAATGCCATCATCAAAACAATGCTTTATATCATTCAAAAACGACTCATACACAATAATTTCCACTCCCGATTCTTGTAAAAGACGGAGCATATCGCGCATCAATTCATCATAATCTTTACCAAAAGCCTTTCCGTATAAAACAACTTTCATATCTCTGAAATTTGAATTAAAAATCATATCGGTGCCACAAAATGTATGAACAAACCCGTCTCTCCCATATCGTTAATCCCATACTCCAATCGTAGCACTTTATCGTAATATGTAACGAAATCTACACCTATTCCTGTGCCAAAAATAAATTTATTATCTAAGAAAGATGCTTGATTTTCAGGAATATTCCATGAACACGCACAATCGAAGAAGATATTAGCATATAACGCAAAATGTATTTTTCCAAACCTTTCATTCTTGATAAATGGAATATATTTTGTCACAGGATTCAATATTGCAAATTTTAAGTTATTCTTTATCAGGGCAAAATTCATCGCATCCACGACATACAATTCGTAAGTCCTAACATAATCGTTTTTATAACCTAAACTTTGATTCAAGAAATATGGGACATCATCGCTATTAGACATTTTCATTGTCAGATTCGATGCCCAATACCAACGGCCTTTGATAGGCTGATACCAGTCGGTCGTGATTTTTGCGTAAAAAACATCAGGACTTGTCTCAAAAGCTCCAAATCCTATTTTTTCCATCATAAACTCAAAATAATGACCATTCAAAGGATAATTCTGCTCATCACGAAAGTCGTTTTTATACACTGCCGACAATGCAAAATATTGGAAACGACTTCCTTGTACATTCAAAAAATCATCATTAAGCAAAGGCAACGTATCGTGAAACAATGTGTTATTATAACTAAAATTAATAAATAACTTATGACGATGACCGAAACGAAAATAAGGCTCAACAAAAGCAAAAGCCGATTGTTTTGCAAATTCATCATCACCATTAAAATATCGCACTTTATTGTTCTCTGAAATATACGACACTTCCTTATCTCTTTTATACCCAGCACCTATTTCAAAACCAAAACATTGTTTACCAGTCATATAAGGAATATCATACGACAATCCATAGTTTTGATTATAACCAGAAATGAATGTAAAATTAATACCATGTTTCAAGCCTAAGAAATTACGACATTTCATTTCCACGCCATAGCTGAAACGCGAGATGTCATCAGCCTCGTACCATGCATTAAGATTTCTATCAGAATATGCCACATAAGGATAAACCCATAAATACCAACGCTCAACGACGTCAATAACAAGAATTATCCCATTTTTATTCGACTTATCTTTATGCTGTTCAAAGGTCACGAAATTAAACAAGGTCGTATTCATGACATTTTCCCTACTAACGCGCAGCTCATCTTCCCACTGCCACGAAGGCACTGTATCACCAATTCCAAACGTCAGTTCTCTAAAAATAATAGCATCTTTTGTAACATTATTTCCGTGTATAACGACATCAGACACGAGCACGTAAGATGTCGTATCTTGTTGAGCCCTAAGCCCAAAAGAAAATACCACCAACAATAACGACAAAAGTTGTTTCATAAATTAGTCTTCCATCATATTACAATAATCATTGTAACGCCAATCTGCGATATTTTTTTGTTCCACAGCCTCTTTTATTGCGCAATGAGGCTCATGAAGATGAGTACAGTTAGAAAACTTACATTCATGCATCAAGCTACGCATTTCCGGGAAACGCTGTGCCAGAGTATCTTTTTCCATATCATACAGACCAAATTCTTTAATTCCTGGAGAATCAATAATATAACCGCCAAATGAAAGCGGAAACATCTGAGAGAAAGTAGTTGTATGTTTACCTTTTTCATGAACTTCAGAAATATCGCCCACCCTAACATTTAGGTTTGAGTCAAGACGATTTATGAGAGCCGATTTACCTACGCCAGAGTGGCCAGAGAAAAGATTGACTTTATCTTTCATTATTTCCTTAAGTTCATCACATTGAAACCCAGTCTTAGCAGAGACCATAAAAGAATGATATCCAATTTTTTCAAAATCAGCAATCAGACTTTTAGCAATTTCCATTTGCTCTTCGTCATACAAATCACATTTGTTAAAAACTATTGTTGTTGGAATATGATAAGCCTCTGCCGTAACCAAGAACCTATCCATAAAACCAGTTGAAGTTCTTGGATGCGCAATTGTCGCCACCAAGATAGCCTGATCGATATTTGAAGCAATGATATGAGAAGCTTTTGAAAGATTCACCGATTTTCTAACAATCACATTATAACGAGGCAAAATCTTGTTAATCACGCAGGTATCTTTATTATTTTCTTTTTCAAAAATAACCTTATCACCCACCGCGACTGGGTTTGTCGTTCTAATTCCATCAAGACGAATTTTACCTCTAAGACGGCAAAGCACCACTTCACCGCTCTCATTTCTCACTTCATACCAACTTCCCGTTGATTTAATAACGATACCTTCCTGCATTATGCTTATTTTGTTGCAAAGGTAAGAATTTTTATCTTATAATCCTATTATAATCACAACTTTTGATAACGTTTTCCAGGAAGTGCGGACAAGATTCCATCGAACTCCAACGACAACAAAATCGAGGCTATTTTTGTAGGCGAAAGACATGTCTCTGTAATGATTTTATCAAGATAAACGATTGCGTTTTCTTCAAACAAATTCATCACCAATTTTTCATCTTCACTAAATTCCCGAAACATACGCATCTGCTTCGGCACGACCTTTTTATCTTCGTCCCAACGCATTATTGAGCGCAAGTCGTTGACATCCACCAAAATATTAGCCTTATTATCTTTTATCATATTATTACAGCCAATGCTATAAACGTCACCGATACGACCAGGCAGCGCGAAGACCTCCCTGTCGTAAGCGTTCGCGATTTCAGCCGTGATGAGCGCACCTCCCTTTGATGCGCTCTCCACAACTATCAGACAATCAACCATACCTGCGACGATTCTATTCCTCTTAGGAAAATTCTCCCTATCAGGTTCAGCACCACTAATCTGCTCCGTCAAAAGACATCCGCCTTCGTCCAGAATTTTTCTCGCAAGATTTCTATTCATCGGTGGATAAATGGTATGAAGCCCATGCGCTAAAACCGCCGCCGTTTTCAGTCCATATTTCACAGAAGCGCAATGCGCACAAGTATCGACACCATAAGCCAAACCACTGACAACCAGAACATCATCATCGACCAATTCAGATATAATCTTGTCCGTCATAAGTTTGCCGTAATCAGTCACGTTGCGAGTACCGACAACACCAATAATCTTAGCGACATTCAAATCCGTATAACCACTACAATACAAAACCATAGGACTGTCGTAGCAATGCTGAAGACGTTTGGGATAATCTGAATTAAGATAATAGAGGATCCTTATTCCATATTTATCAGCAAAATCCAATTCTCTTTCCGCTCGCGACAGAACATCCTGCGACAAAATGCTATCAACAGTCTTCCCTCCTATCCCAGGAATCTTCGACAGCAACATCTTTTTCTCACGAAAAACCGCTTCCGCTCCGCCACAATACGCCACCAGTTTCTTGCCATTAACATCGCCAATGCCAGGAATTAAAGTCAACGCAACCTCATATAATAATTCATAATGCATAATTCACAATTCATAATTTTGATTTATAATTCCAAGCGCAAATATAAAGAATTTATTTTACTGATAACCAATAAATTATGTTAATTTTTATTAAGATTTAGAGAGGCAGAGGGACTAGAGAGGTAGAGGGACTAGAGAGGCAGAGGGACTAGAGAGGTAGAGGGACTAGAGAGGCAGAGGGACTAGAGAGGCAGAGGAAATAAAGGGACAGAGGGAATTGAGAGACAGAGGGAATTGAGAGGCAGAGGGAATTGAGAGGCAGAGGGAGTAGAGAGGCAGAGGGAATAAAGGGACAGAGGGACTAGAGACGCTGAGGGACTAGAGAGGCAGAGGGACTAGAGAGGCAGAGGGAATTGAGATTGCGACACCATCACCTCTATTACCCCTATTACCTCTATTACCTCTATTACCTCTATTACCCCTATTACCTCTATTACCTCTATTACCTCTATTACCTCTAACACCTCTATTACCTCTAACACCTCTATTACCTCTATTACCTCTATTACCTCTATTACCTCTTATAACCATTTATTATCTTAAGACAACCCGATGAGATATGTTTAATTTTGTTTTGAAGTTCAATCCGTGTTGCTTTATCGCACAAATTAAAATCTTCACATAAATACAACATCGAACTAACCTCAGAACAACTACCTCTAGAAACTTTTAAATGAAAAACAAACCTCGCCATAGACCCTGAATCCAAGCCCTCTGCAATATTATTCATAATACTAACCACAGCCCTTTGAATCTGATCTTTAAACCCATAATCTTTACATACAGACATCATTTTATAAACATCATTCACAAGACTCCTCGACATCTGCCAAATGTACATTTCTTCAATACTTTTTATCATAATTTTAATTTTTGTAGTTACTCAATCATTATAACTAAATAATTATCAATTTATTATAGTTAAAAATAATTAACATTTATCCATACTAAACACCCCCCTCTAATCCCTCTAATCCCTCTAATCCCTCTAATCCCTCTACACCCTCTAACACCTCTACACCCTCTACACCCTCTCAATCCTCAAAAAAATCGTATCTTTGCAAAAAATCAAGAAGTTGAAGAAGAATGTATTGATATGTCCGTTGAATTGGGGGTTAGGCCACGCCACCCGATGCGTCCCGATAATCAGAGGATTACTGGAATCGGGCGACAATGTCATCATTGCAGCAGACAAAGCCCCTTTGGCATTTCTTAAAAAAGAATTTCCGAATTTAGAATTCATTCAACTTCCTGGTTTTGAACCTTTATACAGCAAAGGCAACTCTCAAGTTTTTCAATTGTTAAAATCCATTCCGAATGCCTTAATAAATTTTAACAAAGAACACAAAGCCTTAGAAAAAATCGTTGACGACTACAAAATAGACCTCGTCATTTCTGACAACAGATTCGGATGCTGGAGCAAAAAAGTACGTTCTATTTATATCACTCACCAACTCAACATCCAGGTTCCTAAATTTTTCAAATGGACCTCTCCTATTATAAATCAACTACATAAACACTACATCAAAAAATACGACGAGCTATGGATTCCTGATGTCGAAAACGAGCCTTCGTTATCTGGAAAGTTATCACACCCTGCAAATGTTAAAATCAAAACTAAATACATCGGTTTCCTGAGCCGTTTTTCTTCTGAAATAAAAGACGAAAACAAATCAATTGATTATCTGGTAATTTTATCAGGGCCCGAACCACAACGCACTATTTTTGAAGACATTATCATCAAACAAGCAAACGACATTCAAGGAAACATCGTCATTTTAAGAGCAAAACCAGAGGAAGAACAAATTCCAGCCTACGCTCCGAAAAACATAATTTTCTTCAACCATGTCGATGATGAAACATTTGTTGAAATCGTTGCCAAATCAAAAAACATCATCTGCCGAGGAGGTTACTCCTCCTTAATGGACTTAACAATTCTTAACAGAAATGCATATCTTGTTCCAACGCCAGGACAAACAGAACAAGAATATCTAGCAGAACACCTTAAAGAAAAAGGATTGTTCAATTATTGCAAGCAAAAAGACTTTAAGTTAAAAAACGTTTAAATTAATTCATAATTCATAATGCATAATTTCTTTCTTAATTAAAAAACTCCTAGTTCCACACTCCTAACTCCTAATTAATAAGGCGTTGCCTTATTCTATATTTGTCTCGCCCTTTCAGGGCTCATTGTTATCTTTTTTATTACTTTTGCAAAAAATAGAAAATTATGTTACTAAATTATGTCGTTTGGGATGTTGATCCCTTCATTTTTCACATAGGCAGTCGCCCTATCGCATGGTACGGACTTTTCTGGGCAATGGTTTTCATCGTTGGCTATTACATCATGAAAAGCATTTATAAGAAAGAAAACATGAAAGAAGAACAACTAGATATGCTTTTCATGTACATGCTTATTTCCTCTGTTTTAGGCGCACGTTTAGGACATTGTCTATTCTACGAACCTTCATATTATCTTTCAAATCCTGTCGAGATTTTGAAAGTATGGGAAGGCGGACTTGCCAGTCACGGAGGCGCGATAGGAATATTGATAGGTCTGTTCATTTATGCAAGAAAAATCAAGAAACCGTATATTTGGATTTTAGACCGAATCGTTGTTCCAGTAGCTATCGGCGGCGCTTTCATCAGATTTGGAAATCTCATGAACTCAGAGATTTATGGCGAACCAACCACACTTCCTTGGGGTTTTAAATTCGTAAGAGATTATCCTATCGGCCTGCCAATAGAAAACATACCAGCATGCCACCCAACACAAATTTACGAAGCTTTATTTTGCATTTTGGTATTCATTTATCTCATGTATGCTTATCACAAACAAGGCATGGCAACAAAACGTCCAGGATTCATGTTTGGAATATTTCTCATTGTGGTTTTCGGCTCAAGAATATTAATTGAATTCATCAAGAATCCACAAGTTGAGTTTGAAACATCAATGACATTAGACATGGGACAATGGCTCAGCATTCCATTCCTCATTGCTGGAATCTATTTTGTAATCAAAAGCTTATTAAAGAAATAACATTTCAGTATTTTAAATAATAAAAAAAGCTCAGAGTTTCCTCTGAGCTTTTTTATTGTTATCTTGACAAATACGGATAGAACTTACTATTCTGTTCTTCTAAAACTTTTGTTATTTGCATTTTAAGTTCATTACGCTTATACTTAGTTGCAATATTTTTCATTCTATCCAATATTGACATATTTTCATATATGCTTTCAGTATAATACAACATGAATTTTGGTTCCAATTCATAATAATATCTAAGGTTGTCTATACAATTTCCGAGCATAGTATTCAAGAATGCATCACCTTTATCAGTAGCACCAGCTGCGTAATAAATTTCCGGATAAGTCATCATTAAAATATCATAAGGTATTTTATCATTAGGGAAGAATTCCAAGCACTTATCGAGAACAGCCACAGCATCTGTTTTTCTTCTGCTATTTACAAGAGTCTGAGCGAGACGCATATAAGCTTGTTTTACGAACAAGACGCTACGACGGCTTTCTGGGTCAACGGCGACATCTGGGTCATTAAGGTTACCCCATCTTATATCATCAGACAATAGCAATTCGCAAGAACCATCAACGAAGACGCCGCCTGCATCTTTATAATAAGAAACAGCTTCAACTGGCATAAAGCGGTGAGCGAGGCCCTCTTGATGCAAATATTTATCAATTCCCAAAATATTCTTAATGTCGCTTAAGCTTGTAAAATATACAGAACGTGTCCAGTTGTTTGTTGCGAAGAAGTCGAGCAGCATCAAGTCGTTTTTATAAAGATAACTGACGCTACTTGGGATTTCCCATACAATTTCATCGACTATTTTATCTTTCATATTGGCAGGCACTATTCCATTACGTATAACAGCCTCTTTATCAACAGTAATTTTAAGACGACGCGAAGGAAGATAATTAACTTTATCACCAGACATCAGTCCCACTTTAGTTCTAGCATCATCGCTCTTGATAAATTCTATAGCGTCTTTCAACTCAATAGGATTATCAAAAACTTCATGAATAAATATAGGCTCATTAACACCATTATCGTATTGTTCTGGTGTCAAAGACAATGGAAGTCGATCTGATTCATATTGTTTGCGTCCCATTTGGTGGACATACCAATAACCAGAAGAAAGCATGTAGTTACATACACGGACGTCGGTGCGATAGCCTTCAACTTCTTGCACATACCAAAGTGGGAATGTATCGTTATCGCCGCGAGTAAAGATAACTGCGTTTTTAGGAAGATTTTTAAGATAATTCTTACCCCAGTCAAGAGCTGCTGTCTTATTTGAACGGTTATGGCCTTCCCAACCTGATGCTGCCATAACTGTTGGAACAGAAAGACATAAGACGAAAGCGACTATTGCAACAGCCATCTTGTTTTTCATTATTTTTTGCAAAAGTTCCATTACGCCCATAACGCCTATACCGATCCAGATACAGAATGCGTAGAAAGAACCAGCGTAAGCATAGTCACGTTCACGAGGCTGGAATGGTGTCTGATTCAAATAGATAACGATAGCAAGACCTGTCATGAAGAACAACAAGAACACCACCCACGAATCTTTTATCTCTCTCTTTATATGGTAGAACAGACCTATCAAACCCAATATTAAAGGCAAGAAGAAGAATGTGGTACGGCCTGCATTTTCCATCGATTTAGGCAAATTATCCTGATTACCAAGACGAGCATTATCAATGAATTTGATACCGCTAATCCAGTTTCCGTTTTCCAATTCACCATGACCTTGAATATCATTCTGACGGCCGACAAAATTCCACATAAAATAACGCCAATACATATGATTACATTGATAGCCAAAGAAGAACTTAAGATTTTGACCAAATGTAGGACGCATCACTGTCTCTGCTGTTCCATTAGATTTCTTCACAGTCACAGGCACCATCTTCGACTTATCAATATATTGCTCATAAGTACTTGTATACAAACGTTTTGAGCCATTCCACATACGTGGGAATATTGTAGTAAGGTTATCATCATATACAGGTTCGGTTCCTCTTCTATCATCAGTGATGACGTACTTACCTTTTTTCTCGTCTCTCACATATATAGGGCTTCCATCATTAGCATCGATTGGCTTTGCCATATAGTAAGGACCACGAAGCAATGGCCAGCTTCCGTATTGTTCACGTTTCAAATAAGAAAGCATTGAAACAGCTTCGCTCGGGTCATTTTCATTAATAGGCGTATTTGCATTAGCACGGATTACGAGCATAAAGAATGAAGAGTAACCAATCATAATAAACATGAAAGAAAGCACAACTACATTCAATACCACCTTTTTGTATTTATCAGTGAAATAAATTCCCAGTACTATTACCGTGATAAGAAGTAAGAAATAAACGACAGTTCCTACATTAAACGGAGTATTCAAAGTATTGACGAAGAACAACTCGAACTTACCGCACAATGAAACGATAGCTGGTATAAGAACCACTTGAATCAAGCCAACGAGAAGCACTGATATTATTCCAGCCACGACGAAACCTTTAAAGGTAATCTTTTTATATTTCTTAAAATAAACGACATAAACTACAGCTGGTATACACAAGAGGTTAAGGAGGTGAACACCGATTGACAAGCCTATGAGATAAGCTATAAATATGATCCAGCGATAGTTGGAAGGCTCATCTGCCACTTCTTCCCATTTCAATATAGCCCAGAATGTTATGGCTGTGAACAAAGATGACATTGCATACACCTCGCCTTCTACGGCAGAGAACCAGAATGAATCTGAGAATGTGTAAGCCAATGCGCCGATAACACCAGTTGCCAAGACAGCCACTTTATTCGACATAGGAGCTGCTTCACCATCTTTCAACCATATCTTTTTAGATAACAAAGTTATTGTCCAGAAAAGAAATAAAATGGTGAAACTACTGCACAAAGCAGACATCAAATTTATCATCAATGCTACTTTTGTTACGTCACCGAAGGCAAAAAGTGAGAAAAATCTGCCTATCATTTGGAACAAAGGCGCTCCTGGAGGGTGACCCACTTGCAATTTATAAGCTGTAGAAATATACTCACCACAATCCCACCAACTGACGGTAGTTTCTAATGTGAGTACATAAACGATGGTTGCGACAAGGAACACAAACCATCCAACAATGTTGTTTAACTTTTTGAAACTCATTAGTATTTATATTTAATTATATTTCAATTGAATGAAAACTTGTAATTTGCAAAGATAAGATTTAATTCATAATTCATAATGCATAATGCATAATTTTTTAAAGTTTTTTGACATATTAATAAGGTATAAAAGCGACTTAAAAAAAAATTAAAAAAAAATCATTTTTTTGTTGCACGTATCAAAAAAAGCTGTATTTTTGCACTCACATTCAAGATACGAAATAATGATTGTCGAATGGTGTAATGGTAGCACTGCAGATTTTGGTTCTGCCTGTCAAGGTTCGAATCCTTGTTCGACAACAAATTTATAAATTGAAGACCTGCTACGGAATGTAACAGGTTTTTTTATTGTCAAAAATTCATCATGATAACAAAGGATCAAATAACAGAATTATCGAACGAAGCTTTAGAAAACAGCGATCGTTTCGTGGTTGACATCACAGTTTCCAAGAGCAATGTCATTAATGTTTACATCGACGCCGACAGTTCAGTAACAATTGACCACTGCGTTGAATTGAGTCGTTTCATTGAAGGTCGTCTCGACAGAGAAGTAGAAGATTATGAACTCAGCGTTTCATCAGCAGGCATCGACTATCCTTTGTTAAAACATCGTCAGTTAAACAAATATATAGAAAAAGAACTTGAGATTTTAAACAACGAAGGCGTAAAGAAAATTTACAAACTTGTGTCTTTCGACGAAGAAAAAATCGAAGTTCAAGAAGCCACAAAAAAGATGTTGGGTAAGTTAAGAAAAACGACTTACGGAAGCAACGTTGAATTATCATTCTCTGATATTAAAGAAATTAAACCATACATTAACTTTTAAGTTTCTAGAATTATATGGAAATATTAAATTTAATCGACACCTTTTCTGAATTTAAAGAATTCAAGAATATTGACCGTGAAGCTATGATGCACATCATTGAAGATGTGTTTAAAGCAATGCTTGCAAAAAAATACGGAAGCGATGAATATTTCAACATCATTGTCAATATTGATAAAGGCGTTCTCGAAATTTATCACAATCGTACAGTTGTTGAAGATGGTAATGTTGAAGATCCATTGAGTGAAATCGAATATTCTGAAGCAATTAAAATCGAGCCTGACTTTGAAGTTGGCGAAGAAGTTTCAGAAGTAGTAGAAATTAAAGACTTTGGCAGAAGAGAAATTTTGGCTATCCGTCAAAACCTTCAGACAAAAGTTATGGAATTCGAGAAAGAAAACATCTTCTTGAAATATAAAGATAAAGTTGGCGAAATCATCACAGCTGAAGTTTATCAAGTTTGGCGTAAAGAAATTTTAATCGTCGACGAAGACGGCATCGAATTAGTTCTTCCAAAAGCAGAACAAATTCCATCAGACAATTACAAAAAAGGTGACACAATCAGAGCTATCGTTAAGAGCGTTGAAAACAAGAACGGTTCTCCAGTCATTATCTTGTCAAGAACATCAGAAATCTTCTTGCAACGTTTGTTCGAGATGGAAGTTCCTGAAGTTTATGATGGTTTGATTACAATCCGTAAAATCGTCAGAGAACCAGGTCAAAGAGCAAAGATTGCTGTTGAGTCATACGACGACCGCATCGACCCAGTTGGCGCATGTGTTGGTATGAAAGGTTCACGTATCCACGGTATCGTTAGAGAACTCCGCAACGAAAACATCGACGTTATCAATTATACAACAAAAGCTGACTTATTCATTACAAGAGCTTTAAGCCCAGCTAAGATTTCTTCAATCGTTGTTGACGATACTAAGAAAGTCGCTGAAGTTTATATGGAAAACGACCAAGTCAGCTTGGCTATCGGCAAAGGCGGTTACAACATCAAATTGGCTGGTAAATTAACAGGTTACGAAATTGACGTATATCGTAACACAGAAGAAGCAGAGATGGAAGACGACGTCGACCTCAAAGAATTCGTTGATGAAATCGATGAATGGATCATCGACAGCTTGAGAAACATGGGTTGCGACACTGCTAAGTCTGTATTGGCTTACACAGCTGAAGAAATCGCAACACGTGCCGACCTCGAAATCGAGACAGTAGTCGAGATACTCGAAATATTCAAGGCTGAATTCGAAGACGACGATCAATAAAATTATTTAAGAATTAACATTAGAAAAATATATGTCCGAAGATTTAAAGAATAACATCAGATTATCAAAAGCCGCAAAAGAATTCAATATCAGCCCTGCTATGATCGTTGAATTCCTTGGCAAGAAAGGCCACAAAGTAGACTCATCGCCTAACACAAAACTTACCGGGGAAATGTATGCCCTCCTCGTTAAAGAATACCAAGGCGAAAAAGAAGTAAAGAAAAATGCCGACCAACTCGGCGACTTCAGCTATAAAGGCAAAAGCATCACCATTGAATCTGCTAGAAAAAATGAAGATGCAAATAACGACTTTGAAGATGAAGAAGTTAGAATTCGTTTCAACGGAGTAACTGAAGACAAACAGAAAAAAGCTTCTGCTGAAAAACCTGTTGAAAAGAAAGAAGAAAAAACTCAAGAAGTCAAAGCTAAGGAAGAACCTAAAGTAGAGACTAAGGAAGAACCTAAAGCTGAACCTAAAACTGAGGAAGTCGTTGCTCCAAAAGTTGAAGTAACAGAACCTAAAAAAGTTGAAACTCCTGTAGAAACACCTAAAGCTACAGAAGTTAAGGAAGTTGTTGCAGAGCCTAAAAAGGTTGAAGAAGTTGTTAAACCTGTTGCAACTGAACCTAAGAAAGATAATACAAATAATTCGGACAAGAAAAACAATAGCGGCATACATATTAACGTAGTGGGAAAAATCCCATTAGAAGACAAAAAATCTAAGGACAAAAAAGATAACAGACAAAAGCAGACAACAGACAACAGACAACAGACAACTGATAATAGACAACCAGTAAAACCTGCTGTTCAAAGTCAGACTTCTGCACAAACTCAGACTCAAAGTCAGGAACAAAAACCTGTCAACTTCATCCCTACTCAGGTCAAGAAGTTGGAAGGTCCAAAGATTCTCGACAAGATTGAGCTTCCATCTGAGCGCAAGCCTAAAGCAAAACAACCTGTTGCTACATCAGGCGACGACAACAAAGGCTTCGGCAAAGACAAGAAGAAAAAACGTAAACGTATTGGCACTGAAGGCAGTGTAGCTAACAGCGAAGGTAATAACAGCAACAATGCCAATAACAATAATAAAGGCAACAACAACGCCAACAAAAATAATAACGCTAACAACAACAATAACAAACAAGGTGGCAAGCCAGGCGACAATCGTAACAACGACAAACGCAAGAACGACAAGTTCAAGAAGCCTGTCAAACCTGTTGTTGAAGAAAAAGTTGAGCTCTCAGACGAAGAAATCCAAAAACAAATCAAGGAGACTTTGGCACGTTTGTCACCTCTTGGCAAGTCAAAGACTTCAAAACACCGTCGCGAGAAACGTCACAACATAGCAAACGAGATGGAGGAAGAAAGACTCCACGAAATGGAAGAAAAGAAAATCCTCAAAGTCACCGAGTTTGTTACTGCAAACGAGTTGGCTAACATGATGAATATTCCTGTTACAAAGGTCATTTCAACATGTATGAGTTTAGGCGTTTTCGTTTCTATCAACCAACGTCTCGACGCTGAAATCTTGACATTAGTTGCAGAAGAATTCGGTTTCAAAGTTGAGTTCATCAGCATCGACGTTCAAGAAGCATTGTCAAGCAACGAAGAAGAAGACAGACCAGAAGACTTGATTCCAAGAGCTCCTATCGTAACAGTCATGGGTCACGTTGACCACGGTAAGACAAAACTTTTGGACAGCATCCGTAATGCTAACGTAGCAGCTGGCGAAGCTGGCGGTATCACACAACATATCGGTGCTTACGAAGTTACAACAGCATCAGGCAAGAAGATTTCATTCTTGGATACTCCAGGTCACGAAGCCTTTACAGCTATGCGTGCTCGTGGTGCTAGCTTGACCGACGTCGCTATCATCGTTATCGCAGCTGACGACAGCGTTATGCCTCAGACTGTTGAAGCTATCAACCACGCTCAGGCAGCTAACGTTCCTATCGTTTTCGCTATCAATAAAATAGATAAACCTACAGCTAACACACAAAAGATTTATCAAGAGTTAGCTCAAATGAATATCCTCGTTGAAGAATGGGGCGGCAAATATCAGTCACAAGAAATCTCTGCTAAACAAGGTCTCAACGTTGACAAATTGTTAGACAAGGTTTTATTGGAAGCTGAATTCTTAGACCTCAAGGCAAATCCTAAGAAAGCCGCTAAAGGTACCATCATCGAGTCTGCTTTAGACAAAGGTCGTGGCTATGTCGCAAAAATCATGGTTCAAGACGGAACACTTAAAGTCGGTGACATGGTTCTCGCTGGAACAACATACGGCAAGGTGAAGGCTATGTTCAACGAACAAAACAAATCTGTCAAGTCAGCAGGTCCTTCAACTCCAGTGTTGATGTTAGGTCTCAATGGTGCTCCACAAGCTGGTGACAACTTCAACGTTTTCGATGATGAAAAAGAAGTCAAGTCAATCGTTTCACGTCGTCAACAATTACAAAGAGAACAAGGTTTGCGTACACAAAAACACATCACCTTGGACGAAATCGGAAGACGTATCGCTATCGGCGACTTCAAAGAACTTAACATCATCGTTAAGGCCGACGTTGACGGTTCATCAGAAGCTTTGGCTGACTCATTGTTAAAACTCTCAACACCAGAAGTACAGGTCAACGTTATCCACAAGTCAGTCGGTGCTATCAGCGAGTCTGATATCTTATTGGCTTCAGCATCAAATGCTATCATCGTTGGTTTCAACGTACGTCCTACACTTCAGGCAAGACGTCTTGCTGAGAAAGAAGAAATCGATATTCGCCTCTACTCTATCATCTACACAGCTATCGAAGAAATCAAGTCAGCTATCGAAGGTATGTTGGCTCCAGAAATCGAAGAAGTTGTTACATGTAACATCGAAATTAGAGAAGTCTTCAATATCAGCAAGGTCGGTCGCATCGCAGGTTGTATGGTCCTCGACGGCAAGGTCAACCGTCAGACTAAGATACGTATCATCAGAGACGGCATCGTAGTCCACACTGGTTCATTAGGCTCATTGAAGCGCTACAAAGACGACGTCAAGGAAGTCAGCGCAGGTTTCGAATGCGGTTTGAACATCGACGGTTACAACGACATCAAAGTCGGTGACATCATCGAAGGATACACCATCAAAGAAATCAGTAGAAAACTGTAAAAAAGATAAATATCATCAAAATACATGAGGCTTCACATCATTGTGAGGCCTCTTTTTTTTATGTCTTTTTTTTACAAAAACTTAAGATTTTATTATATCTTTGTAAGCTAATTAAACTAAGACTACTTACACTTTTTTCTTTAAGATTTACACACGTATATTGTATTAAAAAAATTAAATATTTATTATTAACTAATTTATTATCAGTATGAAAAAAATTTTAGCTAGTTTATTGTTAATGGTATTTATTATGCCATTTACATTAAGAGCTGACGAACTTGAAAGCAGACTTTTCTCTGACTTCAACGACGGCACTTTTGTAGGTTGGAAAACCGTTGACGTTGACAACGACGGTTATTGCTGGCTTATCCACGAAGACGGCTACATCTATTCACAGTCATCAAAAGATCTTAAGCCAAACAACATCTTCTCAACAACAAGCAAGTACGCTATTTTTCCAACATCAAAAATCACTTTTGATGTTAAAGCAGACAAGACACTTGAGAAGTACGGCATCGGTGTTGCTTATTCTTTAGATGGAACAAACTACCTAACATTACAAGATGAGACCGTATTAGCTTCTGCAACAGAATGGAACAAAGTTGAAATCTCACTTGAATATTTAGCTGGTAAAGAAGCATATATCGGCATCCTTCATTACACTATGGATGACCAAGGCATTATCATGGTTGACAATATTAAGTTGGCAGACGGTTTACTTACAAAAGTAGATAATGTTGTTGCAACAGAAGTTAACACTAATGTTAATGTTTCTTGGGCATGGGAAGACGAAGATTCAGACGAGCCTGTAGGTTACAGAGTTTACAGAAATAGAATCAACGCTAACGGCACTCCTATTATGATTGCAAACAACGTAGCAGACAAGTCATACAAAGACAGCTTATGGAGCGAGCAAGAATGGGGCATCTACCAATGGGGCGTTGCTGCATTATACGAACAAAAGCTACGTGGCACAGAAGAAACACTTCTCGAAGAAGGCTTTGAAACAACAGAATATGCTAAATTACCAGAAGGCTGGACAACATTCTCAGAGCCAGCTACAGCAGCTACTGCTGGAGCTTGGATGTCAACAAACAGCACATACACATCTATAATAGCTCCAGATGCAGGCAACAATTTTGCTTTCTCAAGCGGAGTTAATGTTGACGCAACACACTATCTCGTAACACCAGCTTTAGATTTAACAAAAGCTTTAAATCCAGCTATTACATTCAAGTATGCTACCCCTGGAAAATTCGACGGCAACGGCAACACTTTGTATGTTAAATATTCTGAGTCAGCAGAAGGTCCATGGACAGAGCTTTGGTCTGAGAAAACAAACAGCCAATGGAAATCAGCAACTATTGACCTTTCAGTCTGTGCAGGCAAGACAGTTTACGTTGCATTCGTTCACGAAGATATTGTAGGCGGACACTACGGCGCTGGTCTCGACAACATCAGCATCAAATCAGAGTTATCAGAAACAGCTCTTCCAATAGCTTCAAGAATAGCTTGGTCAAACGCTGTCGAAAAAGACATGAACACTGTAGTTAAAATCACTGTTGCTACAGAAAACGGTTCTTCAACAGAAGGAGCTATCGTTACATTGAACAACATTAACGAAGCACAATACAAATACGAAGGTACAGTTGATGCAACTGGAACATATCAATTCCCAGCTGTTCGCAGAGGCGATTATAAATACACAGTATCTTTAGATAAATACTACGCTTACGAAGGCACTATCGCTGTCTATGAAGAAGTTTCTGTAGGATGTATCTTAGAAAAAATGCCAGAATTGATTGAAGGTCTTTACGTTTCTCCAACAGCATGGGCTATGTGGGATTATGCAAATGAAGACGCTACATTCGACATACTCCTCAATGATAAAATCGTTGAAGAAGACTTCTCTGGAAAACAATATCAATTCGACGTCACAACATTAGTTGAAGGAAAAGAATACAAGACAACTATCCTTCCTAACGACCAATATGTAATGTTAGAATATACATGGGACTACGCTAAATGCAGCGAGTTCGCTAATGCTGTTAACTTCAAAGCTACTAAAGAAGATAACAAAGCTGTTTTAACATGGGACATGCCTAAATATGAAGCACCACTTCCTCCAGCATACGATTTCTCAGTAAACTTCAACAATGGAACATTAGAAGGCTGGACAACAATTGACGGTGACGGCGACTTACGTAACTGGCTAAACACATCAGAATTCACAACTGGATTCTTGGGCGTAAACTACACACACTGTGTCGCATCATTATCATACGAGACAGAACTCTCAAAACCTCTTAACCCAAACAACTATTTGATTTCAGATAGAAAATACACTATCACAGCTAATTCAAAACTCACATACAAAGCTGCTGCTCAGTCAAAATTATCACCTAACGAACACTATGGCATCGCTATCTCAACAACAGGCAATACTAAAGCTGAAGACTTTACAGTGATTTTCGATGAGACATTAGAAGCTGGCGTAGTAGAAGACTTCGAAACACAAGGACAATGGTTTGAAAGAACAGTAGACCTCAGCCAATATGCTGGTCAAGAAGTTTATATCGCATTCCGCCACTATGAATCAGCAGACAACTCATGGCTTAAAGTTGACGACATCAGCTTGACATCAGGCTTGGCAACAAGAGGCAACAGAGAAGAAGGCGATTGGTTATACTACGACAACGGCGTTTTTGAATCAGCAACAAACAACTTCGACGCTGCTACAATGGATCCAACACAAATCTACTGGGCAATCATGTTCCCAAGCGAATTGATGGCCGACTATGCAAAAAGACCTATCACAAAAGTAGCTCTCTACGACTACAGCCCTCACAGAGGCGCTTTCTCAATCCACGAAGGCGGTGATGCAGCTCCTGGCACAATGCTTCACGTTCAAACATACGAAACATCAGGCAAACAGTCTTTCGTCGAAATAGAATTAGACACTCCTATCACAATCAGCGGAAAAGAAAACGTCTGGATTCAATTCTCAAACGAATACGGCTCAGGCATGTATCCTGCTGCTTACTCACCTGATATGGGCGACCCTAACAGCCGCTGGATGTCACACGACGGTACTTCTTGGTATGACAACAACTGGTATGGAGAAAGTGAAAGCGGAGAAAAATGGTACGGCGCATGGATGATTCGCGCTTTCGTTGGCGAAAAAGATGAAAATATCATCGAAGACCCAGAAACAACAACAATAGAAGCACTCGGTACAATAATATTCCGCAACGGCGAACTCATCACTCCAGAACCAATTAAAGAAAGCACTTATACTGATACTTTCTCAGATGATGATGAAACTATCGACTATACAATCAGAGTCGTTTACGGTGGCGAAAAAGACCAATCATACTACGCAATGTCTTGTCCATTATCAAAGACATTCGTTGCAAGAGAACCTTTAATCTGCGACAGACCAGAAGACCTTTACGGTAAAACAACATTAAATTCAGATGGTACATTCGGTACTACATTAGTATGGCCTTACGTAAGCGAATGGTTATATTATGACGATGGCACACCAAAACAAACATTCGGTGGCAACGGCGGTCAAATCTACTGGGGTATCATGTTCCCTGCAAAAGAATTAAAAGACTACGCTGGCACTAACCTCACCAAAGTCGCTTTGTATAACAAAAACGCTGGCGATGCAACATTGACAATATCTTACGGCGGCGACTTCGGCCCAGGAATTGCAGTACACTCACAAAAATTCACTTTCTTAGGTGAAGAAGAAGAAGGTATATTCGAAGTTAAACTCACAGCTCCAGTACCTGTAACAGGTGAAGAAAATATCTGGGTCACAGTCCACCAAAGCGGCGGCGAATTCCCTGCTGTAGCTACTGCAAATACTGGCAACCCTAACGGAAGATGGATTTCTTTCGACGGAAATAGCTGGAGCGACTTGTTGGCATTAGACGATAAATTCCAATACACATGGTTCATGAGAGCTTACTTAACAACAGATATTCCAAGCAGAGATGACTCTCAATTAAAACACTATAACATTTATCGTAGCACATCAAACGACAACTATCAATTGATTGGCACAACTAAAGAAAACTCTTACTTCGACCAAGTTGAAAAAGGAACTTACTACTATCAAGTGAAAGCTTTCTATTCAAACGGCAAAGACGAGTGCGAATCTGAAGCTGCTTCTGCTCACGGTGAATTAGGCAAAGATTATGTTATTGTAGAAGTAACAGAAATCAATGAAAACGGTGTCATCGGCATGATAGTTTACCCTAACCCTGCAAAAGACGTCTTGAACATCACAGCTGAAAATATGAACCGTATAACAATCAGCAATGTATTAGGACAAGTTGTTTATGACAGAAACGTCAACTCAGACAATGAAATCATCAATATGTCACAATACGAAGCTGGCATCTATATGGTACGCATCGCTACAGAAAACGGCGTAGCTGTAAAACGTATCAGCGTTGCTAAATAATTTGGCTAATAGCTATTAGCTGTCAGCTATCGGTAATCACAGACCGCTATTGAACTTTATAAAAAAAGCAGACCACTAATTAGTAGTCTGCTTTTTGTTGTTACTGATAGCTGACTGCTGACTGCTGATAGCTGACAGCCTAGTTCAACAGCCTTTGTTCTATTATCTTCTCAATTTCCGCTTTCGGCAGTGCGCCTTGTGTCATCATCGGCTGTCCGTTCATCGGCACGAACAGCATCGTCGGTATCGAGCGTATTCCAAATGCTTGCGACAACTCCTCCTCCACTTCGGTATCTACCTTATATATATATACCTTTCCGTCATATTCTTTGGCGAGTTCATCTAGCACTGGAGCCAGCATCTTGCATGGACCACACCACGACGCGTAGAAGTCTATGATAGCTGGTTTGTCGCCTTTATATTTCCATTCTGTAGGATTACTTTCATAATCCATCACTTTATTCAAGAATTCTTCTTTTGTTATATTTATCGCTTTCATATCTTTATTATTTAGGGAGTTGTGGGACTTGAGGGACTTGAGGGACTTGAGGATTTGAGGATTTGTGGACTTGATGGATTTCATTAGTTCCTCTATCCCTCTATCCCTCTATTCCTCTATCCCTCTATCCCTCTATTCCTCTATCCCTCTATCCCTCTATCCCTCTATTCCTCTATTCCTCTGCCCCTCTATCCCTCTTATTATTTTCCAAGTTTCTTTTCAACTTCTTCCTTGCTTAATTTCTTGGTGCAGAAGAACCAGTCGTAGCAGTGCATTTCGTCTTCGGAGCTTTGCATTCTTTCCTTTGCCACGCCGCATGAGCCAGCCGTAGGAACGATTACTTCATCACCCGGACGCCAGTCGGCTGGCATCGCGACGCCGAAGTTGTCTGCTGTCTGCAAGGCAACCAAGACTCTCATGATTTCGTCGAAGTTACGACCGAGTGCGAGTGGATAGTACATGATAGTGCGAATCTTGTCCTGTGGGTCGATGAAGAAGACCGCACGCACTGCCGATGTTGAGCTTTCTCCAGGTTGAATCATACCGTATTTCTTAGCCACTTCCATGGTGATGTCTTCGATGAGAGGGAACTGGATTTCCATATTCTTCATGCCTTTCCAGTCAATCTTTTCCTTGATGGTGCGCAACCATGCAATGTGGCTGTACAAACCGTCGACTGAAAGTCCTACCAACTGAGTGTTGAGTCTTTCAAACTCATCAGCAAGTTTGCCGAACGACATGAATTCTGAAGTACATACTGGAGTGAAGTCGGCTGGGTGGCTGAATAAGATTTTCCATCTGCCTTTATAATCTGATGGGAAGTTGATTACGCCTTGTGTTGTTTTTGCTGTGAAAGCTGGAGCTGTGTCGCCAATTCTTGGCATTACGTTTATTGTGTTATTGTTGTTTGTTTCCATTGTTTTACTGTTTTAAATTGTTGTTTATTATTTTATTTTAACCTTAAGTAAATCAACTTTAGACTTTTGTCATTAACCTTTAGACATCGTTTTTTGTTCATTTACGATGCAAAAATAATACGAGAAACATGTATTTGTCAAACAGATATTTTCTATCTTTGTATCGAAAATTTCGATTAACAATAAAACAGTACAGACGTGTCAATGTTGTCATTTGTATACAATAACTTTTATCTTTATATAAGTTACAACATTGACGCGTCTCTACAATATTAAAAAATATGACATTACAACAATTAGAATACATCGTCGCACTTGACAAATACCGTCATTTCGTGAAGGCTGCAGAATCATGTCATGTAACACAATCCACGCTCAGCATGATGGTGCAGAAGTTAGAACAAGAACTTGAAATCAGCATTTTCGACAGGAAAGCTCAGCCTATCGCGCCTACGGAGATAGGAATGCGTCTCATCGACCAGGCAAAGGTGATTTTGTATAATGCGAAACAATTTAAAGAACTCGCGCTTACAGAAGTTCAGCAGGAATCTGGCAAGGTGACATTAGGCATCATACCAACTGTAGCACCTTACATCTTGCCAAAATTATTTAATGTATTACAAGAGAGAAATCCTAACATCAATCTTCATGTAAAAGAGATTACGACAGCTGAAATCATCAATCAGCTGGAGAAAGCGGAAATCGACATGGCATTGTTAGCGACGCCATTGAACAATCCTAATTTCTTGGAGATTCCTATTTATTATGAAAGATTCTTCGCTTACGTCTCTCCTACAGAGCCTTTGTATAATATCATCAAGGAGTATGAGATGAATCATATTCCTACGGAACATCTCTGGGTTTTGAAAGAAGGACACTGTCTGCGTAATCAGGTGATGCGCTTATGTGAAGCAGATTCTGGTTTTTCCACCATATACGAAGCAGGCAGCATCGACACTTTGATAAAAATTGTCGACACCAACGGTGGCTACACCATCATCCCAGAATTACAAATTGACTTATTGAATGAGAAACAAAAGGCCAACGTACGTCCTATCGTAAATCCAGAGCCTAATAGAGAAATCTCATTGGTTGTAAGAAACGATTACGTAAAAGAAAGACTTCTGAATGTAATTGCAAAAAACATTGCTGATACCATTCCAGCGAATATGCTTGACGAAAGACTGAAGAAATTCTCAATCAAGCTCTAATGTTATAAGTTATAAAAAAAACGAGGTTCATTTCTGAGCCTCGTTTTTTTATCAAATTGTTTTAACTCTATTTATTACATACTGGACGAATTGAATAACCGTAAACATAAGCATTAGTTCCCAGCGTTTTATTTATCACCCCATTAGATGCTTTGATAGTAACAGTATAAGCCGAAGTCTTATTATTATTTACTGGTGTTGATGACCAATATATGCCATTTTTATTGTCGTTTGTAAGAGCTTTACCATTCATATAACCTGCAGCAGGGAGGAATATACTCTTACCGCTAGGACCTGTAACCAAGGCTCCATTGATACCATTTTGAGAAGTCCATATCCAAGTACACTTTGTCATCAACTCGTCCAATTCTGCTTGTGTTGGAGTTCTCCAAGTACCACCCCATTTAGCAGTTGCAGCATCATAGGTTGGATTTCCTGAGTACTCAGGCACACCTCCTACATTAATATATGGACTAGTGTTTGATGAATACGATTCTTTTGTTTCCACTTCAGCCCATGCATAAAAATCGCCACCTTCTTCTGGAGATTCTGCTCCGACATTACATGTAGCCCATTTAACGCTCAAGCCAAGGTCTACGCTTCCTTCTTCTGCCATCTTAGCCCATCTAAGTGCTTCTGGAGTAACGCCATCTGCGGCATATCTGTAATATATCTTATTAGCTTCTATAGCCTTAGTGAATGTATATTCATAAGTTGAAACTATTTGGTTATATTTCAATTTTGAGTTTTTGTTAGCGTTTGGGAACAAGACGATATAAGAAATACCACCTCTTTTATCAACATCTATTTCGGCATCAGCATCTTGTGTAACACTTAATGCATAGTTGCTGCCATTATATGCCAAAGTATATTCAGTTCCGACTATTGCGTCGCCATATATTTTATCAACATTTGTCAAATCCATCAAAGCCACTGCTATTTGGTTTGTCAAGACGCCATTAAGATTCAATCTAACATTTCCGTTATCAGACACAGCCTTAACTGTTGTTTTAGCGATATGGTAATATCCTAGATTTGACAAGCTTCCGCTTTGTTTAGCTATGCTACCTTCTATGCTTTCTATTTTGCTGCCATTTGTAACAGCAGTTACATAAGGGTCATAAGTTTGTTGAGAATGGCCGAAGTACCATATATCATATTGAGAGCCTGCTGTTACGAGGCCTTCAGCTGCTTCACCTGTAAATTCCAATAATGAAGGATTACCTTCTGCCACGCTTGTCAATTCTATTATTTGATGATTTGCACCTGGTATAGCAAGATATACGCGTTCTGTACCGTTGCTCCAGTTCACCAAGCCTCCGTCCATAAGATTTGAGAAGTCAGAACGGCTATTATTCAAAGGAATAACACAGCTTATTTTCACTGTTCTTGTTTCGTCATCGCCACCATTAGGTGTTGGTTTACATTGTGTAAAACATAACACAACCAATGCCATTAAAATTGCAAATAACTTTTTCATATTGCTTATTCTTAATTTTTATCTTCTTTTTTATTTCTTTTTCGTGCGTAGAAAACGCCTAAACATGATAACAAAACGAGGCCGTTACCCAGTGGTACATTTTCTGGTTCAAAACCGAAAGAACCGAACTCAAAGCCAGTTTCAACAGACTCTTGGAAATTCTCGAATACAAAGCCTTTAAATAAGTAGGCGTATTCTTCGGATTCTGCGAGTGTGCTATAGTTCAAACCTTCGTCAGTTATCGTTCTCTTTTCTATTCCTTCATAGATATATCCGTCGACTTGAGCATTCAGTCTGCCAGATATAATTATCAAAAGAGCACACAATAAGGTTGATATTACCAGTTTTTTATTCATTTTCTATTTTTTTAACCGCTTTACATTCAGAGATTAAATCATATACGTCAGAATAAAGCTAATATTGCCTTGTTTTTCAAATAGACTATAGTTTTAATTCTCTTAAACTTACAATCTGCAAAGATACAAATTTTAGCGATTTATCATAAGTCTTTTTTTTAATTTTTTTATAAAAAAAATAAGGACATGAAAAATCATATCCTTATTTCAAATTATTTGCGAATATTACAATTCGTTGATTACTTTCATCAGTTGTTCTCCCAATCCTATCGTGTATCCTTGCGAGATAAATACGATTTCGTTTTGTGTATTTGCCACTATAAATATAGGAAGATTATTGTTTTGGAGTCGCATGTTTGCCACTATCTCTTTCAACATTGTTCCGTCTTCGATACCGAATGTGAGGTTTTCTGGAAGACCTTGGAAGTTTTTGAGTTCGAAGTTTCTCTTATGTTCTTCGTTTTGGAACAAGAACACGAAGCTCCTTCCCCATTTATCCAACTGGTCTTTAACAGCTGCGATGTCAAGCATTGCGTGTGTTGTTGGCTCGCTGCCACCGTCCAAGAGACCAAGGACATAGAAACCACGGCCTGTTGTAGCCAACAAACTAGTCTGAGTCTGTGTCTGAGTCTGAGTATACACATTTTCCGAATTGAAGTTACCAATTATTCTGAGGCCTTTTTCTGGCTCTCTCATAACTAAATCAATGTTTGTAGTTTTATCCGACTCTATATTGAAGAAGGTTGTACGAGCGAGAACGCTGCCATCAGAGAGACGAGTTCCTGTTGTCATGACGTAATAACCAGGGTCGAGGGCGAGACCGTTTTCAAACAATGTAGAATATTGTTCACCGAAATCCATGCCTGGGTCTTTAGCGTCGTAAGCGAGCAAGTCGAATCTCTTGCCATTAAACTTCTTAATAGAGAAGTGTGTGTAATAACGAAGGTCTGTCAATGCTCCTGAAGGGACGTATTTCGCCATCAAAATGCCTTGACGTGTTGGAGTTGCTTCTGCCACTTCTTCTTCAAAGTTAACGTCAATCCAGCTGTTGTCTTTGATGTATTGAATCTTACCTGTCACTGGGTCAATACGTGAAGCGATGCCGAGCGAACGAGCTGCGGAGACAAAGAAAATTCCTCTTGAGCGATAGTCTGTCACCATCGATTTGATAACGCTTGTTGGCAACATAATGATACGAGCGTTGTTATTTGTGGTGATGTTTTCAACAATCCACTCGACGAGTTCTTGTGGATTGTTTCTGAATTTCTCAGTTTGTTCTTTATTGAAATAATTTGAAAGCTCTTGTTTATAAGGTCTTATCATCTCACTTGAAACGCGAGGATTCAAGATGTAAGCATTGTATATCTCGCCTTCGCCTTCCACTGTATAATCGAGGTTATCGACGAGCACGTCCATAGTGACGTCGCGCAAGTCTTTGTCGCTTATTTCTTTAAGAAGATTGATAGCCATCTGACGTTTGTCATTTTTTTCAGCATAAGCGATAAAATCGAGTATTGTCTGATAGTTACCCCAAGATTTTTCTACCAAAGCAAGTACTTCTTTATCTTCGATGTCGCGTGGGAATGAAGCGATGTAAGCATTTCTGATAGAGTCTTCGTAGGCGAAGCGTCTGTCATTTTCAGCGCGCATCTCAGCTGTCACTTCTGGCATCTTGGCGTTTTGTGCAGGAGGAGTGATGTCGTATTCTATCACCATCTCCATTCCTTCTTCTTTATCGAGGACGATGACGAGTTCGTCTTTCTTTCCGAAAGGCATTTCTTCAAAGCCGAACTTGCCGTCTTTTGTTGCGTATGCCATCATGTCGCCATTGCCTGCTGTCATCCATGTCTCGCCATTTGCGTCTGTCTTCTTAACAGCGACGCTGCAGAACTCGCCATAGTTGAATATTTTAAATTCCACATTTACGTCAGGCAATGCGTTGCCATTTGCATCAACGACTTTCACGATCATCTTTGATGTTTCTGCGTAATCATCGACGACGTTTATCTCTGTATGATTTGGTGTCACGCTGATTACCTCTTCTGGTCCGTAGTAACGGCCGAACACGCGAGTATGAAGGAGGAGCGCGCGTGAAGCAGGAGCGTTAAACCAACCGAGGTCGAGCACTGGCTCTGGTTCGCAGGCGCCGAGGAAATACCATTCGCCGTCGACGTAAGCTTCAACCCAAGCGTGGTTGTCATCGCAGTGAGCCCAGCGAGGAGTATACACCTGGCGTGCTGGGATACACATGGCGCGTAATGCCGCTACGAGGAATGTCGACTCTTCGCCGCAGCGTCCCCATGATGTCTTCACTGTTGCAAGCGGAGAGCTTGTTCTTGAGTCGGAACCTTTGTAGTTGGCTTTCTCGTGGCACCAGTGGTTTATTTCCAAGACAGCGTCATATAACGACAAGTCTTTCACTCTGTCTTTCAATTCTTCATAAAAAACAAAACGAGAGTCGTCGAGGTTTTCATTGTTAACTCTGACTGGCACTACGAAGTGATTAAATTCTCTTTCAGGAATATCTTTTCCCCAAGGCATCTCTTCTCTTGCCTTGAACGCAGCTTTTACGTTAGCGTGATAAAATTCGCCGCTATAGTCGGTGAGGTCGCCATCAAACATATAAGCATATAAAAACTCCAATGCTTCTTTTTCATTTTGAGGCATTTCTTCATTCAAGATATTGAAATAATCACCGTTAGGGAATTCCGCCATCTTAGCTTCGAGGTCAGCTTTGACATCAGCTCTTTGCTGAGCGTCTGAAATGAAATGAGTTGTATTGTCAGCACATGAGAACATCATACTCATGACAAAGAAAGCCAATACTAAATTTTTAATCTTATTCATATTTATTTGTATTTATAATTATAAGACGCATCAATAATTATTGACGCGTCTTTTTTATTTTATGAGAAGCATCAATGTGTGTTTATTTTCAGGTAACATTGATACGTCTCTACAATTTCATAATTATTTAACAGGTCTCTCTATACATTCGCTGCGGTCAGGACCGTAAGACACCAATGTGATAGGCACGCCGATATAATTTTCGATGAATTCTATATAATCGTTCAATTCAGCAGGAATATCTTTTTCTATCTTTTGGTTCCATCCTTTGAAAGTCTTCAAGACTGGAGTCATTGTCTGAGTGCATGCATCGAATGGGAGGAAGTCGATTTCTTCGTTTTTGTAATTGTAAGCTGTAGCGACTTGAATTTCTTCGAAGTCGTCCATGACGTCAGCTTTCATCATCATGAGGTCGGTGACGCCATTGAGCATGACAGCGTATTTAAGAGCTGGGAGGTCGAGCCAACCTGTACGACGAGCGCGGCCTGTTGTTGAACCGAATTCGTGACCGTTTTTACGCAACTTCTCGCCTACTTCGTCGAACAATTCTGTTGGGAAAGGACCTGTACCGACGCGTGTGCAGTAAGCTTTGAAGATACCGTATACCTTGCCGATTTTGCTTGGAGCAACGCCGAGGCCTGAGCAAGCGCCAGCTGCGATAGCTGATGATGATGTCACGAAAGGATAACTTCCGAAGTCAACATCGAGAAGTGTTCCTTGTGCGCCTTCTGCGAGAACGCGTTTGCCTTCAGCGATAGATTTATTGATGAAATATTCGCTTTCGATGAATTGGAATTGTTTCAAGAACTCGATAGCTTTGAACCATTCTTGTTCATATTGTTCAAATGACATATTATCGAGAGTGAGAGTGCTCATATCGAAGTCGAGGTTTTTGATTTGAGCGAGGTGAGTGTTTTTCAGTCTCTCATAACGAGCCATGAAGTCGTCAGCAGCGATGTCGCCTATACGTAATCCGCGACGAGCTGTCTTGTCTGTATATGTTGGTCCTATACCTTTTAAAGTAGAACCGATTTTATTTTTTTGAAGTGCTTTTTCGTTAGCAGCGTCGAGAGCGCGGTGTGTTGGGATGATAAGATGTGACTTGTTTGAAATCAAGAGGCGGTCTTTGATGTCGATGCCGCTTTCTGAGAGTTTATCTATTTCATCTTTAAATATCTTAGCATCGATGATAACGCCATTGCCGATTACGTTGACACAACCTTCGTTAAAGATGCCTGAAGGGATTGTGTGCAAGACGAATTTCTTGCCATCGAACTCGATAGTGTGACCAGCGTTTGGTCCGCCTTGAAAACGAGCTACTATATCGTACTTAGGTGTAAGAGCGTCGACGACTTTACCTTTACCTTCGTCGCCCCACTGCAATCCAAGAAGCAAATCTATTTTTGCCATAATTCTTTATTGATTTTTAATAATTTACAAAAACTAAGCTAAATATTGCTCTCGAATTGGAGCTTTGACGAAATCTAGAATCTTAGAAATTCAGAACCTTAAAAGTTCACTCAGCATCTTTCCAATGTTCTAGAATCCTAGAATTTTAATATTCTAAAATCCTTTTCCTATTTAGCGTTCAAAATTAGTAAAAATCTCAGTACGCAAGCAAATAAAAAGAATTATTTTTTTCAAAGAAAGTAAGTCCTTAACTTTCAATGTTTCTTTCCAATCTAATAACCTTTTTCACAAGGTCCATTTTTCTCAAGCTGTCGATAACTGTCTCTAATTGTCGCAAATTATTAACATAAAACGACACTATGACATCGACCATTCCGCCTTCGCTTTGCATTTTGATAGAATGAAGGTCAAGTTTGAAGTTATCGCTAAGAAGCGCGAACAATTCCGTACCGAATCCGAACTTATTGACGCCTGAAATCTTCAATGTTGCCATGAATGCAATATCTTCCGAAAACTGCCATTTTGCCTTGACGATATTCTTGCCGTATTTCGACATAAGTTCTATTGCCTTCGGGCAATCTGGCCGATGCAATTGAACCGGCTGGTTAGGGAATGTGATAGCCACGACATCATCACCAGGAATAGGATTGCAGCATGTTGATATTGTGTATCCTAAATCATTAGGCTCTGACTTTAACTCTGACTCTGACACAGGCACCGACTTAGATGATGTGGAGCCGACCAATCCGAATGTCAATATCTTTAATAAGGTATTAGTATTATTTTGAGTATTTTTGAATATAGGTTCAATATCTTGGAAATTGAATTTGCCTATCGACACATTATAATATAGGTCTATACGTCCAGCCAAGCCAAGTTTTTCTGCTACTATATTTCTGTTTTGTTTAGTAAACTCTATATTTAATTTATCGAAATAATCTTGAAGTTTAGCTTTTCCGTCTTCTTTAAACGACCTCTTATAGTCTTTGATACCGGCTTTCAGGCGTGTTTTCGCCAAGGATGTGACTAAAAAATCGAAGCTATTTTCATGCGGATGCTGATGTTGCGAAGTAATGACTTCAACTTGGTCGCCCATATTAAGGACATAGTCGATAGTCGTCAATTTCTTATTGACATTAGCGCCGATACAATGATTACCAATCTCACTGTGAATCATATAGGCGAAGTCGAGGACTGTAGCGCCTTTCGGCATGCTTTTCATTTCACCTTTTGGAGTGAAGACGAAAATCTCGTCACCGAACAAGTCGAGTTTAAAGCTATTGATAAATTCTATTGCGGAGGAGTCGCTGGAGTTTGTGAGGTCTATCACATTATCGAGCCACAATTTGAGGCTATTTTCAGCGGCATTGACTTCGTTCTTATATTTAAGGTAAGCCATCACGCCGCGCTCAGCGATGATGTCCATTCTATGTGTCCTTATTTGCGTCTCAATCCAGTTGCCTTGCCTACTCATAAAAACAGCATGTATTGACTCATAGCCGTTTGTTTTTGGGAACGACAGCCAGTCTCTTAGCCTTGAATTATTCGGACGATAGAACATCGTCATCACGCCGAATGTCTGCCAACACTGGATTTTTTCAAGTTCAACAGGACAATCGATGATGATTCTTAACACATAAGCGTCGTAAATCTCATCTAAGGAAAGACCGAATTTACGCATTCTTTCCCAAAGGCTGCTCTGTCTTCTTTCAATGATTTTCAGTTCTGCCTTAATGCCTTCCTTTTCTAATTCTTCTTTAATAGGAATGATAAACTCTTCAAGTTCCTTGATTTTTTTATCTCGTATCTCATTTATTTGCAACGATATAGATTCATAAACTTGAGGATTTATATATTTAAGGCAAAGGTTTTCTAGTTCAGATTTTATGGCGAACAATCCTAGACGGAACGCGAGAGGCGCGTAGAACGACACCGTTTCAGAAGCTATTTTTAGCTGTTTATGATGCGCCATCGACTCCAAGGTTCTCATGTTATGCAGTCTGTCAGCGAGTTTCACAAGAATGACGCGTATGTCTTCCGACATAGTATTCACTATCTTACGATAATTTTCTGCCTGGATGCTTTCGATGCTATTTTGAAAATCAATGCTGCTGAGTTTGGTGAGGCCTTTCACAACTCGAGCCACTTTAGGTCCGAACTCTTGGGAAATATATTCAACGGTATAGTCTGTATCCTCGACCACGTCGTGAAGGAGCGCACTTGTTATTGACGTTGCGCCCATTCCGATTTCCTTAGCCACGATAATCGCCACTGCTATTGGATGGAAGATGTAAGGCTCGCCCGACTTACGACGGGCGTCTTTATGAGCCAGAGCCGCAAATTCATAAGCTTTTTTAACAAGTTCAATATCAGCTTCTTTTTTTTCGCTAGTCCATGCTTCAAGCAAAACATCGTACTGCTTGTCCATTTCAAGCTGCTCTTCCTTGGAATATGTGTCAGGATAATTCATATTTTCCGCATTTGAACTTGCAAAGTTAATATGCTTTTTTCCGAAAATCAATAGGAAATACTAAAAAAAATTAACAAAAAAAATTGAGACGCCACAATGACGTCTCAATATCTTTCAATTTTCAATTTTCAACTATTCCGACACTGGTCTTACCAACATTCCGACGTAGCGGCTCATCCAGCCTCTGTTGCAGAAATTGTTATTATAGACATAAAAGAATGTAGCATATCCCCAGTCGCCGTTAAATGTGTCTGGTGTCGATGTCCAATATGCGGCTTCAGCATCTGCGAAGCTTACTATTTTTTCAGCTTTAAATCCACCCGATGGGAGATACATCTTATTGCCGTTAGCTCCAGTCACAATGCAGCCTTGCATATAATTATTCAACATAACCCACTCGAATGTACAGTTTTCCATCAGCTCTTTCACATCAGCTTCTGTTGGCATTCTCCATGTCGAACCCCAGGATGAAGCTGCGATATCATGATTTACATCGCCTGCAATATCTCCCATTTCAATGTAATATGTGCTGCAATCTGAGGCTGTAAAATCATCTTTGGATTTAATTTCTCCCCATGCGAAATAAGTTCCAACTTCTTGTGGCTCAAATGCACCCACATTGTGAGTAGCCCATTTCAAACCGCTAGGCAAGCCTAAGTCAACATAATGATAACCATTTATCTCTTCTTCAGGTTCTTCTGGAACAATTGGATCTTCTGGTGTTTCTGGTTCTTCTGGTGTTTCTGGTTCTTCATCATCAATTCCTAATGTTGTGAAACATTTTTCTTCACCATAAGAAGTTCCAACTTCATTAGTAGCGTAAGCTCTTACATAATAAGTTGTCTGAGATGCTAAGTCTTTAAGTTCAGAAGTGAACGCTCCAATTCCGCCGACTTCTGTTGTTTTATTATCATCAATAGTAGGATTCTGTTCTTTACTCCAGCATACGCCTTTTGCTGTCACTTCTGCTCCACCGTCCGATTCAACTTCACCTGCACATACAGCAGTCGTTTCTGTCACTTGTAAGACATCCGTTGTTACAACAATAGGTTTTTCTGTCTTGCCACATGACATCAACAA
The DNA here is from genome assembly GCA_045657145.1 of Bacteroidales bacterium. Classification (GTDB taxonomy): domain Bacteria; phylum Bacteroidota; class Bacteroidia; order Bacteroidales; family F082; genus Limimorpha. The sequence goes on along the minus strand of JAZOSK010000001.1, from coordinate 14,338 downwards.
TGTCACTACAGCCAATAAAATAAAATACTTTTTCATAAAAAAATGTTTTTAAAAATAGACTCTTACGTTTTGATTATCAACAACAGAGTCTGTTTGTAAATTAAACAATTGCGATACAACTTGCAAAGTTAAATATTTTTAAACACGATACCAATATTGACGAATAAAAAAACTCAGAACCCCAATTTTGAGATTCTGAGTTTCTAAAAAGCCATTAGCCTTTAGTCTTTAGCCATTTGTCATTTGTCATTAGCCATTAACTGTAGCCATATGTGCGATAAGGTCTAATACCTTATTTGAATAACCGATTTCGTTGTCGTACCAAGAAACGACTTTTACGAATGTGTCTGTGAGATAAACACCAGCGTTAGCATCAAAGATTGATGTCAATGTGCAGCCTAAGAAGTCTGAAGAAACGACAGCGTCTTCTGTGTAACCGAGAACGCCTTTAAGTTCACCTTCTGAAGCTTCTTTCATAGCTTTGCAGATAGCTTCTTTTGAAGCTGGTTTTTGAAGGTTAACTGTGAGGTCAACAACAGAAACGTCTAATGTAGGAACGCGCATTGAGATACCTGTGAGTTTGCCGTTCAATTCAGGGATAACTTTACCAACAGCTTTAGCAGCGCCTGTTGATGAAGGGATGATGTTACCTGATGCTGCGCGACCGCCACGCCAGTCTTTCAATGATGGACCATCGACTGTCTTTTGTGTTGCTGTAACTGAGTGAACTGTTGTCATCAAACCGCTTTCGATACCGAAGTTGTCGTGTAAAACTTTAGCGATTGGAGCTAAGCAGTTTGTTGTACATGAAGCGTTAGAAACGAATTGAGTTCCTTTAACGTATGTTTTTTCGTTAACGCCGCAAACGAACATTGGAGTGTCGTCTTTTGAAGGAGCTGACATAACAACGTATTTAGCACCAGCTTCGATGTGAGCTTGAGCTTTGTCCTTTGAGAGGAACAAACCTGTTGATTCAACAACGTATTCAGCTTCTACTTCATTCCATTTCAAGTTTGCTGGATCTTTTTCTGCAGTGATGCGGATTGGATTACCATTGACGATGAGGAGGTTTTTCTCTACGTCGAAATCTATTGTGCCGTCGAATTGACCATGCATTGTGTCATATTTCAACATATATGCTAAATAGTCAACTGGACATAAGTCGTTAATACCGACTATTTCAATGTCATTACGAGTTTGAGCAGCTCTGAAAACGAAACGGCCTATTCTACCAAAACCGTTAATACCCACTTTAATTTTTGCCATACTTTTATGTTTTTATAGTTTTAAAATAGTTTAAACAAATTTGAAATATATTTTTCTTTTCAAACTTGCAAAATTACATTTTTTTACCGAAATACAATAAGGTTATGAGAGATTTTTTTTGAGGGACTGGAGGGACTGGAGGGACTGGAGGGACTAAAGGGACTTGGAGGGACTTGAGGGACTTGAGGGACTAAAGGAACTAAAGGGACTAAAGGGACCAAAGTTCCTCTAATCCCTCTATTCCCTCCAATCCCTCTAACCCCTCCAACCCCTCTGACCCCTCTGACCCCTCTGACCCCTAATTAAAAAAAATTGACTTGTAGCCTTATAGTCTTGCAGTCTTGTTGACTTTTTTATTATCTTTGCGCCAATATGGATAAGATTAGAAACTTTTGTATTATAGCTCATATCGACCACGGTAAGAGCACATTGGCAGACAGACTTTTAGAGAACACTAAGACTTTATCACAGAAAGAGTTAGTCAATCAGGTTCTCGATGACATGGATTTGGAACGTGAGCGCGGCATCACCATCAAGAGCCACGCCATCCAGATGAATTATGTTAAAGACGGTGTCAACTACACCCTCAACCTCATCGACACTCCCGGTCACGTCGACTTCTCTTACGAGGTGTCACGTTCTATCGCAGCTTGCGAAGGCGCATTATTAGTCGTCGACGCCACACAGGGCATCCAGGCTCAGACCATCTCCAACCTCTATATGGCGATGGAACACGACCTTGAAATCATCCCTGTCATCAACAAAATAGACATGGACAGTGCGAACCCAGAAATGGTGGAAGACCAGATTATAGACCTCATCGGCTGCGACCGTTCTGAAATCTTACGCTGTAGCGCACGTAATAATATAGGTATCGAAGAAATCCTCGAGGCTATCGTCAACAGAATACCTGCTCCAAAAGGCGACCCTAACGCTCCATTGCAGGCTCTCATCTTCGACTCTGTGTTCAATTCTTATAGAGGCATCATCGCCTACTTCCGTATCTTCAACGGAACGATACGCAAAGACGAACTCGTGAAATTCTTCGCAACGAAGATGGAATATCATGCTGACGAAATCGGTGTGCTTCAGTTGAAACAAGTTCCAAAAGACGAGCTCTCAGCTGGTAACGTAGGTTATATCATCTCTGGTATCAAGACTTCTTCTGAAGTTAAGGTCGGCGACACCATCACTCACGTTGAACGTCCTTGCGAAAAACCTATCGAAGGTTTCGAACACGTCAAGCCAATGGTTTTCGCTGGTGTCTATCCTGTCAGCGCTGACGACTACGAAGAACTCCGCGCTTCATTGGAGAAATTACAACTCAACGATGCTTCATTGGTATGGGAACCTGAGTCATCAGCAGCTCTTGGTTTCGGATTCCGCTGCGGCTTCCTCGGTTTGCTCCACATGGAAATCGTGCAAGAACGCCTCGACCGTGAGTTCAATATGGACGTCATCACAACTGTGCCTAACGTTTCATTCAAGGCTTATCTCACCGACGGCGAAGTCATCGACGTTCACAACCCAAGCGGTTTGCCTGAAGTAACAAAACTCGATCATATCGACGAGCCTTTCATCATAGCAGAAATTATCACTAAGAACGAATTCGTCGGTTCTATCATGAAGTTATGTATCGACAAACGCGGAGTCTTGATGAACCAGACTTATCTCACCACCGACCGTGTCGAACTTAAATTCCAGATGCCATTGAGCGAAATCGTTTTCGACTTCTACGATAAATTAAAATCTATATCAAAAGGTTACGCTTCTTTCGACTATCACATCGCTGGTTACCAACAAGCAAGTCTCGTCAAGTTGGATATCATGTTAAACGGCGAAGTAGTCGATGCTTTGTCAACATTGATTCACCGTGACAATGCATACGCTTTCGGACGTAAGATGTGTGAAAAGTTAAAAGAATTAATCCCACGTCATCAGTTCGATATCGCAATCCAAGCTTCGATTGGAGCTAAGATTATCGCGAGAGAGACTGTGCGTCAAGTTCGTAAGGACGTTACTGCAAAATGTTATGGTGGCGACGTCAGCCGTAAGCGTAAGCTCCTCGAAAAGCAGAAAGCAGGTAAGAAGAGAATGCGTCAGATTGGTAGCGTAGAAGTTCCACAGTCAGCATTCTTAGCTGTTTTGAAATTAGATTAATTAAGTCACCGAGTCACTGAACTCCGAGACACAGAGATATAGACGTCATTGAAAGATGGCGTCTTTTTTTATGTCAACAGACTTTGGAAATTGAAAATTGAAAATTGAAAGTTAATTTTCTACTGATAGCTGACCGCTGACCACCGACAGCCAATTTCACCTTTCAGTCTTCAATTAAAAAAAGACGCATCAACGACACATTATTCATTTCATCTGTGTCGTGTGATACGTCTTTCCCATATTGAAGAGACGTGTCAATGTGTTTTTTTCAATAAAACATCGACGCGTCTCTACTTTATTCCTAATTATTCTAAGACAGGACGTATAGTACGGCCGCTGTTACGGTCGTAGCTACCCATGTAGCAACTGCCACTATTGAAGTAGAAACCATATGCGTTGTCGTTGCTTAACATATAAGGTGTAGAACTCCAATAGTTACCGATACTTCCATCGAACATGAGTGATGACCAGCTACGGCTGCCAGCAGCAGGAAGGAATATACTGTTACCATTAGGGCCTACAACATTATAACCATAAACATCGTTATTTGTAGTCCATGTCCATGTACATTTTGTTCTTAATTCATCCAATTCTTTGTCCGTAGGCATTCTCCAGTCTCCGCCCCAGTTAGCTGTAGCCGCATCATATTCCGCTGTGAGATTGCCTTTGTCGCCTATATAGCCTTCTGATTGTAATTTTGAATAACTAAGTCCGTAAGTAGGGCAGCTCTCTTCATCGTAAATTTCCTTTGTTGTTGTCTCTCCCCATGCAAAATAATGTCCATAATCTTCTGGGCAACTAGCTCCTAAATTACTTATAGCCCATTTTACACTTAATCCTAAGTCAACATATTCGTGACCATGATGTTTTCCGTCAACACCATCTGGCTTACATGACACCAATGCCATACATGCAAGTGCCATAATTAAATAGATTTTTCTCATAGCTTTCTAATTTGTTAAATGTTAATTTTCAATTTAAAAGACGCATCAACGACATCTTGTTTATATTTATATGTGTCATTGACACATCTCTACATTAATTTTCAAATTTCACCTTTCAATTTTCACCTTTCAATTTTCAATTATTATAAGTGTGTACCTTAAACTTCAAATTTTTCTTTTCCTTATCTTCCGGTTCGAATGTTATAGTCATCGGTGTATTAGGAAGTACATCGAAGAAGTTTCTTGAGAACTCACCGGCTTCTGTCGTTGAGACATATACATCTTTCACAAATACTTTTGAATTAAATTCGAGAGTGTATTTTCCATCAGCGAATGTAACCTTTGGTTCAAGTTCTGTCTTGACAAGTTTCAAGTCTTTTGGATATACAAAGAAATGCAAGCGTTCACTCAATACTGTATCTTCTTCCATAAGAATTATACGTGCAAAGCATTCTGATTTTCTCTTCTTTGACACATTGATTTTAATGCTTTCTGGAAGTCTGTAACAGCTGTTCGCCTTAATATCAACGACTTCAGAGAATGCGAACATCTGGTTTCCTTTCATATCTTCAACCAAGATACGAACTCGTCCATTTATGTCGCGTTGCAAGTCATTGCTGATCCAAAGTTTATAAGAGCCATTAGCATTTTCATCCATACCTAATAATATAGGTGCATAGATTTCACTGAGTTTATAATGTAATGCTTTTTTATTTCCGTAATAATCTATTGAAGACCATGAAATAGATGTCCAAGCATCGTTTAGTTGCCAATAAAGAGAACCCATACTGCGAGGACGTGAGCTGCGTTGTGCAGAAATCGCGATGTCCATTCCGTAGGCTTGTGAGAGTTGGCTTAGATAAACGTAATCTTCAAAGTCAGTTGGTTCACCAAAATATTTCACCACATGATCCATAATGAGTTTCTCGCCTCTAGCATGTTTTTGATGCGCTTGGATAATAGGATTATCGAAGTCAAGGTTTTCATCAATCATCTTAAGTGTTGCCATTGAAGGATATGACTGATAACCGAATTCGCTGTTGAAACGACCTACTTTTTCTCTATATATTTCATAAGGAAGTTCACCCCACCATACGCCCCAATAGTGAACGTCGCCTTCTGTGAGACTTGCAGCTCTACCCCATCCGTTTTTAGGAGAACTTGGCCAGTAAGGTCTTGACTTATCATTAGTCTTAACGACTTCATCTAACATTTCTTCAAAGAGTTTGTCGTAGCCGTCCTTCATTTCCTTATATTCTTCATCAGACCAACCCATTGAATTTTGCCAGCCCCAATTGTAATAACCCTCACTGATTTCGTTGTTGCCGCACCATAATGCGAGAGATGGATGGTTCTTATATCTTATGACTTGTTTTTCCGCTTCTTTTCTTACATTATTAATATACTCGTCACTGTAAGGATAAGTAGAACCAGCGAACATAAAATCTTGCCATACGAGAATGCCGAGGCTGTCGCATATTTCATAGAAATAATCAGGAGGATAGATGCCTCCGCCCCATATACGCAACATATTCATATGAGCGTCGCCAACGCATTGTCCTAGGAGTTTCTTTGTTTTTTCTCTTGACATCCAAGATGTTATCATTTCCTCTGGAATATAATTCGCACCTTTCATATACAAAGGCGTGCCATTCACTTTGAAATAAAATGCAGTTCCGATGCTATCAGGTTCTTCTACCATTTCAATGGTACGAATGCCCATTTTAATATCTCTTTCCTCGATGATATTTTCATCATCAAGCATTTTAACATTAAACGTATACATATTTTGTTCTCCCAACTCATTAGGATTCCACAAGTTAGGATTTGCAATTTCAAATGGGAAAGAGAAATAGTTATCACCTTCTTTTAGCTGAACATTATTTTCTAAGATCTTCACATCATTTTGGAAAACTTGCAATGTAACATTATGTTCTTTATCAGCCTTGATATGAGTTTCGAAACATAAATCGGCTTTATCATCTTGGATTGCTGTGGTGATGATTGTTGCAGAATTCATTGTTGAATGAGTCCAGGCTTTGAGATAGACTGGTTGCCAGATTCCCATATTCATATAACGAGGAGCCCAGTCCCAACCATTTTGATAAGCAGCCTTACGCATGACAGCGTATTTCTCAGGGAAACGAAGAGGATAAGTCTCAATTAGGCTATCTCTCACCTTATCAAAAGGATAGAATTTAATCTTGATGTTATTATCTTTTTCTTTCAAAATATCTTCGACATCGCAGCTCCATTTCTTGAACATATTGTCGGCATAGAACAAATGTTTGTCGTTGAGCCAAACGTCGGCATAAGTGTCAAGGCCATCAAACACGAGTTCTATCACATCTTCATTCATGATGTCGTCGTCAGCATCGAAGTTCAAGGTATAGACCCATTCGCGTTGAGGAATCCAGTGCAACTGAGGTTCAACGTCGCTATAGTAAGGATGAGGAATCAATCCGTTTTCATACATATCAGCGATGATGACAGAAGGCACATCGACTTCCATATTAATATTTAAGGTATCGGTTGTGACATTCCATGAATCGTTCAAATTCTGAATCAATGGATTGCTATGCTTTTCAGCACAAGAAAACAGCGTCAAGAAAGCCGCTATAAAAAGTAAATTACGAATCTTCATCAGGATTGTTTTTATATTATATTTCAGTTTGTAAAATTAATGTAAAAATGTGTAACAGCAATCTGTTACACATCATTTTTAACTATTTTTAACAATATTTAACATTTCCTTAATAAGTGAAGGCGAAGACACCTTCCAGCACATAGCAGCGCCGGTGTTGTCAACTTTCTCAGGATAAAGATTTTGGCAGTAATTATCGACATCTACAGTCAAGGAAGCGTGACAGTTTGAAACGCCAGTCTCATTTATGATTTTCATGACGTTATTAACATTTACGCCGCCGCCTGCCATGATTTTAATCTTATCGCCATATTGCTGCTGCATCTTGGCAATCATCTCGATTCCATCGACAGCTTTTGGTTTACATCCTGAAGTAAGGACTTTATCGAAACCTAAGTCAACCAAAATCTTCAATGCTTCGAGAGGGTCGTTACATGCGTCTATGGCGCGGTGGAAAGTAAATTTCATGCCCTCGCCTGCTTTCATCATCGCCTTGATTTTAGGAACGTCCAAATCACCGTTTTCAGTGAGAGCGCCGATAACAACACCTTCATAACCGAGTTCTTTTATCAAAGCTATGTCGAGGCACATCATTTCAAGTTCTGCGTCATTATAAATATAATTGCCAGAACGAGGACGGATGAGAACTCTGACAGGAATTTTCATATCAGCAGCGACTTTTTTCAAAGTGCCGTATGAAGGAGTAACACCACCAACTTCTAAAGATTCACATAACTCAGTGCAATGAGCTCCGTTTTCCTGAGCGTTAATCACTGATTGATAACCATTTGTACAAATTTCTATTCTTATCATCGTTGTTATTTTTTTGTCAACGGACAACTGTCAACAGTCAACAGACCATGTCCATATTTAATATAGCAAAGGTAATATATTTTTTTCTAACTATTATTTAAGAAAGCAAAAATCAGAGATATTTTTAAATTAAATAACTGAAAAAAAATACTATCTTTGCAAGAAAGATAACGATTAAGTTGTTATAACTAAAAATATTGTAATGAATAACAAGAATAAAATAGAATATATAGTAATATTTATAAGCGAATTCGCTCAGCACTATAAGTTATCATTACATGAAAGTTATAGTTATTTAAAGAAACATAAAGCTCTCCTATTTTTGGAAGAGCAGTATGAAATAGCTCATACTATGAGTTTTCAATATATGATAGAATCAATATCAGCTTTTTGCAAAAGAAATGGAGGAAATCTATAATGATTCTACATCATGGGACATATATAAACTTTGACAAAATAGACCTTTCAAAATCTAATAAAGGAAAAGATTTTGGCAAAGGTTTTTATTTATCAGAAGATTATGACCAAGCTTTTAAACTTGCAACGTTTAAAGCTGTCCAATTCGGAACAGAACCAATCGTAATATCTTACAAATTCGATCAAAATCTTCTTTCAGATGGAAGTATGGATTTTATATCTTTTGACACATATTCAAAAGAATGGGCTGATTTTATTCTTCAAAACAGACTTAATGAAAACAATGATAACATTCACAAATACGATGTTATTTATGGTCCCATCGCCAACGACAAAATCGGTGTACAAATCCGCAACTTATTAGAAAACAATATCGACCTTGAAATATTCCAAGAAAGGTTAAAATTCATCAAAGGAATAACATTTCAATATTTCTTCGGAACTGAAAAAGCGATATCTAATCTTATCAGAATATGAGCGAGATTGATTATATGAATGAATGCACAACACGTGATGTCATCACGATGCTTGCTGAAAAAAGAAAAATTTCCATTTCTGAAGCGATTGATATATTCTACAATTCGCAAACATTTGCCAATCTATATAATCCCCTAACTGGACTATATTTCCAAAGTCCAGTTTACATATATGACATATTAGAAAAGGAATTAGATAAAGATTAAAAAAACTTGCAGTCTTGTTGTCTTGTAGTCTTGTAGTCTTTTTGTATCTTTGCAAAAAATAAAAAGCGAGATGATTTATCCTAAAGATTTTGAGAATAAGATTGGATTTGTTTCTATAAAGAATAGACTTAGCGAATTGTGCATCAGCGAGATGGGTAAAGAATTTGTTGACAAGATGCGATTCAGCTCCGACATCGACAGAATCAAAGTACGCCTCTCGCAGATTGAAGATTTACTTTCACTTTTACAAAACGGCGTTCCTTTCCCGGTTCGCGACTACAACGATTTGCGCGACGACTTCAGACATCTAAGCATTGAAGGCACCGTCATAAGTCTCGAAAGTCTCTTTGAATTAAAGCCTACTTTGACAGCCTTGTCTTACGTCCTGAATTTCTTTAAATCTGAATCTTCCGACAAGGTAAAATCACTCAAGGCTTTGGCTGAAGGCATTGATATTGACAAATATATCTTTTCCGAAATCATTCGTCTCATCGACGACAAAGGCGATATGCCCGACAGCGCCTCCCCTGAACTCGCAGAGATACGACGAGAAATAAGAAAAAAACAGTCATCCATCGACCGCCGTATGCGCAAGATTCTCACCGATGCCAAAGCCGCAGGCTGGACCGACAGCAGCGCTGAACTCACCATACGCGACGGCCGCCCCGTAATTCCGGTGAAAGCAGCCGACAAAAGAGCGCTGCGTGGCTTCATACATGACGAATCAGCAACAGGTCAGACAGTATATATTGAACCCGCCGAGATATTCGACACCAACAACGAAATCAGAGAACTTGAATATGCTGAGAGAAGAGAAATAAACAAAATACTCCTCGCTTTCACTAAGATACTACGTCCGGAAATACCTAACTTGCTCAAAGCTTGGAACCTGCTCGGACTTCTCGATTTCATTCGCGCCAAAGCAATATTATCAAACGAATACAAATGCGTCGTGCCTGAAATAAACGACGAACCAATGTTTCTCTGGCGCCAGGCTCGACATCCACTCTTAGAACAAAAACTGAAGTCGCAAGACAAACTCATCACTCCTTTGGATTTAAGTCTCGACAAAGACAACAGAATACTCGTAATATCAGGTCCTAACGCCGGTGGCAAGTCTGTTTGCCTCAAGACTATCGGACTCGTTCAATATATGCTTCAATGCGGACTCGCCGTCCCGATGGAGATAGACTCCAAATGCGGAATATTCCACGATATGTTCATTGACATCGGCGACTCCCAATCTCTTGAGAACGATTTGAGTACTTACAGCTCTCATCTTCTCAACATGAAAGAGTTGCTGAATCATAGCAGCAAACGCACTTTGTTTTTAATCGACGAGTTCGGAACAGGAACAGAACCTCAGCTCGGCGGAGCAATAGCTGAAGCGATATTATTGAAACTTAACGAAAAGAAATCTTTCGGCGTTGTGACAACTCACTATGCCAACTTAAAACTTTTAGCCGACAATCATCAAGGCATCGTAAATGGCGCAATGTTGTTCGACACTCGTTATTTGCAGCCTCTTTATGTGATGATGACAGGTAAACCCGGCAGCTCTTTCGCTTTCGAAATAGCAAAGAAAATAGGTTTCCCGCAAGATATTCTCGACGACGCTGCAGAGATTGGCGGCAAGGAACATCTCAACTTCGACCAGCAGCTTCAACAACTTGAAATTGAAAAGAAAGAAGTACGCAAGAAAGAATTTGAATTGAAAGTGGCAGACAATCTTCTCAACGAAGTAGTCACAAAATACAAGAACTTGCTCAGCGATTTGGAGAAGAAGAAAAACACACTTCTCAAAGAAGCCAACAAGGAAGCGCAATCGCTCATTGACAAGGCTAACGCCAAGATAGAACGTACCATCCGCGAGATAAAGGAAGCACAAGCCGAAAAAGAACGTACCAAAGAGCTGCGTCAGGATTTGAAAGGAATGAAACAGCAGCTTGAAGAAGACGCTAAAGTCATTTCTAAAAATCTTAAAATCGAAGAGAAAGAGAAGAAAGACGAACAAGACCTGCAAGTCGGCAATATGGTTCGTATCAACGAGATGGAAATAGTAGGCGAAATAGTCGCCATCAGCGACACCGACCTCACCATAGAATTCGGCAGCGTGCGACTCAGAACGACAGCCGACAAAGTCGTTAAGATAAGCAAGAAAGAAGCGAAGAAATCTGTCAGCAACCCAGCATATCTTCGCAAAGCTATAATGGAAGACATCAACGAAAAAGCCGCCAACTTCAACCTCACTCTCGACGTGAGAGGAATGCGTGGCGAAGAGGCTCTTGAAGCTGTAGCCAAATACATCGACGATGCCTCATTGTTAAGCATCAAAAACATTAGCATATTACACGGAAAAGGAAACGGAATCTTACGACAACTGATACGTCAACAGCTCAGCAAGATGTCATGCGTACAGCAGATGCAAGACGCAAGTTTAGAGACAGGAGGTCATGGAATCACGAGAGTGACATTGAAATAAGACCATTGCAATATAAAATCTTTATAAAAAAAGAACCCCAGAAAATTAATTCTGAGGTTCATATTTCTAAAGTTCTAGAATTCTAAAGTTCTTCTAATATCTTCCACTGCGTCGAGTTTTTCCCAAGCGTAGAATTCTACGTTCTTGTATATTTTGCCGTCTTCTTTGAAGGTATCTTTATCTTCGTAGAACACTTCAACTTTATCCATTCTGCAGTCGCGTCCGAAGTGACCGTAAGAAGCTGTTGGTTCGAAGATAGGATTCTTCAAGCCGAATCTTTTCACTATTGAATAAGGACGGAGGTCGAAGATGCCTTTTAATCTTTCTGCCATTTCAGCGTCGCTCATTTTCTTGCCGTTAGCGTCTTTAACATGTGACGTTCCGTTTGTATTGATGTAGAAACCAACAGGTTGTGCCACTCCGATAGCGTAAGCTATTTGTACGAGAGCCTCATCGCATGCGCCTGAAGCCACGAGGTTCTTGGCTATATGACGAGCAGCATAAGCTGCTGAACGGTCAACCTTTGATGAGTCTTTGCCAGAGAAAGCGCCGCCGCCGTGAGCGCCACGACCGCCGTATGTGTCAACGATGATTTTTCTGCCAGTGAGGCCTGTGTCGCCATGAGGTCCGCCGATGACGAACTTGCCAGTAGGATTGACGAAAAGTTTCATGTCAGGCTTGAAAAGAAGCTTCACGCGCTGAGGCAAAAGTTTTTTCACTCTTGGGAGCAATATTGTTCTCACGTCATGTTCGATAGTGCGAATCATAGCCTCGTCATCATTGAGGAACTCGTCATGTTGAGTTGAGATGACGATAGTGTCGATGCGGAGAGGTTTCCAGTTTGGACCATACTCTACTGTAACCTGTGACTTAGCGTCAGGACGGAGATATTTCATTTTCTTGCCTTCACGACGGATTTGTGAGAGCTCGTGCAATAAGATGTGCGACAACTCTATAGTGAGAGGCATGTAAGAATCTGTTTCTTTGCAAGCGAAGCCGAACATCATGCCTTGGTCGCCGGCGCCTTGTTCTTCTTCCACATTACGTTCAACGCCGCGGTTGATGTCTTGCGATTGTTCGTGAATTGCAGAGATGATACCGCATGATTTGCTGTCGAATTGATATTCTGCCTTGTTGTAGCCAATGCGTTCGATTACTCGACGGGCGGTCTTTTGAATATCAACATAACCATCAGATTTGACTTCTCCAGCGATTACGGCGAGGCCTGTCGTCACCATAGTTTCGCAAGCTACTTTAGATTCAGGATCTTGACGAAGCATTTCGTCTAAGACAGCGTCAGAAATTTGATCGGCCACTTTATCAGGATGACCTTCTGAGACCGATTCAGATGTGAAGTAATAACCCATACAAATTAAATTTTTGTTTTAAATAAATTAATTTGCGGAGAGTTTGAGATTGAAATAGTAAGGAAAAAAACATTGTTTTAGCATTTTTTTCTTGTGGTTGCAATCAATCAAATCTTTCCACGTTTTTGAGTGTGCAAAGATACAACAGTTTTTTCAAATCTGTATGCATTTTTTATAGAAAAATACTATTTTTGCAAAAAATAAAATAAGCATGTCGATAATAGTTCAAAACGTAACGAAACAATACGATACACAGTTGGCGCTCAACGATGTATCACTAACCATAGGCAAGGGAGAAATAGTAGGATTGTTAGGACCTAACGGAGCCGGCAAATCCACATTGATGAAAATCATCACCTGTTTCATTCCACCCACCAAAGGCACTGTCAGCGTTGAAGGCTACGACATCTGGGAACAGTCGATGGAAGTGCGCAAGCGCGTCGGATATTTGCCTGAACACAATCCTTTATATTTAGACATGTATGTCAAAGAATATTTAGGATTCGTAGGCGGCATCCATCATCTCAAAGGAGAAGAGCTGAACAAACGCATCAACGAGATGATAGAGATGACAGGATTAGGAGTTGAGATGCACAAGAAAATAGGCGCTTTGTCGAAAGGCTACAGACAACGCGTAGGCTTGGCACAAGCCATGATTCACAACCCGTCAGTTTTGATTTTAGACGAGCCGACATCAGGATTGGACCCTAACCAATTAATCGACATCAGAAACCTCATCAAGGATTTAGGCGAAGAGAAGACAGTTTTGTTATCGACACACATCATGCAAGAAGTAGAAGCACTTTGCGACAGGATTATTATTATTAATAAAGGTGTCGTTGTCGCCAACGACAACATAGAGAATCTCACGAAAGAATCCGACAATGTTTTAGTCGTTGAATTTGAAGGCAATATCACGATGGAAATGCTAAGAAACATTGTAGGTTTGAAACAAGCCAAAGCCATCAAAGACAACCAATGGATTTTGGAATCGAAGGCGGATTTGGACATCAGGCAAGACCTTATGCGCTGGGCGCTCAACAACAATATCATAATAAAGAGCATGCAGAGAGAAGAGACCAGCATAGAAGAATGCTTCCAGAGACTCACAAGAATATAATAAAAGAAATTCAAAAACTCAGAAGATTGAAATAAAAAAATGCGTGATATAATAAGATTTCATCATTAAGAGATTCTGAGATTTTAAGATTTTGAGATTTTTTAAAAAAAATGCTCTATCGTATTGTTTTATAACAAAAAAAGTTTTAATTTTGCACCCTGTTTTACAGAATAGAAAACAAATGTTGAATTAACAGCATAAATTATTATTAATCAAATGGATACATTAAGTTACAAAACAGTTAGCGTCAACAAAGAAAATGCCAACAAGAAATGGTATATCGTTGATGCTGAGGGCCAAGTTCTGGGTAGATTAGCTTCAGAAGTAGCACAGGTCCTAAGAGGTAAGAGGAAGACATGCTTTACTCCCCACAGTGATTGTGGCGACAATGTCATAATTATCAATGCCGAGAAAGTCGTCCTCACCGGCAACAAATTAACAG